>DATBMR010000006.1:0-11775 GCA_036554745.1 Binatia bacterium
AGGAACAGCATATCGGTCAACAGGCTCAGCATCCAGTTGACATTGGTCGTGTACCCGATGACAGCACGGCAGCCGGAGCATTCAAGAAATTTTTTCGCAAACTGCTGGCCGTTCCGTCCTTTGAGCACGCTGCACGCCGCAAAATAAACGAGGTTGGTCTTTAGGCCGAACCCTTTGAAAGCTTCGCACAGCGGTTGTTCGCCGATGGATTCAAGAACGGACTTTACTTCCGTGGGCGCGCCATGAAACGCCAGATAAAAAATCGGCGCATCCACGGCATTGGCGTCGCGCCAGAGAATGCCCTCTGGCCCTGCGGTGTAGTAGGCGAGGCCGCGTTCGGACTCGACAAAACGATGGGCGAGTTGCAGAGGTGGATCGTGGAGCGGTCCCATGGCCTCAAAGAAACCTTTGACCGACATGGTCTCAAACAAGCGCGTATTCCAGTAAGATTCGAGCACGACCAGTTTGGCCGGCACTCGGCGGCCGCGACCGACGCTCGGCCAGGTGGGATGTCCCGCGCGCGCACAGGCGACGAACCACTGCGGCGTTTCCTTAGGGCAGCTTTCCACGCAGCAGCGGCTGCACACCATGCTCTTCCCGTCGTAGCAGGGAAAGGCTGCGTCACTTGCTATGTCGTGTTTCCAATAACAGATGTCGATGGCCATGAGAGAATCTTGGAATAATGGAGTGATCGACTATTGGAATGTCGGTTCCGGATATCCTCCGGTAAGGTTGTATACCTCAGATCACTCGATTTCGACTACGACGAAAATGGCATAAGACGATACGAGATATATTCAGGTAGACTTTTGGCCTTGGCAGGTCCGGCCCATGGAGGGTTAGACCGGCGGAGCTCGGCGACAAATAAGACGGGAGTCAAGACTTCTCAACGTTGCTCCACTCCGTTTGCTGCAAGACGATACGATACCCATCGTGGTCTTCGTACGTGCGACCTCTTATCTCCCAGTACGGATTGAACGCTGTGACCTGCTTGAACCCGGCAGCCAGCATTCTGGCGCACGCGGCCTCCCACTCCGACTCAGCCGGTATGTAGAAAACCGCCAAGTCTTCGATCGTAGGTGCCGGATGTACCGGGTGCTTGCGACAGTGTGTGAACTCAAAGTGGTAGTTCGCTCCAGCCATCCCGAGCATTACGCCGTCAAACCCGTCATGGTCCTCGAAGCTTCCGATGAAACGGAGACCCAGGCCGCGGCAGTACATGTCTTTGGTGCGTGCGATATCGCTGACCGGCCTAGCGATGCGAAGATGATGCGGCATGACGTTTATTTAGTTGAGGGGCGTTCGAACGTTCCGGGTTGAGTCGACAGTGGGCTTTTTCCGGTCCGACTCAAACCGATCGTTAGACAACCAGCTCCTTCAACGAGCGCGATAGGTTCTTGCGCGACTGCTCCTCCAGCCGCGCGACGAACCAATCGGTGCTATAGATCGAAGAGCGATCGAGGAACGACGCCAAGACTCGCGCCCGGCGCTGCCGAAATGCGTCTTCCGGAACCCACGCGTACTCTTGCCGGATTTGTCTTTCGTACTCTGCGAATCGCGGCTCCTTGGCTCCTAGGATAGAAAGGTCGACGTCCACGAGGAGCTTCGCATCTTCTCCCTCCGGCACCGCGTTGTGTTTGGTTGCCAACACAAGCTCGCGGACTCGTGCCGCGGCATCCGGGCTGGCTCCTCCGGCGACGAGCGACTGCTCCGCCCACCGCGCGCTCTGCTCTTCATTGTCTTGGGCGCGCGTGTCGTAGATGGCATCATGAAACCACAGCGCGAGCTGGACTTCGGCGAGCCGCTCCGCGAGATGCGAAGCCGGCTCGAGCACGGAGAAGCACTCTCGGAGATGTTGCAGCGTGTGATAGAAGCGGTGGGGCTCTGAGTAGCGGGCGACTAGCTCCCCGAGAAGCGCCTCCGAGCCCACAGCCCCGAGACGACTCCACGTTCCGCTCCACCGTTCTCGCTCAGTCATCCGGCATCCACAGGTTACAGCGGTTGAGTTTGAAGATACCACCTCTCTAGTATACGGATTCATATATAATGCAACGCGGTTTTCCCAGATCGCCAAGAGTTTCGCCGCGAATTGATTAACATCACGTCAATTAACGTCAATTACTAAAGTAAAATCGACAAGTGATATTCCGCCTGTACCCGCATGCCGGTCTCACGAGGGCATATCTCGACTAGTCCTTTGCCAACTCGATAACGGCCGCCAAAACTTCTTTGTACGTTCCGCACCGGCACAAGTTCCCGGATAGATAATCGCGCGCTACCTCTTCGGTCGGGTGTGGATGGGCGGTGAGCAAGCCTTTCACCGCCATGATCATGCCGGCGGTGCAGAAACCGCATTGGAAGGCTTGATGCTTGAGAAAAGCCTGCTGTACCGGATCGAGCTCGCCGTCTCGGGCGAGACCCTCGATGGTCGTGATTTGTTTGTTCTCGATATTGCTCGCTAGAGTGAGGCAGGAACTGATCGGCTTGCCGTCGATGAGAACGGTACAGGAGCCACAGACGCCGACGCTGCAACCTTCAACCGTTCCTTTAAGTTTAAGATCATCGCGCAAAAACTCCAAAAGCGTTCGGTTGGCGCCGATCCGGACCTCTTGGCACACGCCATTTATGGTCGTCGAAAACGTGAGCTTCATGGCAAATGCTTCAACGGGGTTACTCCAGCGTCATCGTCTTGAGCAGCTCCGGAATGATCACCTTGATGTTCCTGTCGAAGCTCGTGATCACGCGTGCGAAGCGTTGGGCTCTGCGGCGGTTCGAGTCCGGGATGCCTTCGGAAAGCGGCGTGCGCCACTGATCGTAGTGATGAATCACGACGATTTTCGGCTTCAGCAGTTCAAACGCATTGGGCCAATGGTAGCTGCGATTGTCGGCCAACAGCGCGACGTCCGGCCGAATGCTCTTGATCCGCTCCTCGATGAAGTTACCGGTGCTCTGGTGCAGAATCCGAAGCTTGCCGAAAGCGAAATAATAAAGATAGCTGCCGCCTTCGACGAAAGCGTCGCCTTTAATGGGACCCTGCCATGGCTGCGGCACTTCTTCAGTTCTGGGTTGCCGCCGTCGGCCGCCGCGATTGAGCACGCCGTGCTGGCTTTCGATGACCTCCACAGAAAAATCCTTGAAGTCGAATTTTTCGCCGCCGCTGATGCTCGTTAGCTGCGATTTGTCCACTCCCGCGGTCAAGGCGATGTTGACGGTCGTTCTGGATCCGATGATTTTCGAACCGAAGCGTTTGGCGATGAAGGGAATGTCGGCGATGTGGTCGGCGTGGCTATGGCCAGCGAAAATGAAATCTGCTTTGTCGATATTCCTGAGTACTTCGCCTTCGTTGGTTCTCCACTCTTCGCTTGCTGATGCCTGCTTTCGAGTCAAGAACGGATCAATGAGGATAACCGTGCTTCCGGCCCTGATTTCCCAGCCGGCGTTTCCGAGCCATTTCATGACCAGCGATGTGTCCGCTTCGGCGGCCCACGGCGATTGGTTTACCCATGAGTCGCAGGCGACCAAGAGCAAAATGAACATGAGCTTTTTCATTTTTCAGCTTGTTTCCTTTGCGGTCTTGAGCGCGGCGACGATCTTGTCAGGTTTGATCGGCAGGTCCCGAATACGGATGCCATTGAGCGCGTTGGCGACGGCGTTGCCGACGGCGGGCGCGATCGGCGGAAGCGCGGCTTCGCCCATGCCTTTGGCACCGAACGGTCCGTCGGGATGCGGTGTTTCAACCAGAACAGATTCGAACTCTCCAGGATGGTCGAGCATCGACGGCAGCAGATAGTCGAGAAAAGTGCCGTTAATCGATTGGCCGTTGTCGAAGCGCATCTCCTCGAAGAGCGCCGACCCTAAGCCGGCGAGCGCGGAACCTTCATTTTGGAGATCGCACTGCGTCGGATGAATCGCCTTGCCCACGTCCACGGCGGTGGCAATGCGCAAGACACGGACCTTGCCGGTTTCGGTGTCGGCTTCGATCTCGGCGCCGGCGGCGGAATAGAACCAGAAGGACGAGCCTTTGCCATGACCGCTTTTGGGATCAACACCGCCCTCGGTCCGCAGGGTGTGATTGCCGAACAAGCTGCCGCTTGGCTCGCCGAAAATCGCGCGAAAGAGTTGAGGAAATGTCAGACTTTTCTCCGGCACGCCTTTAACCTGCAAGCGCTGATCCTTAAGCTCCAGATCTTCAACACGCGCTTCAAGCGCCTTTGCACCCGCCTGAAGCAACTGATCGCGGATCTGTCCGGCGGCAATCTGCGCCGCGCGGCCCATGTGAAAGGTCGTGCGGCTCGAACTTGTCGCTTTGTCGTAAGGGGTTACATCGGTGTCCGGAAAAGTCACGCTCACTATTTCGAGCGGCAAGCCGAGCACGTCACCGACGATCTGCGCCAGACAGGTTTGCGCACCTTGCCCGATCTCCGCGCTGCTGGTAAGCAGGACGGCCGACCCGTCAGCGTTCAGTCTCACACTGGCGGCGGAAGTGCTCGGCGTCGAAGTGCTCTTGATGGCGACAGCAAGACCTTTGCCGCGGAGTAACGGAGCGGCAGGTTTGATTTGCTGCTCTTTTGCTCCTCCCCAATTGATTGCTTGAGCCGCTTGTTTCAGACAAGCGGTGGCGCCGACGGAGATCATCGGCTCGCCGGTGATGAACTGATCGTTTTCCTTGAGCAGATTTTTAAGCCGGATTTCGACTGGATCCATGCCAAGCCGCCGCGCGATCTCGTCCATTTCCGACTCGTAGGCCCAGCACACATGGGATGCGCCGACGCCGCGGTAGGGGCCCGCGGGAGGAAGGTTTGTGTAAACCGCGTAAGTCGTATAATCGCGATGACCAATGTTGTAAGGGCCGCCGGCGATGATGCAGGCGTTTTTCGTATTGGCCGGTCCCGAAAGCGCGTAGGCGCCGATATCGTAATACGCTTCGACTTGCCGGGCGATCAACTGGCCGTCTCTTTTGAAACCGGTTTTGATCTTGACCACGGCGCCGAATCGCCGTCCGGTGAGAAAAACCTCTTCCCGCGTGAGAATCCACTGTACCGGCCGGCGCGCTTTGCGCGCGAGTAGTGCCACCACTGGCTCGATGCGGGCGTGGTTTTTGCCGCCATAGCCGCCGCCAACCGGCGGAACGACGACGCGTACTCGATTCAACGAAAGCTTGAAGATTTTTGCCAATTGCTCGTGCAACGGCGAAGGCGTTTGACAGGCTGTGTGAACGATCAGCTTGCCGGTCGAGTCCCAGTAGGCCGTGACCGTATGGGGTTCGAGGTGACCGTGCTGGATAGGAGGAAGAGTGTAGGTATTCTCACTAATTTGATCGGCTGCTCTAAAGCCTTGGTCGAGGTCGCCGTTGATTGAACGATAAACTCCGTGTATGTTCCCACCGGCTGCTTTGTCGACATGCCGGTCATGGATGATCGGCGCGCTCGGGTTTGCCGCCTCCAGGATGTCGGTGACCGCGGGCAACTCTTCGTATTCTGCCTCGATCAGTGTCACTGCGTCTTCGGCAATCTCCCGGCTGTCAGCCGCAACTGCGGCAACAATATCGCCTGCATAGCGAGCTTTATCGATGACGACGACAGGTTGGTCTTCGACGCCGGTGCCGAAGTAAGGATTCAACCCCGTTAAATCATCGCGCGTCACCACAGCTCGGACACCGGAAAGTCTAAGCGCTTTGCTGGCGTCAATCTTGAGGAGCTTAGCGTGCGGATACGGACTGCGCAGCGCCTTGGCATAGAGTTGGCCCGGAAAGTCCATGTTGGCGGCGTAACTCATTGCGCCGGTGACTTTGCTCAACGCCCCGACCATTGGGACGTTGCTTCCGACCAGAGTCATGTGTGAATCTCCGATTCGCCGACCGCGAGCGCAGTGAGGGCGCGGCCTGCCAACACGCCAACGAGGTGACGTTTGTAATCCGCCGGACCGCGAATGTCATCGATTGGCCGAACGACGCGTGCCGACTCATCGGCGATCGCTTGCATCAGCTCAGTAGTGAGCGGTTGATTTCGCGCCCGCTCTTCGGCGGAATTAATCCGCACCGGCTGCGCCGATACGGCGCCAACGGCAAGACGTAGTTCGCGGCAAATGCCGTTTTCGGTTCGGATAAATGCCGCAATGCCGGCACACGGGCGTTCCTCGGACGAACCGCTCGTGAATTTCATGTAAAGACCTTTCAGTCCATCCGGCGGCGGCGGAATCAGGACCGCCGACACCAACTCTCCGGGCGCGAGCGCGGTTTCGTAACTGCCGAGTTGAAAGTCCCCTAGGCTTAAAGTTCGGGTGCCGCGTTGGCTCCTAAGCTCAACCCGCGCGTCCAACGCGGAGAGCACCGTCGGCGGATCAGATTGATAGTCGCCGTGGGCGAGATTGCCGCCGAGGGTTGCCATGTTGCGGATGCGGATGTTGGCGACCACGTGGCAGGCCTCGGCCAGGACCGGATAGAGCTTTCGGAGCAAAGGCGAAGTCTCGATTTCATTGATCGTCGCCAACGCGCCGATGCGGACTCCGCCTTGGGAATCGAAGCTGATCTCTGAAGCATCGCGGAGCTTTTTGAGATTGACCAACAGCCTCGGCAGCATCAGCCTTTGCTTGATCATCGGCAGGAGCGCCGTGCCTCCCGCGATGACTTTGACATCTTCAACTGCTGCGAGGGCGACGCACGCTTCACCCAAAGATCGCGGTTCTATCAGCTCGAAGCTTCGCACTACTCTTGTCTCTCGATCGCAAGATTACCGGGCTCGCTCACCGGGACGCATAACCGATCAAGGGTTAACGAGCGGCACCCGGGGATACGTACGCGTGCTATGCGTGAGCCCCATCCGGACCATCATCTCGGCGGTTTGAATGCTGGTCTTGAGCGCGTCCACCACCGGCACTCCAAGCTCTTTTTCGAATTCCGCCGCTGCATACTGGACCGGCACCATGGTTACGCCCATGGGTACGATTACTTCAGCGCCGTGTGTATCGATCAACTCGCGCGCGACCGCCATGAACCGGTCGCGCAGGACGTCGCGTCTGCTGGTGCTTTCCATCAACGGAATTTGGACACTCCGGATAGCCACCACGGAATCGGCAACGCGCCAGGCGTGCATCTGCTTGCGCATAAAGGGAACGCTCTTTTCTTCGTAGGCGATGACACCCAAGCGGTTGCTGAGTTGCGCGCCCAGATGCATGACCGATTGGCCGGCGCCGACGACGGGAATGCGTACCAGATTACGCGCCAGCTCGACGCCGGCATCGAGCGTGCCGAACGGCACAACGGCGTTGTAACCGTCGGTTTCAGCCTTTTGCGCGACTTCAGCGACCAGCGGGCCGGCGGAAAGAGAATTGACCTGCGAATTGGAACGGCGAAAGAAGGTCGCCTTGATGACGGCAAACCCTATTTCGGTGCCCGGCGACGCGCACTTCAGAACGGCTTTACGGCGCCGTTCACCTTCCTCCGGCGGGTATTCGCCCATCACCATCATGATTTTCATCGTGTATTCCTCGTTCGAAGTCGTCCCGCGAACTATCTCGTATTCGCGAAAGGATTGTCAATTGCTCCAGGATCATTTCACGACAGAGGCTCAGAGTCCGTAAGGTTCGGGCTATCTCCTGATGATATTCTTTTGTCGTATTCGGCGATCGGCGGTGAATTCTCCTTTTCGACGAGATAATCAGGATGGCCACACAAAATGCGCTGTCTTGACAGGAAAACAGAGCCGTTATTTAGTAGGGCGTCCATGAAGATTCAGCACGGCATGCTTGGCCATATTGTTCTGAACGTCGCCGATCTCAAGAAATCCGAGCGATTTTATCGCGAGATCTTGGGTCTCCAAGTTTCGGCGCGTAACCGTGACACGAAAATGACGTTTCTCAGTTACGGTAAGGAGCATCATGACCTCGCTCTCCAGCAACTGCCCGAAGGGGTGAAGCATGTCTCCGGGAAGGGCGCCCCAAAGCTTCATCATTTTTGCATGTACGTCGATTCGAACGACACCATCGACGAAATCTATCCGGTGTTAAAGCGCAAAAAGATTCCCATTGTGAGCGGTCCGGAGACTTTGGTTGTCGCCGGCAACCGCTCAATCAGTTTTCTCGACCCGGACGGGAACCGCGTCGAAATCGCCTGCAATGCCAACAAGTTCAAATTCGACCATCGTAAAAGGCGCAATCATGAATAGCAGGAATCACGGGCATCGGCTCTTTTATTTAGTCGTTCTGCTCTACTCGATAATTCTTTCAACGAGCGATGTGAACGCGGAACGAGTCAATATTTCCCATAGTGCCGTCAGCGGCTCCCAGGCTGTGTTGTTCGTCACGCGGGACGCCGGCTTCTTCAAAAAATACGATCTCGAGCCGCAGATCGTATTCGTCGCCGGCGCGCCGCCGAATATTGCGGCTCTGGTGTCAGGCGACCTCGACCTGACGATTTTTGCCGGACCCGCCGCGATCGCCTCCAATCTCGAGGGCGCCGACACGGTCGTGTTGATGACTTATATCAACACCATGGAGCACACCTTCATTACGCGTCCGAACATCAAAAAGCCGGCAGACTTGAAAGGCAAGAAATTCGGCATTGCGCGGCCCGGAGCGACCGACGATTACGGCGTTCACGTCGCATTCAAAAAGTGGGGCATGGACGCGGACAAAGACTTGACGTTTTTGTCGGTGGGCACCCAGCCGTCGCGCTTCGCCGCCGTCCAAACCGGCATGGTTGACGCGACGCTGCTGCAACCGCCTTTTACGGTTCGCGCGCGGCAAGCGGGGCTGGTGGAGCTCGGTTCTCTCGGCGATCTCGGCCTGGATTATATCGGCACTTCGTTGGCGACCACTCGGCAAACTATTCAGAAAAAGGAAAATCTCGTGCGCCGTTTCGTGCGTGCCATGGTCGAAGGCATTCACTTCTACAAGACGCAAAAAGAGGCGAGCATCCAGTCGATTGCAAAATTCACCAAGCTCACCGACCGTACCGCGCTGGAAGAGGCGTACAACACGTATGCGATCAAATACATGGCGCGGGTGCCTTATCCGAGCCTCAAAGGTGTGGCGACGATTTTGGACGATCTGGCGAAAACGAATCCAAAGGCGAAGAGCGCCGACCCAAAACGGTTCGTTGAGCCGCGTTTCTTAAAAGAGCTCGAAGACAGCGGCGTCGTAGCGCAGTTGTATAAGAAGTGATGCGAAGGCGCATCCATCCAGCTGTTCAGAATTGACAGTGCCGCTGAATAGCGTGATGAGCGAAATGAAGGTTCGGCACGACGTTGGCGGCACGTTTGAGTCAAAATTTACGTTCATGAGGTGAAAGATGTCTGCTGAAGCGGTGCTGAACGGTAAAACTTTGCCCACTAAGGAGTTCTGCGACGTGCTGATGAGCGAAGTTAAGAACCGCCATGCTCGCCTGCACCATCCCTTTTATCAGGACCTCTACGCGGGCAAGCTGCCGCTGGGGGCGATAAGGATCTGGGCGAAGGAAGCATGGGGGATCTTTGCTTACAATGTGGCGATCAACACAGCGAAGCTTGTCCGCTGCCAGCTTTCCGGAATACACGATCCGGAAATCCACAAGAAGTTTGTAGACATCATTCATTCAGAGGTCGGCTACACGTACTTCGCGGGGTCGCCCCGACCTGTTTTGGGCCATCGAGCATTGTTTCTCCGCTTCGGCGAAAGCATCGGGATTCCGGCTAAAGAACTGGAGCGATGTGAAGCTGAGGAAGACTTTTTGCCGACGACCGTGCTGGCGCGGGTCGGTTGGCTCGACATCGCTTTGCGCAGCAACCACATCCTGGAACAAGTGGCATCGACGAACTGCTGCAATGAATTCTCCAATCAACTCACCGGCGGTAAATTCTTCCGCGCCTTCCGGGATCACTACGGTTTGCAGCCCCACGATATCGAGTTTTTCGCCGAGCATGGCGAGGCGGACACGGAACACAGCAATATCGGCTACGAACTGGTCGAGCAATTCGCCACCGCCAACGACCTGCAAGTGCGCGTGCTCAAAGCGCTCCGTAAAGGTCTTTCGATCTGGTGGACGATCACCGACGGAGTAGCGAGAGAAGCGGCGAAGATAAGATAATTGGAGGAAGACAGTAGTGGGTCTATATGGTTTTTGGGAATACCAATTCCAAACCCGATACTCCATTACGCCATCAATCCAACAGGAAATCCTATGGAACTTCTCTCCACCTTCCACCTGAAGCGCTGGGTCCAGGACAACGCTCACCTCTTTAATCCGCCGTTTCGCACGAACCAGCTACTCGTGCACCACAAGGATTTTCTGGTGATGATGCTGCGCGGGCCAAACACGCGGCTGGATTTTCATATTGAGCCCGGAGATGAGTTCTTCTATCAAGTGGAAGGGGACATGGAGCTGGTGCTCAAGCCGGCAGGCGAGCGGCGGCAAAACATCAGGATCAAAGAGGGCGAGATCTTTGTCTGTCCGGGCGGATTGCCGCACTCGCCCCGTCGATTCGAAAATACCTGGGGCCTGGTGATCGAGCGCAAGCGCCGCCAGCAGGAGAAAGAAGAGTTCGCCTGGTTCTGCGAGAACTGCGACGAGCTGGTTCTCTCACGAGTCGTCAACCAGGGCAACATCCCAGCGCAGGTCAGCGCCGTCTACGCCGAGTTCAATGCGGACGAGAAGCTGCGCACCTGCCGGGCCTGCGGTTACGTGTTTCCCGAGACGCCCATGGCGGAGCGGCTTTCGTTTCTCGATATCAAGAAATAGCTCGCGCACGAGGAAGCGTACAGCTATTGTCCGCGGTTCAAGTTTTCCCGACTGTGAAGTGTCGAAAAATCGCCAGAAACGTTGGCGAAGCTCGCGCCGGTCCCAAGGAGACGGGAATCTAGTACACCACCGCAGAGGCGCAGAGTACACCGAGTATAGATTGGTTCATCAAAAACTCTCTGACTCTAAGATCTCTGCGTCTCCGTGGTGAAGCAGCGCTTGCCGAAGACTGCGCAATCAATGAGCACCCGCGAAGTCAATGAAATCTGCTTCATGAGCGCGCGCGCGTTGGCGAAATTGATCCGCGCTCGTAAAATTTCGGCGCGCGAAGTCATGAGCGCATTCCTCCAACAGATTGAACGCGTTAACCCGAACATCAACGCAATTGTTGCCAAACTTGATGATGAGAAATGTCTCGCGCTGGCCGATGAGGCGGATCGGCGGCTGGCGCGAAACGATCAGGTCGGGCCGCTTCATGGCTTGCCGTTCGCGTTCAAAGACCTGGACCCTGCCGTCGGGTTTCCGCTGACCCGCGGATCGAGAATTTTCAAGGACTTTATGCCGACCGAGGATTCAGTGCTGGTCGAGCGGCTCAAACATGCCGGCGTCCTCGCCATTGGGAAAACCAATGTTTCTGAGTTCGGTATGGGCTCACATACGTACAATGACGTTTACGGAACGACGTTCAACCCGTACGACCTCACAAAAAGCGCCGGTGGCTCGAGCGGCGGCGCCGGCGCGGCGCTCGCCGCTGGTTTGCTGCCACTGGCAAGCGGCAGTGATCTGGGCGGCTCATTGCGAAATCCGGCCAATTTTAACAACGTCGTCGCCCTTCGTCCCACCGTCGGACTCGTACCGCTAGCCCCCGTGGCGCTGCCGTTCCTGGGATTCGGCGTCAAAGGGCCCATGGCCCGCTCGGTCGCTGACGCGGCTTTCCTGTTGAGCGCGATGGCGGGAGCCGATCCTCGCGATCCGGCTGTCTATCCCTGTGATTCATCGATTTTCGCCAAGCCTCTGGCCCGCGATTTCAAAGGACTAAGAGTCGCGTGGTGTCCGGATCTAGG
>DATBMR010000041.1:0-7069 GCA_036554745.1 Binatia bacterium
TCGGATCGACGGACCGACAAATATCCCATACGACATCACCGACTAGATCGCCTCGGCCGTGGTGTTCGTGCGACTTTGCGAAAACTGCTTGGGGACACGCTGCTAAGGAACTCGTAAAACAAGGCGACCCGCCGGCCGCGCCGACATGGCTACATTCTTACCCTTCGAGGAGGCGGGTCAGCTCGGCGTTAAGGGCTTTTTCCCTGGCAGAGGCTCGGCCGCGCTGACAGAGAGCGTTACGTGCGTTTCAGCGCCTCGGCCAAGTCGGCGACGAGATCTTCCGCGTCTTCGATGCCGACCGAATAACGGATCAGATTGTCCTTGATACCGACCAGCAAACGCTCTTCGGTGCTCAACTCGTAAAAACTCATCAACGCGGGTTGCTCGATCAGGCTCTCCACCCCGCCGAGTGAAGGCGCGATTTGCGGGACCCGACAGGCGTCTACCACTCGTGAAGTCGCTTCAAGATCGCCGTCGATCTCGAACGAGACCACGCCGCCGAAGCCGCGCATCTGGCGCCGCGCAACTTCGTGCTCGGGATGGCATGGCAACCCCGCGTAGTGCACCGCTTTGACCCGCGGATGAGACGCCAAGAACTCGGCCAATGCTTGTGCATTGGCGTTCTGCCGCGCCACGCGCAGCGCAAAGGTCTTCAAGCCGCGCACCAGTAGATATGCGCCGAGCGGATCGATGATCGCCCCGGTAACGTGCTGCAACGAGCGGATTCCGTCGACCAATTCCGTCGCGCCCAGTACCGCGCCGGCCAACAGATCGTTGTGGCCGCCCAAATATTTGGTCGCCGAATGCAGCACGATATCGATGCCGAATTCCAGTGGACGCTGGTTGTACGGCGTGGCGAAGGTCGCATCGATGAGGGTTTTGACGCGATGGCGTCGGCCAACATCGGCAAAGCGCTCTAGATCAACGATTCGATTATAGGGATTGGTCGGCGATTCGCTGATGAGCAGCCGCGTAGTCGGGCGGATCGCTTCTTCGATCGCTTGGTAATCGCCCGCCGGGACCACCGATACTTCGATGCCGTAACGGTGCAATACCTGAATGAGAAACTGCCGCGTGCGGCGATAGGAATCATCGGTCACGACGACGTGCGAATTGTGCGATAGCACGGCATAGAGGGCGGTGGTGATGGCGGCCATACCGCTGGAAAACAGCAAACAATCTTCAGCGCCTTCGAGCGCGGCGAGTTTTTTTTCTGCGATGCGCTGCGTCGGATTGCCGTAGCGACCGTATTCTTCGCGCTCAACGCGGTGTTGGAAATGGTCGTGCAGTTCCTGCGTATCGGCGAAGGTGTAGGTTGCAGTCTGGACGATCGGCGTGGCTAGCGAATTGCCGAGTTTGGGACGCGGCTCGCCGCCGTGCACGGCCAAGGTGCCGAAGCCAAACGGCTTGCCGTCGGGCCGGGCGGAGGAAAATTCTTTGGTTTCGGCGGCCCCGCCGTTTTTGCTGTCGTGCTGGCGCATTAGCCGTCCAGTAAGCGCACGCGCTCAACGTAGCGTGATATCGCGTCGCTGATCTGTTTGGGATTGGCGCTCACTTCGACGGGTCGGTTTTGTTGTGTTCCGTGAATGCCGGAGAGCGTGCCTGCATGGTAAGCGATCTTCTGCTCAGCGAACTTGAGACCGTGCGCCGTCGAGATGACCACCACTCGCTCGTGCCCATGGATCACCTTACGCTCGACCAGCTTGCGGAGCGCCGCCAGCGCAACACCGGTGTGGGGGCAATTGAACATGCCGGTGCGGTCGGCGCGCGCCATCTCTTCGGCAAGCTCAAGCTCCGAAGCTTGCTCGACGACGCCCTCAAAACGCTGCAGCGTGGTGATCGCCTTGCGAATGCTCACCGGATTGCCAATCTGGATCGCGCTCGCCAGAGTCTTGCGCGCAGTGACCGGCTCGAAGTGCTCGAAGCTTTTGAGGTAAGAAAGATACAACGGGTTGGCGTTCTCTGCCTGGGCAACGCAAATACGCGGCAGCTTGCTGATGAGCCCCAGCTCGTACATCATCAGAAAGCCTTTGCCGAAGGCGCTGACGTTACCGAGATTGCCGCCCGGTAGGATGATCCAATCAGGTACTTCCCAATCGAACTGCTGAACGATTTCGATGGAAATGGTCTTCTGCCCTTCGATGCGCAGGCTGTTCATTGAATTCGCCAGATAGATGCGTTTATGCCGCGTGACTTCTTGCACCGCCGCCATGCAGCCGTCAAAATCGGTATCCAGGGACAGCACCAGTGCGCCGTTGGCCAGCGGCTGGACCAACTGTGCCGGGGAAACCTTGTCACGCGGCAAAAAAACTACGGTCGGAATCCCTGCCGCCGCCCCGTAGGCCGCCAACGATGCCGACGTGTCGCCGGTGGAGGCACAGGCCACCGCGTCGATCGGTTCACCGTTGGCGATCATCTGATTTACCACCGACACCAGCACCGTCATTCCGAGATCTTTGAACGAGCCGGTGTGCGAGTTGCCGCATTGCTTGACCCAGAGATCTTCGACGTGCAGCTGCTTGCCGTAACGATTGGCCCAGAACAGGTTGGTGTTACCCTCGCAGGTCGAAACGATATTTTCGTTGTCGATGAAAGGCACGACCCATTCTTTCTTCGCCCACACCCCCGAGCCGTAAGGATAGGCGTTCTGGCCGAGGCGATTGTCAAAAAGCTTGATCCAGGCCGCCGCTGCTCGAGCACTCAGCGCGTCCATATCATGGCGGACTTCCAGCAAATCGCCGCAGCTGGGGCAACGATAGATGATCTCGAGCAGGCTATATTGTCCCGGGCAACCCTTGATGCATTGGAACCAAGCGTTATAGCTCATGGAAAAAGTTTACTCCGCATGCTTTGCCAATTCATGACATTTTCAATGAGAATAATCAGACCCTAACATAAATGGCGCGCGCGCTAAATCTCAATCATCGTTCTCGCGCGCGGACGAGCGCGAACGACCAGCGGCACGAGCCTCTGGTGTCTGCTGATTTACGGATTGGCATCAATCCATGCCTTCGCAAGATGGATGACAAAACGCTCTGCGTCGTCGCTGGTTTTGAAGCGCTCGTTCAAGCCGCTGATGGAATGGGCTTGCCGGTGACCGTCGCGGCGCCAGGTGATCTCAGCGCCGGCGCTCCACTGCTTGTCGCTCTGGTTGAGCCACGCATAGGCGATGATCAGCCGGTCGTTGTAGTAAAGGTTAGCCATGAGTGGTTCCTGATTATACCCCCGGCGCCTCTCCCATGCCAAGAATTCTCTCGCTAGATTCACTACTTTCAGAAGAAACCCAAGGAATCAAGCGAGCAGGTCGGGGCCCCGCAGGAGAACTGTAGTCGACCGCCAATGAGCCAGCCAAGTCGAACTGCCTGTTGCCGACGCCGGGCTGGTATCAGTTCGGACTTCTCCCTTTACTGCTCACACGACGCTCTTCGGCTGATCGTGGCAGCGGCCGCCCGGTGAGCGCATCGAAATCGGACAACGGGCAACTCTACCCTCCTTGGCTGTCACTTTCCTTCCGCGCTCGTTCCCTTGAGTTAGTTTTGCTGCGTTGCATTACGGCTGGCGTATCCTTTGCGATTGCGGTCCGGTACCGATCGCCTCACGCTGAACGAGTATGAACCGCAGGACCGGATTTACGAACACAGGATTATCCATCATCGAGCCTACCGATGGTGCGATCCTGGATCGCCTCCAGAGAAGAAGCATCCGCGACGGCGAAGAGCGGCTGATGCTCGCGGTGCTCGAAAATGCTACGGAAGACTTTCAGAAAAATGTGCTTGCCACCACCCGGCGAGGTATCGAATTGTTTCAAGCGGCCGAACAGTGGATTCTAGAGACTGACAATCCGTCGCTGTTCTCTTTCGAGAGCATTTGTGAGCAGCTGCAGCTCGACGCGAGTTATCTGCGCGCGGGTTTTATGCGCTGGAAAGCCGCGCAGCTCAGCGGTGATTTCGAGCGATCTGCGACCGGAGGAAGACGCCGCTCGTCATGAGAATCATGATAAACGCGCTCTGAACCTGACGCATAGCCTCCCACCTCGAATACCTCGATCCCAATCGGCTCGCCCATCGTCATTGCAAGCCATCGGGGGTTCCTCGTCGGGAACCGATAAGCTCGGGTGCGGCTGCGCGCTCCGAGAAGTTGACGCACCGCATGGTTATCGATAATCCTACGCCACGAGGAGGAACCAACATGAGCATAGATCGCGAAGACGTGAAGAGCGAGGTCGCGGCCGCCAACCGCGTGCTCGCCAACCTGGGCCTTGCCACGGGCGTGACCGCGGCGCTTGGACATGCCAGTATGCGCGTCCCCTCAGAGCCTAATCATTTCTTTGTCAAAGGTCGTGAATATGAGTTCGATGCCTTGGCGATCATGGAGCCCGATGACATGGTCATGTGCAATACGGAAGGGTTCTTGGTCGCTGGACGAGCCGGACTGACGCAATGCTCCGAAGTCAAAATCCACGCCTGCATCTATAAGACTCATCCGGAGATTCACGCGATCGTCCATGTTCACCCGCGCTACACGATTCTCATGAGCGTCATCACCGGATCACTGAAACCGATGCGCCAGGAAGGCGCGCAGATGCTGCGCCATCCGTTACCGATTTATCCTCACGTCAAGACCATCCAGAGCGACGCCGAAGGCATGGAGGTGGCAACTTTGTTAGGCGACCGCCCGGCAATCCTACTGCGCGGCCATGGAGCCGTAACTACCGGAAAAACAGTCTCCGAAGCGGTCATGGGCATGGCGCAACTCGAAGAACAGGCTCGGCTAAACTATCTCGCCTACTGCGCCCAGGGTGAGAACTATATTTGCCTACACGACGACTTACTCGATGAGATGATCAACCGGACTCCGCTTTACGAACATCCGCACTTCAAGGACGTGCTCAAAGGCCGCGCGCCGCAACGCGACGGCACCTGGAATTATCAAAAGCGAGCGGCAACCACACAAAAATGATACCTGTCACGGTCGTTTACGGATACTCGAGAGGCCTTGCCGGCTGTTTTGCAACTTCCTTATGGCGCCGACAAAAAACCATTAAGCAAAAGGAAGCCTCCCCACCCCAAGAGAGCGAGTCCCACCGGCGCGCTCAGTTTCCGCCCCCATGATAAGTTCTTTTCGATGGCCATGACCGTGCCTAAACTAAACATCCAACCGAGATTCCCGACACCCACACCGAACATCAACAGCATCAAGGCCCAGCAACAGCCGACACAAAAGACGCCATGATTGATGCCCAACAAGAGTGCATTTCGGCAATGGCGGCGCCCGCTCCAGTACTCCGTCACGAAGCTCAAGGGGGCGCGGCATTTGTCGAGACAACGATATTTTAAATCGCTAAACTGAAAGGTCCCCGCCAACAACAGAGTGCCGGCACCGATGATCCAGGCATTCGCGGCCAACCAACCGCTGCCTTCCACGACCTGGTGCAAAGCCCAATCGGCTACATGAGCCACAACGCCGAACCCAGCCCATACGGCCAAATAACCGGCAATAACTAGCGCCATTAGTCGCGATTGATCTTGCCGCCGCCGCGTCAGGCGACCAAAGATGTCGAGCAGCGGCAGCGTGGTCGGCAGCATCATCGCCACCGTCATTAGGGTCCAGCCGACGACATAGAGCGCCACCAGCAGCATAAGCGAATCTTTGCCCCCATGTACGATCTCGCCCAGTTGCCCGTGATCCAAGTAACGACCGTAGGGAGATTGCGTCCAGAGCCACAACGCCAGCCAAGCGAGCGCGATCAAACATCCCATCACCCATAGGAAAGCTCCCCGCCGGGATGAATCGAACGGAATGTTGAAGTAGCGCAATGGGGCAGTAGTGGATTTGGCGGACATCACTCCATGACCCGTGTTGAACGCTTCGCTCTCGGCCGCCGATCGCGTGCTCAGAGTTAATTCTGGAAGACGAATCTTCCCTGAATCGCGTTGTGGTCCCTGAGATCAATGTTTTGTTTCAGCGCCGGATTGTTCATCTTGAACTTCGTCGCCTTCGCGACATATGCCGGTGAGCCCGGAATGGTCGAAAATATCGAATCGTGAAGCGTTGTGACGTCGCCGTTTGGACCCCGAAAAGGCTCCATCTCGCAGTCGGCGACGTTGCCGATCCTTAGGGTTCCCTTTCCCTCTTTCACCTCGAAGCTAATCGGCGAGCGCTCTACGGCGACGACTTCGCCGATCAACTGCACCAGATCTGCGACCGGACCGCCTTGCTTGCCGGTGTAGACGCTCAGCAGCGCTTGTTCCTGTTCCCTGCTTGCCTTTTCATCAATGTGGACAACAACGCGCCAGTTACCTTTCAGCACGTTACCCGGGATGTGTACAATGAATCCCAGAGTCAGACCGGATACGTCCACGCCATCGATTTCACCCTTTTCGAAATGGTGCGCCAATGCAGAATCACAAGTTCCGTTATCGGGGTCGATCCCGACCCAACAAGGACACAGCACTTCGCAGTTGCACACCTCGAGCAGACTTCCTTCCAGTTTGTAGGCCATAAGCGTTTCCTCCTTCGACGAGTGATTGGGTAATACAGAGCGGATTTTGTACGTTGTTTTCGTTTAAACTCAGCCGGAGACTAGTTTGTCCGTCGGTTTGAGTCAAGCCAATTTAACCGCTTCGGATCAACCCGCCTTTCGCAGTTTGTCCATTTGCGTATCCCTCCGAGTTAAAAACCGGACGGCGCGACCTCAGGCGAGTTTCATCAAATCCGATTGGGTAGCTTTGCCAAAACGAACGCCAGCAGCATCACTGGCAAATCGCTTTAGCGGCCTTGCAACTGCCAATCATGGTGATAGGTCACGTTACATGCCGCTCTACGAGATTTTTTTCCTCTGCCCCGATTGCGAGCGCGAACACCCAACCCACCTAAGAATCCATCTCAACGCCGGTCCAACCAACCGGGAAAGTCTCGCTGAGTTCGTGACGAGACATGCGATACCTCCACAGCTTGCAAGCATTCGGGGTCGTAGAGCGTTTTGCCTAAAAACGGGCAGGAGATTCACGCTCGAACAGGATGAACGAATCTTCTTGGCGCCGTCAAACCGTCAGTAATCGGCAGAGGA
>DATBMR010000044.1:0-17593 GCA_036554745.1 Binatia bacterium
TCTGATTGCAGGCTGCTCAAAAAGACTCAGAGGCGAGGCGCGCGAAAAATCGACGAGCGGAGGCGTACTTAGCCAGTACGTTGTAGCGAGGCGATTGAGCGCAACGAAGCATATGAGTCTTTTTCAGCAGCCTGCTAGAGAACCGATCATCGAACGGTTGGCCAAGCTCGATACTTGCGCGGTGTCGGATGCATTGGACAGCCTGGCGCTGAAGGGGGCGACCTGGGGAGTGACACCGCAGTGGCAATGTCCACGGATCGTCGGCCGCGCGATCACGATGAAGATCAAACCCGCCGGGCTAGAGCAGCCGACCCAGCATCTCGGCACGGCGGCAATCGAGGCGGCCAAAACCGGCGACATCATCGTGATCGACAACGGCGGCAAGCGGGAATTTTCTTGTTGGGGCGGTTTGTTGGCGTTGTCGGCCAAGTTGAAAGGAGTTAGCGGCGTCGTTATCGACGGCGCCTGTCGTGACATCGACGAGGCCCGCGAGCTCGAGTTCCCGGTCTACGCCCGCGGCGTGGTACCGATGACAGCTCGGGGGCGGGTGATGCAGGAATCGTATAACCGGGAGGTTCAATTCGCTGGCGTCCAGTGCCAGCCCGGCGATCTGGTGATCGCTGACGGTAGCGGCGTGGTCATCATACCCAAAGAACGAGAAGAACAAGTTGTCGCCGCGGCGGAGGTGATTTATCGTAAAGAACAAGATATGGCTGATGGAATTCGCCGCGGTGGTTCCGGATTGGAAGTTTTGGAAAAGCTCGGCTACGAACAGCTGCTGAAAAAGCCATAAGGAAGAGCCTTGTCTTGTCCTGCCGCTACGGTTCATCAGCGATTTGCGTCCCGTCACTGCAAGCCGGGAAGCAGAACGCGAGACCGATCGCCTTCTGCCAAACACACTATTGCGCGGATTTGAGCCGGGCTGCATCAAAATATCTCGCCATCGACCCGCCCGGCAGCGCAACGCCGCTCAATTCCGAGAAGCGTTCCATGCAATGGAGCGCCGCGGTTATCCTCATTCTCTGCGTTCTGTTCTGTGCAGAGGGAAAGGCCGGATCTCAGCCCCAACCGAACGGCGCCGTTCTGGTTGGCGCGGCCGATATCGCCAGATGTGACCGGCGACAGAGCGAACAGACAGCGCGCCTCCTCGATGACATCGGCGGGATGGTTTTTACCGCGGGAGATCATGCCTACCCGCACGGCACGGCGCAGGAATTCATCGAGTGCTACGGGCTGACTTGGGGACGCCATCGGTCCCGCACCCGCCCGGCGCCGGGCAATCACGATTACGATTCTCCCGGAGCCAAACCCTATTTCAAATATTTCGGCGACAATGCCGGGCCTGCCGGCCGGGGATATTACAGCTATGAACTTGGCTCATGGCATATCGTGTCGCTCAATAGCAATCGCGCCGCCGAGAGCTGGGGAGCAGTGCAGGAACAGTGGTTACGCGCTGACCTGCAAGCCAGCCATTCGAACTGCGTCGCGGCCTACTGGCACCACCCGCGTTTCAGCTCGGGCAGCAAGTACGGCGACCATCCTTACATGACCGCGCTTTACAAAATCCTATATCAGCGCGGCGTCAGTCTGCTGATCTCTGGCCACGATCATATTTACGAGCGCTTTGCCGCGCAGGATCCGGAGGGCAAAGCCGATCCCGGCGGCGTGAGGCAATTTGTCGTCGGCACAGGCGGGGGGCGTCTTTACTCAATCGGTAAGATCAAGCCGAACAGCGAGACGCGAAACACGGTAGCTCATGGCGTGCTCAAGCTGACGCTCTACCCAAGCCACTATGATTGGGAATTCGTTCCGGTGAAGGGGCAAAGCTTTCACGATCGCGGCACGGCCAGCTGCTCGGCCCGCCAGCACGTTTCGAAATAGCAGATGCAGCGACTTCGATGGCATTGCCCGCGTCGCGACCGAGCCTCACGAGCGCCTCGACGCAAAGTTCCTTCAAAAGATCGCAAGGTCTGACTTGGTTACCGACGAGCGAAAACCCAGAACACTATTTTTGCTCGATGGAGCTGTTTTACTGCTAAGCGGCGCGCTAGACGCTCGGAGCAATAAGCGATATGAAATGCCGACGCGGCGAACGATGAGCTTGTCGCATGGAGCAGACCACTTCACGGAGGAGACGTCGATGACGATACCGCAACCGATCAATCTTTTTGAATTCGAAGATCTCGCGAAAGAGCGTTTGCCGAAGGAGGAGTACGACTATATCGCCGGGGGCGCCACCGATGAGATCAGTGTCGATCGTAACCGGCGCGCCTATACATCTTGGGCGTTGCGCCCGCGCGTCCTGCGCGACGTGAGCATTTTGGATCTTTCGACGACAGTGCTCGGAACCAAGGTCAACTTGCCGGTGTTGATTGCGCCGTGCGGCGGACACCAGCGCGCGCATCCAGACGGCGAACTCGCGACCTATCGCGCTGCGGCGGCCTGCGGGACAATTCTCGCCGTAAGCGCCAACTCCAACACATCGTTCGAGGATTTGGCCAAGGCTGCGGACGGCCATCTGTGGGTGCAGATGTATCCGTTTCGAAACAAAGAGATGACCCAAGACTGGCTCCGGCGTGCGAAGGAAAGCGGCTACAAAGCTGTGGTGGTGACGCTCGACTCCCAGTGGCCGCCCAAACGCGAGCGCAACATCCGCAACAATTATCGTCGGACCAGGGGCGTGAACTATCCCGCCGTGAGTGCCGATGCGCCGCGTCCTGCCGGCAGGGCCGGTGAAGGCTCTGATCCCGCAGCCACCTGGAAGGATCTGGAGTGGATCAAAAAGGCCGCGGCTCTTCCGGTGGTCGCCAAGGGAGTTATGATCGCCGAGGATGTCGAGCTGTGTGCCGAGGTCGGCGCCGACGGCGTAATCGTCTCCAATCATGGCGGACGCCATCTGGATAATACGTTGGCCACCGTGGAAGTGTTGTCCGAAGCGGTGGCAGCGGCCAAGGGCAAGATGGA
The DNA here is from genome assembly GCA_036554745.1 of Binatia bacterium. Classification (GTDB taxonomy): domain Bacteria; phylum Desulfobacterota; class Binatia; order UBA9968; family UBA9968; genus DP-20. The sequence goes on from DATBMR010000044.1 coordinate 2,965, forward strand.
AGTCTATCTCGACGGCGGCATCCGGCGCGGCTCCGACGTCGTTAAGGCGTTGGCGTTGGGAGCGAAGGCAGTTTTCATTGGCCGGCCGCTTTTTTGGGGACTTGCCGTGGGCGGCGAACAAGGGGTGATCCGTGTTCTCGACATCCTCCGCGAAGAAATCGAAATTACCATGGCCAAGTGCGGCCGCCCGACGATCGCCGATATCGATGCCTCTGTAGTGGTCAAAGCCCCGCCATTGTGAAGCGCTGATTCGATCAGCGCGAGATATTTTATGGATGAGATTCGGATTGTCGATACGACCTTGCGCGACGGCGACATTAGCCTATGGGCCTACGGCATGACCACCGGCATGATGCTGCCGGCGTTGCCGCACATGGATGAGGCCGGCTTCGATTCGATGGAATTTTTTTTGAGTCTGCGCATCAAAAAATTCGTCCGCGAGCACAAGCAAGATCCCTGGGACTGGCTGCGTTTCGGCACCAAAGAAATCAACAAGACGCGTTTGCGTTATCATGGTGGTTTGCACAGCGGCTTCGAATTTATCCCCGAGTGCATTCGCCGGCTGTTGATCACGACGGTGGTGAAATATGGCGTGACGCTGACCCGGACCTCGAACGCTTGGAACAACTTCGAGCTCTTGGGCAAGGAGGCCAGGGAGCTCAAGCAACTCGGCATGGATACGGTGATGAACCTGATCTACTCGATCTCGCCACGCCATACTGACGAGTATTATGTGCAAAAAGCGCGCGACGCGGCGGCGTTACGGCCCTATCGTCTCTGCTTCAAAGACGTTGGCGGCATGCTGACGCCGGAGCGCACGCGGACTTTGGTGCGGCTGATCAAACAAAACATCGGCGATACGCCGCTAGAGTTTCACGCCCACTGCAATAACGGTCTGGCGCCGTTCAATCTGCTCGAGGCCGTAAAACAGGGCGTGCGCATCGTGCACACCGCAGTGCCGCCGCTCGCCAACGGCTCCTCACAACCTTCGGTGTTCAACGTGGTAAACAACCTGCGCGCCCTGGGCTACCGATCGCTGGTCAATCTGGACGCCCTAGGGCCGGTGCGGGATCATTTCTGCGCGATCGCCAAACGAGAAGGGCTGCCGGTGGGCGAGCCGCGAGAATACGATCAAGCTTGGTACGGCCACCAAGTGCCTGGCGGGATGATTGCCAATCTGCGTCATCAGCTCAAACTCATGGGTAAAGAGGACAAGCTGCAGGAGGTACTCGAAGAAACCACTCGGGTGCGCGGCGAGATGGGTTATCCGATCATGGTGACGCCGTTCGCGCAATTTGTCGGCAGCCAGGCTGCCATCAACGTGATCTTGGGCGAACGCTACAGAGAAGCAACGGACCAGGTGATCCAGTACGCGCTCGGTCGGTGGGGAAGGGAGGGCAGCGATAACATGGACGCCGAGGTCAAAGCAAAAATTTTAGACCGGGCGCGGGCGCGGGAGATCGAAAAGTTCGACTATCCGGAGCCGACATTGACGGAAGTGCGCCGGCAGTACGGCGGAGCGCACTTGTCCGATGAAGAGCTGTTGCTGAGATTTTACGCCGGCCCGGAGTTCGTCGATGCGCTGAAATTCGCGCCGCCACCGAAGCGATATCTCGATGCGCATAAGCCGCTCATTCGATTGGTGGAAGAGTTGAGTAAAAAGAAATTGGCACGTGTTCACATTCGCAAAGGCGATTTCTTCCTCGAGATGCACAGTAGGGAATCGCCGGCGACGCGACCGACTATCGCAGGGAATAAGATCTAGTGGACGCTCGACCTATCCGAGTGTCTACGCCCGAAGATTGCATTTAGCCCTACTGTGCAATCTGGCGGGCTCTGAGTCGAATGGTCATCGGTAGCGGCTAGCACGCCGGGGCCGCTACCATCCCTCATTTTACAGACCCGTGGTGCTCGCCGGCGGCCTGCGGTGGCGCGTTGCCTGTTCGTAAGCATAGGCGAATTTAATCAAGTTGCCGTCATCGTACGGACGGCCGATAAAACACACGCCGGCAGGCAAGTTGTCGCGGGTAAAACCGGCCGGAACGACGATCGTCGGAACGTAGACTAGAAACGTGTTCAGATGCGGCGCGCCTTTTTGGTCCACGAAGGGCGGCGCGATCCCATCTTTGATCAGCGTCGGCTGGTGCTCGACCGCCTTGTGGACGATGGCATCGAGTTTGTGGTCGGCCATGACCTTGAGAAAAATCGTCATCAACTCATCTTGCGCTTTGAGGCTCTCGTAATGCTTCGTCCAGTCAGGATTTCTCTTGAAGCGCTCTTGTGAGCGCTTGACGACTTTGGCGAAGTCCGGCGCAGCGATGACGTCTTCGGGTGTTTTGTACGGCGGCTTCGCGCTGCGGCCGTAATAATTCTTGAATGATTGATCGGTTTCACCGGGAGCTCCCGAGCGCTTGGCGAGCAGCTCTTTGATTTTCGGGACGACCACCGGATCGACGATTGCGGCGCCGGCGGCCTTGAGCTCGCCGACCGCGCGATCGAAAACTTCCTGGACTTTGTGAAAATCTTCGGACTCCGGCTCGGCGTTGAGTCCAATCGACTCGCGCAAGATTCCCAGACGCACGCCTTTGAGGCCATCTTTGTCTAAGAACTTGGTGTAGCTCTCGGGGATATGCGCGACGCCACGCGCCGTGATCGGATCATCCGGGTCGTAGCCGACCATTACATCCAACAGCTTGGCCAAATCTTTCACCGTGCGCGCCATCGGTCCGAGCGATCCGAAGATTTCCGGCCAGCAGCCGTATACGCCGCTGCGGCTGACAAGACCGCCGGAGGGACGCATGCCGGCAATGCCGTTCCATGTGGAAGGCCTGCGAATGGACGCCAGGCCCTCCTGTCCCACCGCGACGGTCGTGTAATTCGCCGAAACCGAGGCCGCCGATCCTCCTGAAGAGCCGCCAACCGTGCGTTCGGTGTCGTAGGGATTGCGGGTAGAGCCGAAAAGCGAGCCGTGGGTGTCGCCGCCGCCCAACTCACCGAGTGTCGCTTTGCCCAAAATCACCGCGCCGGCTTGTTTCAGCTTTTCGGCAACAAACGAATCGCGGTCGGGAAAATAATCTTTGAACAACACGGAGCCCAGCGTCGTCGGCATTCCCTTTACATCCGCTTGGTCTTTGATGATCACCGGAATCCCGTGCAGCGGACCAACGGGCCCGCCTTGATAGGCGGCGTCCAGCCGCTCGGCTTCTTTGAGCGCATCGGCGTTCACGGTGATGAGCGCGTTTAGCTGCGGTCCCTGCTGGTCGAAAGCCGCGATGCGGTCGAGATAGATTTGCACCAACTGGCGACAGGTAAGGCGCCCCGCCCTATAGGCATCGTGAATGTCGTCGATGGTCGCTTCGACTACGTTGAATGTTTCTGCTTTGGCCATGAGATCTTCTCCTCGGCACGTTCCGATCATGCCTTGATATTGAAACCGCGCCCAAATGTCCAGGGGGACTCGAGCATGTTAGCGTCACGACTGACTATTGCAACACATCGTCGATCATGATTATTGCGATAGTGAAATTTTTGAGCAGTGGACCACCAAATGCGACAAATGTCTCGACGCGTAGCCGGTTTCGGCACCACCGTCTTTGTCGAGATCAATGAGCTTGCGCGGCGGTATAATGCGGTCAATCTTGGGCAGGGTGCGCCGGACTTCGACGGGCCGCCGGAAGTTTTGGCGGCAGCAGTGCAGGCGGTGAACGCCGCCTTGAACCAGTACGCGCCGGGCATCGGCATGGCCGCGGTGCGCGAGGCGATTGCTGCGCATGCCGAGCGATTTTACGGCCAAAGGCTCAACCCCGAAACGGATGTTCTGGTGACGAGCGGCGCCACGGAAGGGATTTTTGCCGCCGTCCTCGGACTTACCGACCCCGGCGATGAGGTGATCGTCTTCGAGCCGGTGTATGACACCTACGTGCCGAATCTAGTCATGGCCGGCGTTGTCCCGCGCTACGTCCCGCTGCGCGGCGAGAATTGGACGTTTGATCCGGACGAATTAGCCAACGCGTTCAACCGCCGCACGCGCGCAATAATCGTCAATAGCCCGCATAATCCGACAGGAAAAGTTTACTCTCGCCAAGAACTGGCAGTGATCCGCGATCTATGCCACAAGCACAACGTCATGGCGATCACGGACGAGGTTTACGAGCACATCCTGTACGATGATGCGATTCACACGCGCCTGGCGACAATGCCCGGGATGGCTGAGCGCACGGTGACAGTCAGTTCTCTGGGCAAGACTTTCAGCGTCACAGGTTGGAAAGTTGGTTGGGCAATCGGCCCGGCGATCATGGTGAGCGCCGTCAACCAGGCGCACCAGTTTATCACCTACGCGGTCGCATCGCCGCTGCAAGCAGCTGCCGCGACAGCGCTCAAGCTGCCGGTTTCGTTTTATGAGAATTTGCAGAGGGATTACCAAGCCCGACGCGACTGGATGGTGGAGACTCTAAAGCGTGCCGGCTTCAAGGTTTTCAGACCGAGCGGCAGCTATTTCGTCATGATCGACTGGCGCGGCATCGCGCCGGCAAGCGTCGAAGATGATTTTCAATTTGCCCAATGGCTAACCCGGGAGGTTGGCGTAGCCTGTATTCCCGCAAGTCCGTTTTACCAAGAGAAGCATAAGCATTTGGGCAAGCACCTGGCGCGCTTTGCGGTCTGCAAGAAAGACGAAACCCTCGCCGCCGCCGCCGAGCGGTTGTCCAGATTGGGGAAATGGTAAAGCCGTAGTCCGCGCGATTGGGTGCTGGGGCGCCGCCAAGTTGAATCAGTTCTCTTGGCTGTGCTAGACGTGGAGCGCTGGGCGAGGAGGATCTATGGCGCGGATCGTTCATATTGCCCTCAAAGTCGACGATCTGGAAAAAGCGACGGAATTCTACGAAAAGAGCTTTGGCTTCGTCGAGGTCGAAACCGGCAAGGTGCGCGACCATACGTCGCGCCATTTAACCGACGGCGCCATCGATTTGGCGCTGATCAAGTATGACAGCGAGGAATCGGCTGAAGCGCGCGCCTCAGGGCTCGGACCTTGCATCCACCATTTCGCCATCGAAGTCGATGATATGAAACAGTCCGCTGAGCAACTCAGGGAATTCGGGTGCGAGATCATTAGTGATCCCGGCGTGGTCCCGATCAAGTTCCGCGCTCCTGGCGGCACGGTGGCTGAGATCGTGCCGAAAGCGCGGTATCAGAAAAAAGCTGGAGTGGTGGAGTAATGGAGGGGTGGAGTGTTGCGTTGGCATTACTCCCATTACTCCATCACTCCAACTATTCGTAGGCTGAGGAGGTGCCCATGTCCTTGCATGTTAAATCCGCGGACGTTCCTGAACGTAAAGTGGTCCGCACCGGTGTGGAGGGACAGGGCGCCATGGTGGTCCGCAGAGGCTATGGTAACGAGTGCAGCCTAATGTATGCAACGCGTGCGCCCGGTTATCACACGACGCCGCATGCGCACGAGGCGGAACAGATCAATTACGTGCTGGAAGGAGAGATCTGGTTTTTTGTGGAAGAACGCGGGTTTCTCTGTAAAGCGGGTGATTTTCACCGCATCCCTGCCGACAAGATTCATTGGGCCTGGAATCGTTCCGAAGCGGATGCCATCGTGGTCGAAGCGCATTCTCCCGCACTCGTCGCCGGCAAGCTTCAGCAAACTTCCATTGGTTTGTTCGATGAAGGTGAAACGCCGCAGATGCGCCCTCCAAGCGAAAACAACTTCGTGCAATACGACTGGCAAAGTGTCGAACGTAAGATCTTCGGTTGACCTCTGCCGTTGGGATCGAGATTTCTCTCCCGCCTCCCTAATCGCCGACGATCTCGCCTTCGCACAACAGCAAGATCGGTGATTAAAGCTGCGCGCTCCCCTTGCGCGATTTTCAGATTAGCGCTATTCACAGCACTCGCGGTTGGGACGCTCGGTGAATTTAAGCAAGGAAAACGTAATTTCCGCGTTATGTCTCGGTGCTTTCGGAATCTACGTGATTTCGGTAGCAGCCAACCTGGCTTACGTGTCCGAGGTCGGACCGGGGCCGGGCTTCTTTCCGCTTTGGCTTGGCGTCGGTTTGATAGTTTTTGCCGCTTGTTTGATTTTCGTGGCGCCCAACGCTGAAAATCGAGAAACGGCTAGACCGGCTTTCTCGAAAACGGCTGGTCGAGCCTTGGCGGGTTGGGTGGCGCTGATGGTTGCGATCGCTCTACTCGGCAGGATCGGATTCATTTTGAGCTTCGTTGCGCTCGCAGTTTTTCTTATCGTCGTTTTGGACCGTCGTCCGGCTTTGCTCGCCATCATCGTCGCCATCGGTCTCGCTGCGGCGTTCCAGTTGATCTTCGTTGCCGCTCTCGACGTCGCGCTGCCCACCGGCTTCTGGGGATTTTGAGTGAAGCGAGATCGCTGAAGTGGACGCCCTCGGTAATCTTCTGCTCGGGTTTTCCGTTGCGCTCACTCCGATCAACATATTTTGGTGTTTGGTCGGCGTGGTGCTCGGTACGCTGGTTGGCGTCCTGCCGGGCCTGGGACCGGCGGCGACCATCGCGATGCTCCTGCCGCTTACGCTCAAGATGGACCACACCACTGCGATCATCGCGCTCGCCGGGATTTTCTACGGGGCGCGCTACGGCGGCTCCACCACTTCGATCCTGCTCAACATTCCCGGAGAGTCCTCTTCCGTGGTCACCTGCCTCGACGGCTATCAGCTAGCGCGGCAAGGCAGGGCAGGCGCGGCCCTGGGCATTTCCGCGGTCGCTTCCTTTGTCGCGGGCACGATCGGCGTACTCGGCCTGATGCTGATCGCGCCGCCGTTGGCGCGTTTTGCGTTGCGCTTTGCTCCCCCCGAGTATTTCGCCTTGATGGTTCTGGGACTCGCCATGGTGGTTTTCCTGGCGGGCAAGTCGATGGTCAAAGCTCTTCTCGCGTTGCTCGTCGGTCTGTGGCTCGCCACCATCGGCACGGATCTCTTTACCGCCGAATCGAGATTTACCTTCGGCCAGATGAAGCTCCTTGGTGGCGTCGACTTTATTGCAGCCACCGTGGGAATCTTTGCGGTCGGCGAGGTGCTAGTCAACTTGGAAGCGCGCGGCCACGCCGAGATCTTCAAGCTTGCCAAGGGGTTGAGAAACCTGTTGCCCACGCTGCGCGATTTAAAGGACTGCCGCTTCGCGTTCTTAAATGGTTCCATTGTCGGCTTTCTCGTCGGTGCGCTCCCCGGCGCGGGCGCGACGGTCGCTTCATTCTTGTCCTACGGACTGGAAAAGGCGGTCTCGCGCCATCCGGAAAAATTCGGCACGGGCGTCATCGAAGGCGTGGCCGCGCCGGAAGGCGCCAACAACGCCGATGCGGGCGGGGCCTTGGTGCCTTTGCTCACTCTGGGTATTCCCGGCGGCAATACCACTGCGATTCTTTTGGGCGGTCTGATTCTCTGGGGATACAAACCGGGTCCGTTGCTGATCCAGGAGCACCCGGAGCTCTTCTGGGGCCTGGTTGCGAGCATGTACATCGGCAATGTGTTGTTGCTGGTATTGAATCTGCCGTTGGTGCCGTTGTTCGCGCAGATCCTGCGCCTGCCCTATTTCGTGCTCTATCCGCTCATCATCGGGATTTCTATCGTCGGCGTCTATAGCGTTAACAACAGTCTCTTCGATGTTTGGTTGATGGGGCTGTTCGGCTTGCTCGGCTACGCGATGCGCAAGCTCGAGTTTCCGGCTGCCGCGCTGATTCTGGGATTGGTTTTGGGAGATTCTCTTGAACGTGCACTGCGTCAATCGCTGATGATGTCCCAGGGCGACATCGCGATTATGGTCACGCGGCCGATTTCCGGAGTCTTGCTGTTCCTCGCTGCCGTGGTCTTATGCTTGCCGATGGTTCGCGTAGTGCGCTCTTGGCGCGGCGAAGCTATTGAGCGCGAGAGCTGAAGATGATAGTTGCCCCTGTACGATAGGCCGAAAAAAATTCTGGGAGGAAGACATGAAGCACAGAGTGGTGTTGGCAGCGATAATCATCGGGGTCACGGCGCTATCCGGGATACGCTCCTGGAGCCAAGAATTCAAACCGAGCAAACAGATTGAAGCCGTTGTCCACACCGGCCCCGGCGGCGGTTCGGATATCTTCGCGCGCGCGATCGCGGAGATGCTGCAAAAAGAAAAAATGATCACCCAGCGCATGCAGGTGGTCAACAAGTCCGGCGGCGGCAGTGCGGTTGCCATGTCCTATCTCGCCGAGAAAAAGGGCGATCCGCACACCATCGGGTTCTTCACCGGAGTCTGGGTAACCAACCCGCTGACCACGAAAGAGGCGCAGGTCACGATAAAAGATCTGACGCCGATTGTTCGGCTGGTCTTGGAGCCCGCCGTCATTGCGGTCAAAACCGACTCCCCTTATAAGAACATGAACGACTTTATCGAAGCTGCGAAGAAGAGCCCCAATCAGCTGCGCCAGTCTGGCGGATCGGTTACCGGAAGAGACAATCTCATGCGTCTATTGATCCAAAAGGCCACCGGCGCCCAGTGGACTTACATTTCGTTTCCGAGCGGCGGCGAGCGCCTCTCGAATCTGCTTGGCGGCCACGTACAAATGATGGTGATCGAGCCGCAGGAGGCGGGCGAACAGATTCGCGCGGGAAACTTGCGCGTGATTGCCTCGCTGACCGAGAAGCGGCTGGCGTCCCTGCCGAACGTGCCGACGATCAAGGAGCAGGGGATCGATGTCACGATCATTCCGCAGGCGCGCGGCGTTGTCGCCCCGCCTGCAGCGTCGAAGGAGGTCGTCCAGTATTGGGAAGGCGTGTTCGACCGGTTCGCTAAATCCGCCAGTTGGAAGCAGTACGTCGAACAAAACCAATTCGAAGACGGTTACCTCAAGGGTCCGGCACTCACTAAGTTTTTCGATGACCTGACGGTACTGATGCGCAACGTGCTCAAGGAGGCTGGCGCCAAAGTGGTGCGCTAAGTCTTCTTATGAACGCCACGCAGCGCCTTGCGCGCTTTGCCGTCGATCTGAGTTACCGGCAGATCCCCAAGGAAGTCATCGAGCGCTCCAAGGCGTGCATTCTCGATACGCTGGCGGTATCGCTCTACGGCTCGACCAAGCCTTGGAGCCGGATCGTGAGCGGCTTAATTCGCGAATCGAGCATGCGCGGCCGCTCTACGGTTTTTGGCGAAAGTTTCTCGGCACAGCCGGCGCAAGCGACCCTCGCGAACGGCGTCATGGCGCACGCTTTCGAGCTCGACAACGTGCGCCAGCCCGGCGCCGGAGTACATCCCGGAGCCACGGCATTTCTTCCCGCCTTCGCTATGGCCGAAGAAAGGAACGCGGATGGCAAGTCTTTGCTTACGGCTTTCGTCGCCGCTTGCGAGGTGATGTCGCGCATCGGCGTCGCCGCCGGCAATTCCCTCGAGCGCAGAGGTTTTCACGCGCCCGGCTTGACCGGAACTTTCGGCGCGGCGATCGGCGCCGGTCGGCTGCTCGGTTTAAAGGAACGCGGGATGATCAATGCCCTTGGCATTGCCGGCTCCTATTCGGGCGGGCTGATCGAATTCTCCCGCTGCCAGGACGGCGCGATGATCAAGCGACTCCACCTCGGCAAAGCCGGGGAGGGCGGCGTCACGGCGGCGTTGCTCGCAGGCCGCGGGTTTGCCGGGCCGGAAACGATCCTCGAGGGAAAGTTTGGTTTTTGTCAGACCTTTTCTGATTCGCCGAAACTTTCGTATCTCACGCATCGGCTTGGCCGCGAGTTCGAGACGATGAATATCGGTATCAAGCGATGTCCATGCCACATCAACGCCCACGCGCCGATCGAGGCGCTGCAAGAACTGCGCGCTGAAGCGGACTTCAAACCAGAAGACGTTCGAGAGATCGTTGTCGCCGGGATTGAAAAACTGGTCACCCATCATGCGATCTATCAGCCGAAGGACTTGATGACTGCGCAATACAGCATCCCGTTTTGCGTCGCGCTCAGTCTTTACGATGATCCGACGGATCCGGAGTCGTTCAATGAAAAGAAGCTCAAAGATAAAAAGATTCTTGCGATGATGCGCAAAGTGCGGCTCAAGATCGATCACGAGATCGAAGAGAAGGGTTGGGACCGGGCCGCACGGGTCTCCGTCGCGCTCCCTAACAAACAGCGGCGGTCCAAATTGGTGATCCATTTCAAGGGAACACCGCGCAACCCGATGAGCCAACTCGACGTGGAAAACAAGGCCCGCAAGCTCACCCGCGGAATTTTGTCGGAGCAACAGCTCCAACGTCTCTTCGAGACGGTGAACGACCTCGAAAAGATCGCCGAGCTCACGTCTTTGAGTAGTTTGCTGGGAAGCCCGGCATAAAATCACCGCGCGGTAACGGTTTGGCGGCGGTTTGACGAGTCTTATGCGGTTCGGCGAACCGGCTATGGGTCGCGCTATCACGTCGCTGCGGCAAGGCGAGGTCGATGCCATGGACGCGGGCACATGGCATCGACGTCACAAACTTGAACGCTGCGTCGGACGATCTAGTCGTCCGGGATTTCAATGCCTGCGATTATTCTTGCTCTTATCTGCCGAAGACCGTCTTGAGAAATTTTATTTGTTCCTCTGACATGGTCGCGTCTTCCTCATAATAGCCCGGCCAGTACTTAATGCCGTCCTGAGGTACCCAGTAAGATGGGACGTGGTCGGTCGGCACGTCCATTCTGCGGCTGACATAACCCATGGCTTTGCAGAAAGCCGTCTGGCCTTCCTTGCTGAGCAACCAGTTTAAGAAGACTTTGCCGGCGTTCGGGTGAGGCGCCCGGTTGACGAACATGGCGCTGCCGAATCCAGGCGTCACGTAAGCGCCGTAGTCTTTAAAGTAAGGGACGACGCCGAACTTGAGGCCGCGCTTTTCGAGCTGGTGCATGATCGTGCCGGGTCCGAAATTCATTGGATATTTACCCTGGGCAACCCATTCGATCTGCCGCCGTTGGTCGCGGTCGACGGCGGCGGCCTGGGCTCGGATCTTGCGGTAAAAATCTTTGGTCTTCTCTGGGCCCAGGACGTGCCATACCCAGCGAAACACGCCATTCCCGGTGCCCGAGGGAATCGGATCCTGTACGGCAATTTTTCCCTTCCATTTGGGGTTCAATAAATCCATTAGCTCGTCGACTTCATCGGGCTTGACCTGCGCGGGGTTGTAAATCAGCGGCACATTGGTCTGGGTCGTAAATACCAAATCGAATTTCGTCGACCGATCGGAAAACTCGAGGCGATTGTCGCGCCAGTTCTTCGGGTCGAGGACCTCGGGCAGTATCAATGCCGGCTCGATCGGGTCGAGCGCCTGCATCGGCTTGAAGTAGGCGTTGGCGGTGCTGGTGCCGTTGATCAACACATCGACGCTATAAATGCCTGCGTCGCGTTCGGCTTTCACGCGAGTCGCGAGCTCGCCGCCGCGCGCGCCGGAAAATTCAATCGTGATGCCCGGAAACGCCTTGGCAAAGCCCCTGGTGATGGCTTCCCGGATCTGATCCCCCGGTGGGCCGAGTACGACGACTTTGCCTTCCTTTTTCGCCTGGGCGAGAGTCTGATCCCAGTTCTTTTGCCAGCCGCCATCACTTTGCGCCAAAACCGCCGGTGCATAGACCAGCGCCAGGACCAGCAAAGCAGCCGTATACACCGTCACTCCATGCGACATTGGCTTCATATATTCCTCCCTGTCCGCGCCGGCGTATGATCGGCCGCACGGCGTCGTTTATGAGTGTACCGATGACCTGCGAAATCCGAACAACCGCCCGATTAGCAACAGCGCGAAAATAAGCAGCACGAGAAACACCCCGAGCACCGCTGACTTTTCCTTGTTGGCGTCGGCGATGTAGTCGAGCATGAGCAGCGACAAGGTGCGGCTGTCGTGGGTCGACAAAAAAATCACAGTCGGAATATCGCGCGCCGCCGAGATAAAGGTAATGATCGCCACCGCCATCATGGTCGGTCTCAGAAGCGGCAGCAGAATGCGGCGAAAGCCGGCGAGCCAGCTGGCTCCCGAGGTGCTCGAAGCTTCTTCCAACTCATTGCTGATCTGCAACACGCCGGCCTTGATGATTTGCGTGCCGAGCGGCATCTCTTTGATGATGATCGCCAAAACCAGGACGAACACAGTCCCGTAGATGAGCTTGATGTAATCGCCCGAGCCGAGCACCGCCCACAAAAGCGCGAGGCTGATCAGCACACCCGGCAGCGCCCACGGCAACCACGACAGAACGTCGATCACGCTACGGCCCGGCAGCCGCGTGCGCACGATCATATAGCTCGTTAGCGCGTAAAGCAGCGTGCCGACTAGCGCGGAACCGAGTCCAAGGATAAGCGTATTTTTCAACGACCGTAAAAACACCGGATCGGTGAAGACGTCCGCCCAGTGGCGCACAGTCCAGGTGTTCTCGACGTCGAAGTTACCAAAAAATTCCATAAACGTGCCCATCACCAGAGTCAGCAGCGGCAGAATGATCATCACAAAGATGAACAGCATGCAAAAGGCACAAGTCGCCCAGCGCCAGCGGCCGAGCGGGAAAGTGCGCACCATGTAGCTGCGGCCGGTGACGGTCGTAAACTCCCGGCCGCGCAGATACGTGCGGTGCAGCCAGATCAACAAGAAGATGAAAAGCAGAAAAATGCTACACAACGCCGTGGCGCGTTCGAAAAGCGGCGGCTCCCAGTGGATATAATCCCAGATCTTCGTCGGCACTACGTAAATGCCGGCGGGAATCCCCAAAACCATTTCGATCTCCAACGACTCCAGACTGCGGATAAAACCCAGCGCGGTGGAGGCGAGAATCGCCGGTGCCAGAATGGGAATCGTGATGCGCATCAAAACGCCCAAATTGCTGCTGCCTGACGTACGCGCCGCGTCCTCGAGCGCCGCGTCCATGGCGGTGAACGCCGGTGTCATGAGTAGAAAGCGCACCGAAGTGCTGAACGCCAGATGGCACCAGATGATGCCCCAATAGGAATAAATGTCGAACGGCGGCTGGGACAGCGCGAACGCGGTCATCAAAAACTTGTTGATCAACCCGTAATAAGGATCGAGAAGTAAAATCCATCCCATGGTCATGGGCAGCAGTGGCAGGAAGAAGCCGAGCCACAAGGTGACCTCGATGAATCCTTTGAACGGTGTGTCGGTGCGGGTGACCACCCAAGCGAAAAAGATCGCCAGCGCGCTAGTAATGGCGACCCGCACCAGTCCCAGGTAGAACGTGTTAGCGATGGCGATCGCCAAATTGGCGTCCGTAAATGCCGCGGTCCAACCATCGAGGCCCCAGACGAGCGGTTGACCAGGGCGGCTGATGGCAAAGCTCTTGATGAAAAGCAGCGCTAGCGGATAGGCCAGGAGCGCCGCCAGAACTGCGGCGAGCAGCGCGATCGGAATCCAGCGCCATGAGAACCTGGGAAATTGCACCGCTCGAAATATCGCCGGCCTGGTGAGCTCCATGTTTTTCCCCGGATAAGTTATCTATCTGCCGAACAGTTCCTTGAGGATCTTTGTTTCTTCCGCGCTGCGCTTGACGTTCTCCTCGGTGTAACTCAGCCAATAGCGATCGCCTGGCTTCGGCTCGCCGCTGAAGAATTTCGCATTGGGAGAGGGTATCGTGTGGGAAGGTAAATGATCGGTAGGGACGTCCAGCCGCCGGCTGACGTGCTCCATCGCCTTGCTCCAAGCCGTCTGGCCATCCTTCGACAGCACCCAATTCAAAAAAACCGTTACGGCATTCGGATGAGGCGCCTTGTTAATGAGCATGGCGCTGCCGAAACTCGCGGTCACATAAGTGCCATAGTCCTTGAATTCGGGAACGATGCCGAGCTTAAGACCGCGCCCCAGCATTTGACCCAGCACTCCATCGCTCGGCGCGAGCAGGAACGCATATTTGCCCTGAGCCACCCATTCAATCTGGCGGCGCTGGTCGCGATCCGCGACCGCTGCGTTAGCGCGAATTTTGCGGTAGTAGTCTTCGGCCTTCTCTGGCCCCATGACGCGCCAGATCCAACGGAAGGTCACGTTGCCGGAACCCGACGGCAACGGATCGTTGAGCACGAATTTACCTTTCCACCTGGGATCCAACAGCTCATGCAGCTCGTCGAGCTGATCCGCCGTGGCAAGCTTCGGGTTAAAAATCAGCGGCGTCTTGAGCATCGTCGAGAAAACCAGGTCAGTGCGGGTAGTCGGGTCGGCGAATTCCAGCTTATGATCGCGCCAATGTTGCGTCCCGGTCACTTCAGGGAGGATCAGCGCGGGTTCGATCGGGTCGAGGGCGCCGATAGGCTTCATTTGGATCATCGCGGTCGTCGTACCGCTTAACAGCACATCGACGCTGTAAACGCCGCCGTCGCGCTCGGCTTTAATGCGCACCGCTTGTTCGCCGCCGCGTGCGCCGGAGTATTCGACCGTGATATCGGGATAGGCCTTATTGAATTCGCGCGTCATTGCCTGACGAATCAATTCGCCGGGCGGACCCCACACGACGACGCGGCCCTCCTTTTTGGCAGCGTTGAGGGTTTTGTCCCAGCGCTGTCGCCAATCAGCCTGGGTTTGGGAAGATGCCTCAGGAGTCTGGACGAAGCTGAGGAACGCCGTGCACAACGCGCACAGAAAGTACAAAAGGGCCGGGTTGGTGCGGAGCGAGCGCATCGCCTGTGCTCCCGG
>DATBMR010000074.1:0-51677 GCA_036554745.1 Binatia bacterium
CGGTCTGATCTCCGGGCGTAAGAACATGAGAAGCGAGAGCCTTGTAGATTTACAAGCGTTCAAACGAGACGGTCGACAACTAGGCCATAGTGCGCGCGGAGTTCTGATTCAGCGGAGACGGCGTCCTGCGACATCTCCAGCGTAACCCATCTACTTCCCTTTGGTGTTGTGCTCTTTTACACCGGGGATGCGCCCATCGGAACTCTACGCTTTAAGCTGGACTGATACTTTCCTAGAGCAGGGGATCGTCTGGCTCACCAAATCCCGCCACATGAACTCTGATAGCCCCATAACCAAAACCTCAGCGAGCAACCGGACGATAACTGTTGGCCCCGCGATGGTTGTGAACAAACTAGGCGAACCCATGAGCAAAAAATGGGCTGAACACAACTGGGCCAAGATCCTCACAGAGCTTGAGATCCGGCATCGGAAGTTTTACGCAACGTTCATTACGGCAGCGATCAAGGCAGGGGTAAAATCCGTTAGCGGTAGCTCAATTTCCTCAATTTTCTAGACTCGCTGACGATGATTCACGCCGACTACGGCCGACCGCTCTCACTCATCGAAGCGTTCTCGGGTCGTCGGCTGCTAAGTTAATTGGAAAGGTTGGTTGCGGGGCCGGGATTTGAACCCGGGACCTCAAGGTTATGAGCCTTGCGAGCTACCAGACTGCTCCACCCCGCGGCACCGAATTGAAAATAAACATCTACCTTGCGCTTTCGCGGGAGTCAAGTTAGGAACATTAGGATGGCCGAAAAACCTCAGAACCCGCTGGTGACCGTCGACATCATCATCGAGCTCGGAGGCGCGAAGATCGTTCTCATCGAGAGAAAAAATCCGCCGCATGGATGGGCATTGCCGGGGGGATTTGTCGATTATGGCGAAAGGCTCGAAACCGCCGCGGTGCGCGAGGCTAAAGAAGAGACCTCACTCGACGTGATACTGAAGGAGCAGTTTTACAGTTATTCCGATCCGCGCCGCGATCCGCGCCATCATACGGTCTCAACAGTGTTTATCGCCACCGCTCAAGGCGTGCCTCAGGGAGCGGACGATGCGACATCCGCCCGTGAGTTCGGTGAACGGGATTTACCCGCGCCCCTGGTTTTCGATCACGCGCAGATCTTACGGGATTACTTCGATTTCAAGAAAACCGGGCGGCGGCCGAAGCCTAGCCAGCCAAGATAAAACCAAGGCTTGGAGTAATGGAGTGGTGGACTGATGGAGTAGTGGGCTAAACCCGTTTCGTTTTCGTTGCTCAGGTCTTAGCAGCAGAGATCTAAGTCAATTTTTGCACCGCGGCGGCGATGCGCGAGCAACCCTTCTCGATGTCTTCAAGCGAGGTCGCATAGGAGAAGCGGATGTGCTCGTCGGAGCCAAAATCCTCTCCGGGAACCACCGCCACCTTCGCTTCCTCGAGTAGATAGTCCGCGATGGCGCATGGCGAGCTGAGCTGCTTTCCCCGTCCGGTCTTGTTCAGCAGGCCGCGAATGTTGGGGAACACGTAAAACGCGCCTTCCGGTTTGCGGCAGGCGATACCTCTGATGGAACTGAGCCGCTCGACAATGACTTCGCGCCGTTTGTGAAACTCGCGCACCATGATCGCGACATCGTCTTGCGGACCGCGAATCGCTTCCAGTGCGGCTGCCTGGGCGATCGAGGTTGGATTGGACGTGCTTTGGCTTTGAATCTTGGCGGCGGCCGCGATGATGTCGCTCGTCCCGAGCGCGTAGCCGATACGCCAGCCCGTCATCGCATAGGTCTTGGATACGCCGTTGATGATGATCGTGCGATCCCGCAGCGCCGGACAGAGGCTGACGACGTTGTACGCCTTAAAGCCGTTGTACACGATCTTTTCGTAAATATCGTCGGCGATAATCAGGCAATCATGTTTTGCGAGAATTTCGGCGAGCGCCAGTAATTCGTCCCGGCTATAGCTTGCACCGGTCGGATTGCACGGGCTGTTTAGGAAAAATATCCGCGTCCGCGGTGTCAGTTCGGCCGCAAGTTGTTCCGGCTTGATGCGAAAGCCACCGGACTCCTCGGACGGAATGAACCGCGGCAGGCCCCCGGCCAATAACGCCATGTCCGAATAGCTCACCCAATAAGGTGTGGGAATTAGCACCTCATCGCCGGGATCGACCACGGCTTGCAGAATGTTGTAAACCGAGTGCTTGGCGCCGCAGCTCACCAGGATATCTTCCTTGCGGTAATCCAGATCGTGCTCGCGCCGGTACTTGTCGCTGATCGCCTGGCGCAACGGCTCGATGCCCCTGACGTCAGTGTATTTGGTCTGGCCCTTGCGCAGGGCTTCAACTGCGGCGGCCTTGATATGTTCCGGAGTGTCGAAGTCAGGTTCGCCCGCCGAGAAGTTGACGACATCGACGCCTTCCGTGCGGAGTTTGCCCGCTTTGGCGGCGATCGCCAGTGTGACGGAAGGTTTGACCAGCTTGGTTCGCTCGGCGAGTCGGGTCATGAAGATCGCCCTTAACGATTAAATTTCTCTTTGAGCTTTCTTAGGACATTATTAGGCACCAGGCCCGAAACGTCTCCACCCAAGCTGACTACTTCTTTGACCAGCCGCGAACTGGTGTAAAACTCTAACTCGCCGGTCATCATGAACAAGGTTTCCAGCTGTGGCTTGAGGCGATGATTCATCATCGCCATTTGAAATTCGTACTCAAAATCCGAGATCGCGCGTAAACCACGGATAATCACGCGCGAGCGCTTTTGCTCGGCATAGTCGACGAGTAGACCCTGAAAGGAGTCGGCCTCAACTCGACCGTGCTGATCGGCGAACACTTCATCGATCATCTTCAAGCGCTCCTCAACGGTAAAGAGCGAACGGTCTTTGTCCGGATTGGTGGCGATGGCGACAACGACTTTATCAAACACTCGCAACGTGCGCTTGATGAGATCCACGTGCCCGTTGGTCATCGGGTCAAAAGATCCCGGATAGATGGCGATGTTGTCGTTGGCCATAGTGATTCCTCAGGGACTTGAATTAGGTTTCCGCGACACGTCTGTAGAACGACAGCCGAGTATCACCATATCGCCGTTGATCGTGCAACTGAAGCGAGCCGTAGCGCGGCTTCAGAGACTCGCGCGCGCTATGTTCGACGACCACCGTTCCGGTATCGCGCACGAGATCGCATGCGGCGATGAGGTCCAGCGATCGTCCGGCGAGTCCCCGGTCGTAGGGCGGGTCGAGGAAAATAAAATCGAAGATCGCTCTACGCCGTGACAACGTCCGTAACGAGCGCGCCACAGGTGCGACCCAGACTGCCGATTGCGCAGCGAAGCCCAATCGGCGCAGATTATTTTTTATGGTCGCCGCCGATCGGGCAGATGCCTCGATCAAGAGCGCGTGATCAGCGCCACGGCTCAGAGCTTCAATGCTCAGATTTCCCGTGCCGGCAAATAAATCGAGCACCTGCATACCGGAAAAGTCACGCGGCAGGATATTGAACAGCGACTCTTTGACCCTCGCCGCCGTGGGTCTTACGGCATCACCTTTGGGCACGCGCAGGCGGCGGCCCCTTGCTGCTCCTCCGATCACCCGCATTTAGATTCCCGTTTCCAGTAATTTATTTTCTGCCGCGCGGTTCAAACGTCTGTACGCAGGACGATCTTACCGAATGGCGCGCTTTGTTGCAGCCGCTGATGCGCCCGCCCGGCCTCTCTCAGGGGAAACACTCGATCGATTACCGGCCGGCGACAGGGATGGTTAAAAAACTCTAATACGCTGCAAAATTCCTGGCGCGTTGGGAAGCTTGCCGCCGAAATCGTCAAATGATTCCAAAACACCCGCCGGAGCTCGGTCTTAGGATTACTTCCGGCCACGGTGCCGCACGTAACCAACCTTCCGCCACGGGCAAGCGCGGCGAGCCCGGCGCTCCAGGTGTCGCCGCCAATGCTATTAACCACTACATCGACGCCGCGTCTTCCGGTCAAGCGGCGCACTTCTTGGGCTAGATCTTGCGGCGGGCAATGGATTCCATGGTGCGCGCCGCGTTCGGCCGCGGCAGCCAATTTCTGTTCGCTGCGGGAAGTGACGAATACGCGTGCGCCGACCGCCGTTGCCAGCTGAAGAGCGGCGCTGCCGATGCCGCCGGCGCCCATGATCAAAACCGATTCCCCCGGCTTGAGATCAGCTTGAGTAAACAACATGCGCCAAACCGTCGGATAGGCCAGCGAAACCGCGGCGGCTTCTTCAAACGACAGTCCGTCCGGGATAGGGAAGCAGTTTATCGCGGGCAGCCTGACATATTCGGCATAGGTACCTTGTTCTCGTCCGCCCAGGAGTCGTCTTTCACCGCATCTGAACTCCTGCTGTTTGGCGCAAAACTGGCAGTTCCCGCATGCCATCAGCGGGTAAATACAGACCGCATCTCCCGGCTTGATGTTGCGGACTTGGGCGCCGGCCGAAATCACCACGCCCGCGCCATCCGCGCCAGGAATATGCGGAAATGACATCCGGACGCAGTTGCTTGGCACTGAGTTCGTCAGGTCGCTACGGTTCACGGTAGCGGCTCTGAGCTTGACAATCACATCACTAAGCAAGCGCAGTTCTGGATCGTCGACATCCTCATAAAGGAGCCGTTCGCCACCGCCCGGAGCGGGGATTCGTACCGCCTTCAAGATTCGTCCTTAAGTCAGATTCGGCAACAAGACGCTTAAAGCTGTCAAGGAAGTCACGTCCGAGGCATCGTAGAGGCCGAACCGAGCGAAATCCCGATCGGGTGAGGATGCTCAGGCTGAAAAAGATGTGCCGCAACCGCAGGTTGCCGTGGCATTGGGGTTCGTGAACTTGAAACCGCCGCCGTAAAGGCCACCAACAAAGTCGATGACCGTCCCGGCCAAATACGGTGCGCTAGCAGAATCGACGAGAATCTTTACTCCGTTACGATCAAGGATGATGTCTTCAGGCCGCTGCTGGTCGTCGAACGCAAGTTTGTAAGAATAACCGGAACAGCCGCCATCGGTCACGGCTATGCGCAGGGCGGAGCCCGAGCGGGAATCCCGCGCTAGCAATCTTTTGATCTGCTCGGTGGCACTCTCCGTCAGTCCAAGATCCAAATCGTTAGAACACGCTTCCATGAGATTAAGGGTATTGCTCGTTAAGGAACAAGTCAAGGAGATCGCGCAACCAACCCGATCGTCAGTTTTCAAACAATGCGCGGGCAAAACTCGCGGGATCGAAAGGTTGCAGGTCTTCGACCTCCTCGCCGACGCCAATATATTTCACCGGAACACCAAGCTCTTCTTGAATGCCAATGATCACGCCGCCTTTGGCTGTGCCATCGAGCTTGGTCAGGACAATGCCGGTGATGTCGGCGGCTTCCTTGAACACGCGGGCTTGCTGGAGACCGTTTTGCCCCGTGGTCGCGTCGAGCACCAACAAGGTTTCATGCGGCGCATCCGGCTGCTCGCGGGTGATCACCCGACGGATCTTCTTGAGCTCTTCGATCAGGTGAACCTTGGTATGGAGGCGTCCGGCGGTATCGATTATTAAGACGTCGACACCCCGACTCTTGGCCGCCTGCATCCCGTCGAAAACAACCGCGGAAGGATCAGCCCCTGGGCGGTGCTTGACGACCTCGACACCGACACGCTGCCCCCACGCGTCAAGCTGCTCGATGGCTGCGGCGCGAAACGTGTCGCCGGCGACCAGCAAGACCTTTTTGCCGGCGCCACGGTACTGCGCCGCGAGTTTGCCGATGGTGGTGGTCTTGCCGACGCCGTTGACGCCGAGAAAAATCATCACCCAGGGACGGACCGATAGCGGCGGAATTTTCGGCGTTGCGGCGCGGTCTTGCAGCATCTCAACCATGGCAGCCTGAAGCCGCGCGGTCATCTCTTGGACCAGATCTCCGCTGCCGCTGGGTGGCCGGTTGCGCAGTGCAGCGATCAGCTTCTCGCTGGCTTTGACGCCGACATCGGCCGCGATCAGACTCTCTTCCATCTCAGCGAGTGAGTTTTCGTCCCAGCGCCGGTTCTGCAAGATCGCGCCGATTTTCTCAGTCCAGTTGTCACGGCTTTTGGTCAAACCTTCTTTCAGCCGTTGGAAAAAAGATCCAGCGCTCATGAACTGATACTGTTCGAAGGCTTGCGGGGAGTCAACTGCGGAGGCGAAATCGCGTAACTGGGGAGGGGGATTAATTCATCCGGACGGACACAACCTTGGATACCCCGGGTTCCGCCATTGTGATGCCGTAAAGCATCTCGGCGGCCTGCATGGATTTCTTGTTATGGGTAACCAGGACAAATTGGGAGTGTTCACTCATCTCTTTGACAATCTCGGTGAAGCGGTCGACATTGGCATCGTCAAGCGGCGCATCGACCTCGTCGAGAAAACAAAACGGGCTCGGTTTGGTCAAAAAAATCGCGAATAAGAGGCTTACGGCGGTCAACGCCTTTTCCCCGCCGGATAGGAGCGTTATCGATTGGAGTTTTTTACCGGGCGGCTGCACGATGATGTCGATCCCGGTTTCCAAATAATCGTTCTCGTCCGTCAGGACCAATTTCGCCTTGCCGCCTCGGAATAGGCGCGGAAAAATGGCTTCGAATTTCTCGTTGATTGCTTCGAAGCTCTCCTTGAACCGCAAGCGGCAGATCCGGTTGAGTTTGACGATCGTTTGCTGCAAATCGGTGATCGATTTTTCCAAATCTTCCTTTTGTCGGTTCATGAAACGGAAGCGCTCGGTCAGCTCTTCATACTCGCCGATCGCCGCGAGGTTCACTTCGCCCATGCGCTCCAGCCGGCCGCGCAGCTCGTCGATTGCCGTCGTCAATTCGGCTTGCGACGGTCTCGCATCAGGAAATTCCGGAGCAAGCGAATCGAGAACGGCATCGTATTTTTCGCGCAAGTTAGCCGCCAGATGTTGGAGCTGGATCCGTTGCTCGGCGAGGTTTAACTGAATCTGCGTCTTTTCTTGTTGGCAGGCCTCGGCCAGCGGTCTGATCTCCTTGATCGTCTCGCCGAGTTCAGCGATGCGCATGGAAATTTCCCGATATTTGTGACGGTCGGCCTGGAGTCGGGCTTCGAGCTGTTGCAGCTCCCAGCGGTCTTGCCGCAGCGACTCATCGGTTTGCCGGAGCGCCTGCTCGATGGCAAGCCGCCGCCGTTGAAAATCGGCGATTTGCGCCTGGCGCGCCACTATTTCCTGAGCGGTTTCTTCCTGGAGTTTTTCGCGATTTGCCAGATTGGCGTGGGTGTTATCCCGCTTCTCGCCCAATGCCGCGTTGCGTATCCGCGACTGCGTCACAGCATCCTCGGCGCTTTCGAGCGCTTGAGCGAGCTCGACGCATTCCGTTTGCTTTTGCGCCAGCGCTTGCTCTCGGAGAGTCCTTTCTTTGCTGCGCGCTTGGCTCTGCGAATGACAACGCTCGATTTCTCCCGAAAGCAATTGGATATTCGCTGTTAGGTCCCCTTGCTCCTGGGACAGCGCCTGGATCGCCTGGGTCAGGCGCTCGTGCTCCTGTTCGGCGGCGCGATTCTCGTGTTCCAGCCTGACGCGCTCGAGTTCAAGGCGATGAACTTCGGCGCCGAGCACGGTCTTCTGGGTCTCAGCTCGATCGATTTCTTGCTTGAGATTTTCGGATTCACGCTCTTCTCGGCTCAGCGCCGCTTCACTCTCGCCCAGAATCGTGCCGAGTTCCCTGATGCGGCGCCGCTGGGTCAGAAAGCCCGTTTCCAGGGGCGCGTCACTGCCGCCGGTGACAATCCCGATGGGATCGATTACTTCCCCGTCACGAGTAACGAGCGTGCTGTGATAGCCATTGCGATTCCAAAGAGCCAATCCGGCTTCCAGATTTTGTACGACGACAACGTCAGAAAGCAGGTACTCGGCAACTTCGCGGTAGCCGTCCTTGACCGAAATCATCTCCATGAGCGGCGCGATCACTTCGGCTTCGCCGAGCGGCAATTCCTTGTGCGGCTTGCGCGACAACTCGATAGGAATGAAACTGCCGCGGCCCGAAGCTTGTCGTTTCAAATATTCGATCGCCGCGAGACCTTCCTGATGGCTCTTAACGATGACATATTGCAGGCGCTCACCCAAAACTGCCGTCAGTGCTTTTTCATAGGCCTCCGGCGCCTCGATCACTTCGGCGACCAGACCATGAATACCGTTTGGCGCCGAGTGTTGCTTTTTGAGCATGATCGCGCGCACGCCTTCTTGGTAGCCTTCGTAATTCCTTTGCAGCTCCTCCAAGGAGCGCAAGCGCGAGCGGTTCTCCTGGATCTGCTCCTTCAGCGAAGACACTTTACTTTCCTGCGCTTCGCGGCTTTCGCTCAAACCCTGCAACGTCACCGTCACCGCGGCCGCTTCGAGCGTGCGCTCACGAACTTGCGCGGCGCAGGCTGCCAGAGCCCGGGCGATGTCGCTCTGCTTCACTTCGCAGTCGGCCAGCGCGGCCGCGGTTTGTTCCAGCTCGGTGCGGCTCCGCGCAAGCTCTTGGGCGATTTCTTCACGCCGCTGTTGTTTGCTGAGCGCTTCGTTGTTGAGATTGACGATTTGATTCGAGAGATCGATCAAGGCCGTCTTTTCTTGTTCCAATTCGGACTGCATATCGCGTATCCGCGCCTGAAATCCGTCAAGCTCATTTTCTTTCTGGCTCAGGAACGATTCTTCAAAGAGCGAAAGTTGAATGAAGCTCTCCTTGGCCTTGTGCAGCTCTTCAATTTCCTTGACGAGAAGTTTGGCGCGCTCTTCGAGCTGTACGAGGGAGGTCCGGGCTTCGGCTTCGCTCTTAGCCAGCAGCGCCAAGTCGTTGCGCAAGAACTCATTTTTTTGCTCAGCACCCTGAATCGCCGAGCGCCGTTGATAGACGGTTTCTTGCTGTATGCCGATTTCCCGATCGGCCTCCATGACCGATAGCCGAACCGTCTCGCTCTCGGCTTCTTTGCCGTGCAGCGCGGCGAGATGTTCAAGCAGGCGACTTTCCGCGGCCGCAAGCCGACTTTCCTGCCGAGCGATTTCCTCCTGAAAAGCTTCGCGGTGTAAGAAAGCCAGGGCCAACTCTTTTTCTTTGAGCTCGGCTTTGAGCGCCCGGTAACGTTCGGCTTTTTTCGCTTGCAATTCCATGGTCCGGATCTGCCGCTCGATCTCCCGCACGATATCGCTCACGCGCAGGAGATTTTGCTGAGTGCGCTCAAGTTTTTTTTCGGCAACGATCTTGCGGCTCTTATACTTACTCGTGCCCGCCGCCTCTTCAATCAAGGAACGCCGGTCCTCCGGCTTTGAATTGACCAGCTCATCGACCTTGCCCTGTTCAACGATCGAATAAGCCTTGCTTCCGACACCGGTCCCCAAAAACAGCTCAATGACGTCTTTTAGCCGACAGTTGACATTGTTGATCGCGTACTCCGATTCGCCGGAGCGAAACAAGCGACGAGTCACCATGAGCTCGCTGAAGTTGGCGTATTCCGCGGGGCCGCGCTCGTCTTCATTGTCGAAGACGATGGAAACTTCGGCCATGCCGGTGGCGGGGAGGCTGTCGCTGCCATTGAACACGACGTCTTCCATTTGATGGCCGCGCAGGTGCCGGGCGCTCTGCTCGCCCATGGCCCAGCGCAAGGCGTCCACGATATTGGACTTGCCGCAGCCATTCGGGCCAACGACCGCGGTAATACCGGGGTTGAACTCCACAATTGTACGCTCGGCGAACGATTTGAAACCGATCATCTCAAGGCGTTTTAAACGCATGGTTGCTTCTATTAACTAGCTCGGGGAAGTTTGGCAGTTTTAGCCCGGTGAAAGCTAGCCGCAATATTCCACACCAAGGTAAGGGCTGTCAAGAGAAAACCCAATATACGGTGGGATCGTAAATAAATCACCGCAAGATGTAGAAATTATTCGTGAACTTCGTGGAGATGGCTAACGGAGCGGCCCAGGCCACAGGGCTCCGTCTGTCAATTTGAAACTATGTTTCGACCAGCTCAGTGTTCCAATAAGAAACGTCCACCGTATTGAGGAACGGCATCCATTCCCGGTAGCGCGACATGCTGAAGGTTTCCTGCATGAAAGGCGTCCACTGAGGCTTCAGCGGTTTTCTTACAAGCGGCATGCTGGCTTGGTGCGGAGTTCGACCGCCTTTACGCCGGTTACATTCGTGGCAGGAGCAGACAACGTTTTCCCAGGTTGAAGTGCCACCCTGGGAGCGGGGTATGATATGGTCGAGATTCAATTCTTGCCGCGGCAGACGCCGGCCACAATATTGACAAGTACACTTGTCGCGCGCGTAAATGTTATAGCGGCTAAAACGCACCTGACGCTTCGGCACTCGGTCATAGCTCACCAGCAAAATTACCCGGGGAATACGAATCACCCGGTTAACTAAACCGATAGTTTCATCATGCGCTGAGATCGAAAGATCGCTCCAACTGGCGAAATCAAACGTCTGATATTGGTCATTGACTGCCCTAGCGATGCCTTGGTAGAGCAACACAAAGGCGCGCCGCACTGAGGTGACGTGAATCGGCAAATAAGATCGGTTGAGAATCAGGACCTTAGTATTGAGGATACCGTAAGTTGGCGCGGTGGCGGGGTAGCTCATAAATCGCTTTCGTCATTGCATTTTGGCATCGGCGTGAGCCGACGTTACTCATCCCAAAATATCGACCGGCGCCGCCGTTGTCAATTCGTTTGTTGTCGGCGAACGCCGTGTTACTTGCAGTCACGGATAAATTCCTCTATAACCACAGCTAATTTCTTGAACGTATTTCGCGGAGTTACCACGTCGCGGGGTGCCTCCATCTCCCAGATCTCCCGCCAGCGCCGACCGTTTCCACCTTTACTATGAAGCAAGAGATCTACATAAATTCGACGCCGCAAGAAAGCCGCATCGCGCTTATGGAGGATGGCCAGCTCGCCGAATTCTTGATCGAGAGAAAAGAGGAAAGAGGCGTCGTTGGAAATATTTACAAAGGTAAGGTCGCGCGGGTGCTGCCTGGTATGCAGGCGGCCTTTATCGACATTGGCATGGAAAAGGCGGGTTTTCTCCATGCGTCGGATTTTTCCAGCGAGCCGGAGGACACTCCATTGCTCCGCGAATCGGGCGACGAAGTGGAATTTGCCGAGCCGCCGAAGCCTCCACCTTCGCGACGACTGCCACTGGAAAGACAGATCTCACGCGGCGAAGAAATCCTCGTCCAGGTTGCCAAAGACCCGCTGGGCACCAAAGGGGCAAGGGTTACCTCCCATGTGTCGCTGCCCGGGCGCTATATGGTTTTTATGCCCGGCACCAAGCACATCGGCATTTCACGCCGCATCGAGAGTGAAGAAGAACGGAAGCGGCTTAAAGAGATCGCCCAGTCACTTGGAACTGAACACGGCGGGTTCATTTTGCGCACGGCGTGCGAAGGGCGCAGCAAGCGCGAAATTCAACGTGACCTCGCCTTTCTGACCAGGCTTTGGAAAGGGATCCAGAAAAAGGCTCAGGACGCCAGTGCGCCGGCGTTGATTCATCAGGATCTCGATCTGATTACGCGTACGATCCGTGATTTTTTCTCAAATGATACCGAGCAGGTGGTTGTCGATTCGCCAAAAGACCACCGCCGGGTGGTCGATTTCGTACGCCAGTTCATGCCGCGCTTGCGGTCGAAAATTGTCGCGTACACCGGCAAGGAACCGCTGTTCGAACGGCAAGGCATTGAGGAAAAAGTGGTCAAAGCGCTGGATCGGCGAGTCTGGCTCCGATCAGGCGGTTATATCATTATCGAGCGCACCGAAGCGCTCACCGCCGTCGATGTCAATACCGGACGGTTCGTCGGCAAGCGCAACCAAGAGGAGACGATTCTCAAGACCAACCTCGAGGCCGCGCAAGAGGTGGTCCGACAGCTGCGCCTAAGAAATGCCGGCGGGATCATCATCATCGACTTCATCGACATGGAGAAGGAAGCCAATCGTAAAAAAGTTTATGACGCGCTTAAGGAAGCCCTCAAGAAGGACAAAGCACGGACCAACATCCTGAAGATTTCCGAGCTCGGCTTGGTCGAAATGACACGCCAGCGGACGCGCGAGAGCTTGGAAAACCAGCTGTTGCGGCCCTGCCCACACTGCGAGGGACGGGGTCGCATCAAATCCGCCGCTACTGTCGCATATGACGTTTTACGCGCGATCAAGCGCCAGCAACCCCAAATGGAGAACGGCAAGAACATCGTGGTGCGCCTACACCCCGACATTGCGAACTTCCTTTACGACGAAAAGAATAATAGCCTGGAAAATCTCGAACGCGAGATCAACCATCGCATCATCATCAAGGCGAGCCAGGAACTGCACCACGAGAAATACGAGATCGCCGAGACATAAATTCAGCTCTTCGGCCAAGCGTGAATGTCGGACGCGGCGCGGAGTTTGGCCCGGTCGTAAGTTTCCCAGTGGGTGAACGCCGCCGGTGCGCGTCTGGGTTTAGCCTTGGGCCAGCTGCGCGCGTGACCGATGGGCACGACCCAGAGAAGCCGCAGCTCTTCAGGTACTTTGAATAACTCTCTCAACTCCGGCTCGACTTCCTCGCGCACCGATACCCAGACAGTGCCCAAATGCATCGCGGCGGCGGCAAGCATCATTTGCTGCACCGCATTGGCAATGCTCGCTTGAAAAAGCTTCTCCCGATCCGCCGCCTGGCGTGTTGTTAAGTAAACTGCTTTTGTCCGGGGATCGCCGCATACCAGCACCAGGACACTGACATCGCCGACGTAATCTTTTTTGAGCCCTTTGTAGTGCACAGGGTCTTCCCGTTTGCGCTGTTTCCACTCGTTGGCGTAGATTTCCTTGACGCGCTTCATTTTCTTGCGATCGCGCGTGACGACGAACTCCCAGGGCTGCGTGTTCGCTCCGGAAGGCGCCCAACGCGCCGCCTCCAGAATGCTCGCAAGCTGGCCATCTGTGACTTTGCCGCCCTGGTAGACCCGCACGCTGCGTCGCGCGCGCAGAACTGTCAGTAATTCGTCCGCTTTCATGAGCAGCTCTCCGTCGTCAAGCCGGTTCGCGAGGCGTCTGTCTCGCGATCAGTAGCGCTTTCTATACCAGCAACGGATTCATTGCTCCAGTACTTTGCCCGGCCTGCTTCGCTGAGCTTGCTGGGAACGGAAGATCGGGATATTGCCCGCGCCTATTGTGATTACGGTTGACTCCAGTTAGGTGAATGGGTACTTATGCCTTGGGTTTTGCTATGTTCTCGGCGTCGGAGGCGATCTGACACTTTTGGCGGCGAAGCAGGGTAGGCGGCGGTGATTTCTATTCGCAGACTCTGCAAGGCGTTTATCGTCAGTGAAGGGCAAGTTGCGGCTCTGAAGGGCCTCGATCTGGACGTTGCCGAGGGCGAGTTCTTCGTCATCGTCGGCGCCAGCGGTTCCGGTAAGACCACGTTGCTACGCTGCGTGGCGGGTCTCGAGTCGCCCGACAGCGGTGAGATTCGTATCGCCGGGCGCGCTGTGTTCTCCGATAATCCTCCTACCTGGATCCCTCCGCAAGAGCGCAATTTCGGTATGGTATTCCAGTCCTACGCGGTCTGGCCCCATCTCACGGTTTTCGAAAACATCGCGCTGCCGCTTCGCGAGGGGGCGCAAAAGATTCCGCGGGACGAAGTCCACGGCCGGGTGCGGGAGGCGCTGCGGATGGTGCAGCTCGAAGAACAAAAAGACCGCTCGGCGACGCTGCTCAGCGGCGGTCAACAGCAACGCGTCGCCTTGGCGCGTGCCATTGCGGTCAATCCGCGCGTGCTGCTGATGGACGAGCCGCTGAGCAACCTCGATGCCCGGCTGCGGGAAGAGGTGCGCGGCAAGATCCGCGATCTCGCCAAGCAGCTCGGTGCTACTGTTCTCTATGTCACCCATGACCAGATCGAAGCGATGGCAATGGCCGATAAGATCGCCCTCATGAGCTTCGGCTGTCTGCTGCAATACGGCGATCCGATGGAACTCTATCGCCGTCCCAACTGCGCCGAAGTCGCGGATTTCTTCGGGTCCGTTAACTGGCTGACCGGCACGCTGACCGACGCAAAAATCGTCGAGACTAAGATCGGTCGACTCGAAGTCTGTCCGCGCAACAATCCCGGCCCGCAAGTTCTCGTCGGTTTTCGACCCGAGTCTTTACAGATCGTCGAGGGCGCGCACGCTTGTCGCCAGAACGTTTTTCCCGCCGTGCTTCGCTCGAACACTTTTCTCGGCGATCAGTTTGTCTACGAAGCGTTGGTCAACGATTCGCTCGTCATGGGCAAAAGCCGGCTGATTCCGTTGCGCGACGATCGCCGCTTGCAGTTGTACGTCGATCCCGCGGAGATCATGGTGTTTCCCGCCGCGGAGGGGGAGGGACGGATGTCGACGACGGAACAACGATGAGGCGAGAACCGTGACTGAAAGCACTCGGTCGCAATCGATGTGAGAGTTTAATATGGAAGCCGTGCTCAGATTGCCGCGTCAGTTTGCGCTTCGCCTGCGCACCTCGCCGATGTTGCTGGCGCTGGCGCTGGCACCGATGCTGGTCATTCTGGTGATGGTTGTCGCGCTTGTTTGGATCAGCTTTCAAACCGGCGTCGTTGGCACACCTAAAGCGACTTACACTCTCAACAACTATACCGAGATTCTGGGTGATCCGTTCGTTCTCAAAGTGGTCTGGAATACGCTGGTGTTCACTCTGGCGACGACCTTTACCGCGCTCGCTCTCGGCCTGCCGATCGCCTGGCTGACCGAGCGCACGACGATGCCGGGCAAGGGGCTGGTTTACACGATTATGACGCTCGGCCTGCTGATTCCCGGGATCTACACCGCTATGGGCTGGACTTTTATCGCCCATGTGCGCATCGGGTTTTTGAACCGCTGGCTAATGGATGCCTTTGGTTTTGCGCAGGGACCGATCAATATCGCCACGCCCGTCGGGATGGGCTTCGTTCAGGGGCTGAACCTAACCGCACTCGCGTTCATCTTGACCGCGCAGATGTTTCGCGCGATGAATCCGTCGCTCGAAGAAGCCGCCAAGATTCACGGTATGAGTTTCGTAGCGACCGCGCGTCGTATCACGCTGCCGCTGGCATTTCCGGCAATTCTGGCGGCGATGATCTACATGCTCACCATCGGTATCGCCACGTTCGATGTTCCGGCAATTATCGGTCTCGGCAATCGCATTTATATGCTGAGCACGTATGTTTACCTAAAGGCCAATCCGCCAGACAGCGGTTTGCCGCAACACGGGGTCACCGCCGCCTTGGGAACGATCATGATTCTTCTGGCGCTGCTGCTCACCTGGTGGTATAGCCAGGTGCTCAGGCAAGGTCATCGCTACGAAGTCGTCACAGGGAAAGGCTACCGGCCGATTTTGCTCGAACTCGGCGGCTGGTACGTGCTCGCCTGGGCACTGATCGCGCTCTATTTTCTGGCGACCAAATTGATCCCGCTATTGTTGATCGCCTACGCCGCGTTCACGCCGTACATGGCGCCGCCTTCATGGGAGATGCTCGGCAAACTTTCGCTTGCCGGGTTTTATAATCTTAATTGGGACCTTTTCTGGCGCGGCCTCTACAATACGGTCTTGTTGGTGGTCACCGTGCCATTGGTGACGTTGCTGCTCGCTTTCAGCATCTCATGGCTGATCGTACGCTCGCGCAGCCGTATGCGTTACGCTTTGGAATTCGGCGCCTTCTTGCCGCACGCGCTGCCGGAAGTCATCATGGCGATCGGCGCGCTGTTGGTGGCGCTTTTCGTCCTGCCAAAATTCATTCCGCTCTACGGCTCGGTTTGGTTAATCGCCATCGTCTATATGATCTCGCGTCTCGCGTTTGCCACCCGCGCGCTTAATAGCTCGCTTCTGCAAATACACAAGGAGCTTGAGGAAGCCGCTTATACAGCGGGTCTCTCGCCGGTGCGAACGTCATGGCGGATTCTCGTGCCGCTGCTTCGACCGACGCTCATGTCGGTATGGATCTGGTCGGCGATTCTGGTCTACCGCGAGCTCACCGTTGCGGTTTTTCTGATCAGCCAGGAAAGCGTCACGCTGCCCGCTGTGATCTGGAGTTACTGGTTTTCCGGTGCGATCAATCAGGCGGCCGCTGTGACGCTCCTGATGACCGTCGTGCTCACGCCGCTCGTTTTGGTTTTTTGGTGGTTCGGGCGCCGCCAGGTGATGCCGGAGTCGTGAGCGTCATAGGATTTGCTTGACTATAGCGTCTAATTTAAAGAGCACCATTAACGGCTATTAACCACAAGGGAGGATGACATGATTCGTGGGCGAAGGCGAATAATCCGATTTTTGACCGCGGTCTTTTTTGCCGGCGGTCTATTCTCCAGCGCGGCTGGCGACGCCATGGCGGCCGAGGCGCTCCAGGCGAAAAGTATCGCCGACCTGGTCAACGGCGCCAAGAAAGAAACCACGCTGCGCGCCCAGTGGGGAGCGGATACGCTCGACGG
Source organism: Binatia bacterium (assembly GCA_036554745.1). GTDB lineage: Bacteria > Desulfobacterota > Binatia > UBA9968 > UBA9968 > DP-20. The sequence continues at coordinate 16,403 of DATBMR010000074.1, forward strand.
CGGGCCAGGACTGCAAAAAATCGTCGCGGCGATGAACAAGAAGTACGGAACAAATATCCAGCCGTCGTTCACTCCAGGAGCGAACATGCAGGGGATGATGGCGAAGATTACACGCGAATTGCTCGCAGGCCAGCCGGCGAGCAGCGACGTTTACTTCGGCAATTCCCAGGCAATGCTCCAGGCCATGGAGCACCAGCCGTTGATGCCGTTGGATTGGCGCGCGCTCATCGATCGCAAAATGTTACCGGAGCCCGGTTTCGATCCGGTCGTCACCGGCAACACCGGCATCGCCATGGCCTCGACGCTGGTTGGAGTCATCTACAACAGCAATTTGGTCAAGGGCAACGATATCCCGCGCAAGCTCGACGACCTGATGAGCCCCAAATGGAAAGGCAAGATCGCCTCGACACCCTACGCCGCCGGCTTTAGGGAATTTGCCATGCCGGAGCTACTAGGCAAAGAAAAAGTCGTTGAGTTCGTCAAGAAATTCTCCAAGCACATCGCCGGCTTGATCCGCTGTGGCGAGATGGAGCGCCTGACCAGCGGTGAGTTCCTTATGCTCGCACTCGCCTGTGGCGACCAGGAAGTGAACATCGCGCAGCGGAAAAACATTCCGCTCGGCTATGCTATCATGGACGATGCGACGCTCTCGCATACGCGTTACGGTGCGGTGCCGAAAAATTCTCGGGCGCCAAACGCAGCCGCTTTGTTTCTGGCGTTCCTGCACACAACGGAAGGGCAGAAGCTGATGTGGGATATCGATGGGCTCGACTTCCATCTGTATCCGGAGTCGAACCAGAAAAAGAAGCTCGATGCGGCCAAGGCCAAAGGCGCGAAGGTGGTGATCAGCTCGCCCCAATGGCTCAACAAGAACAAGCACTACGATGCCACGCAAAAAGAGCTTGAGAAAATCCTGCGCGGCGAGGCGAGCTGAAATCGCAAGACAGCCGCGAGAAAACAGCGGTAGGCTTTTCAATGCAGATAAGCAAAGGGCGGGTTCTCAAACCCGCCCTTTGCGGCATGCGTTGTCTCGATGAGTTAACGCTCAGTGATATTCCGTACCCGGCAACGGGTTCGCAATGGCTTCTTCCAGGGTGGTGGCGCGCTTCCACTCGTTCGCCGGACGGCTGCGGCCGTCGGTACCGACTTGGTCCATAGCCGCATAAATCTCAATCTTGAAGCCGTCGGGATCATAGAATTCTAAGCCTGGGTTGCCTCCCGGTCCCCGCCGGCCTTCGTAGAAAATCGTCACGCCTTTCGACTTTAAGAATTCGCGGATTTTGAAAAGCTCGGACACCGTGGCGACTTCCAAAGCCATGTGGTCGAAACCTACCTCGCCCCGCTTGGGAAGCTCGTTTCTTTCCGTCGCTTGGATCAGCGCCACGGTGTGATGGTCCGTGCCGTTACGGAAAAACATCATACCGTTCTCATTTTTGTCGGAAAACTTGAAGCCCATGACCTCGGTCCAAAACTTCGTACTGCGCTCGATGTCGCTGACGCTCAGGACCACATGACCGATTTTTTTGATTTTGATCGGAGATTTTTCGTTCGCCATAGTACCGGGCTCCTTTCTGGTTTCAGGTGCGGCGATCGCAACCGACTTAGGCGACTACTATCACGGAAGTTCGTTCAAGGCAAAATAGCGGTAGGGCCGGGACGCCGCGACGCTATTTTAACTGAAATCGCGCAACTAGCTTACGGCCGTAGCTGCGCAAAGTGCTCGTGTCCAGCGAGCGCCGCTTGAGCATGTCCAACCGGATCATTTTCCACTGAATGCTCTTGGCGAGCGCGCGCCGCTGGCCTTCGTCTTCGACGTGCTTTAGCAGGTCTTCAATGGTGTGAATGTCCTTGAGCAGTTCGGCTTCCGGGGGCAAAACGTTGGCATTCTTGAGCACCATGTAGCCGATTCGTAGATCGTCCGGCACCCAGCTCAAGTCTTCCAATTCCAGCGGTTTGCCCTTGCCGGGCAGATTGTCAAAGGCGCCGGCGCGTTGAGCTTCCAAAATGCGCTGTTCGGCGATTCTTTGAAAAAGGGGCACGGCCCCGGTCGGCGCTGCTGGGCGCTTCATGCTACAATCTTGAACCTTTTAGTGCTTGAACCGTTGAACCGTCGGTCTCCTCGGGCGGCCGGACATGACGGAACATCAGATAAAATGCCACATCGTTGATCAATTGTAACCCGCCGCCGACGAACAAGGGAAGAGTGAGCGACACGGTTTGCATTAAATAGGTCGAGATCGTCGGGCTGATGCCGAACGGTACGATGCGTGCCAGACTGGTGACGCCGGCGGCCGAACCGCGTTCATCGGATTTTACCATCGCCATCGTGAAAGAGGCGCGCAACGGGTTGTCCATGTACGCGAAGAAAGATCGAATGATGAGCAGCGCGGCGGCCAGCTCTAAAGTCGGCGCCAGCGGTAAAAACAGATAAATGACCGACGCCAAAGCGTGAGAAAACGCCATGGTTTTCACCACGCCGAGCTTACGGGCGAGCGCGGGCGCGCTCAGGAACGAGAGAGCAGCGAGAAAAAAAGATGCGAAAAAGATCGCCGCCAAAGATTTTAGCTCGACGCCGAAGCGTAGGAAAAACCAGTAAGGGATCAGTGCGCCGGCCATGCCCGCCCCGAAGTTGTCGACGATTGCCAGCACGGACATCCTGGTGACGAACTTTCCGGTGGCCTTGGAAATTTTCTGCTCGACCCTGCGAGGCCGATGTTCCTCGTGAATCGCACGGTAGACGAATAACAGAATAATGCTGAAAAGAATCGTCAAGCCGAAGAGCGGTTTGTACGAAGCCACGGGTGCCCAACCCCAGGTTTCCTGGAGGTGCTGCGGCAGGGCGCTGACCAGTGCTCCGAGCGACCCCATGATCGAGCCGGCACAAAAATTGAGCGCGTAGATCTGATTACGTTCTTTCGGCGCGCATTTTTCCGCCAGCAAGGCTTCTTCCGCGGGATTGAACGGGCCACCCCCCGAGCCGCCCCCACCGCTGCCGCCGGCCCCGACGTTCGCGATGATGACCGCGAGAAAAATAAAGAACAGACTGCTGAAAAAGATGTAAATCCCATTGGAAACAATTGTCAGGACCGCCAGCAGCATCAGAATTTTGCGCCGGCCGTAACGGTCGGATAAGTAGCCCCAGACCGCGGTCAGCAAAGCGCCGCTCAGATAAGCGACGGTAAATATGATCCCGATGGTGACCGTCGAGTAGCCGAGGCGGTCGAGGTAAATAGCGAAGACGACATTCAGATAAGAGAAGGCGAAGGCGCGAATGCCGCGCGACACCATCAGCAATTTGGCGTCTCGGTGGAGCGCACCAAGCAATCCCATGTTCAGGTGGCGGCCGGTCGCGGTCTTGCTCCTTGTTCTTCCGGCGGCTTCACGTCGCGGAAGAGAAAATAAAAGATGCAGTCGTGGCTGAGCTGCAGGAAGCCGCCGATAAAGACCGGCACGTTGAGGGAAAACGCCTGCATCAGATAAGCGGAGAGCGTCGGGCTGACGGCGACCGGAACATGACGCGAGAGCGTCGTGAACCCCGCCGCCGCGCCGCGGTCCTCGGGGCGGACGACCCCCATGATAAAGGAGCTGCGCAGCGGATTGTCCATATAGGCGAGATAGGAGCGCACGATCGTCATCGTCGCGGCAATCGCAAAGCTTGGCGCGAGCGGCAAAACCAGCCAGATAAACGATGCCAAGCCGTGCGAAAACGCCATCGTGCGCACCACGCCGATGCGCCGTGCAATAATCGGCGCGGTTAAAAACGACAGGGCGGCGAGAAAATAGGAAAGAAAGAACATCAATCCCAGCGATTTCAGCTCGACGCCGTAGCGCAGAAAAAACCAGTAGGAAATCAGCGGGCTAATGAGCCCGCCGCCAAGATTGTCGATCATGCCGAGCAGTGACATCTTGATGACAAAGCTGTTGGCCTTGGTCATCAGCGGCTGCTTCGCGCGCTTCATTGGCACATGGTGCTCTTCGATTAGCGAATAGGCGTAGACTAGGATGATGCTGAATAGGATTGTCAGAGCAAACAGCGGCTTGTAGGACGCGATTGGCTGCCATCCCCGCGCTTCCTGAAGATGTTGCGGGACGCCGCTGACCAAAGCGCCGAGCGCGCCCATCATGGAGCCGACGAACGCGTTCGTCGAAAAAACCGTGTTGCGGTTCTGCGGGCTGCATTTCTCGGCCAACAGCGCCTGCTCGACGGGGCTCATGGGGCCGCCGCCCTGACCGCCTGCTCCCGACCCGCCGGCGCCGACATTGGCAATGATCACGGCTGCGATGATGAAGATCAGATGGCTGAAAAAAATGTAGATCAGGTTCGATACGATGGTCAGAGCCGCCAACAGCATAAGAATGCGTTTGCGCCCAAAGCGATCCGATAGATAGCCCCACACGGCGGTTAAAACCGCGGCGCTGGCGTAGGCGGTAGTAATGACAAAGCCAATTGTCACCGTCGAATAACCGAGTTGACTCAAATAGATCGTGAAAATCACGCCGAGATAGGAAAACGCGAAAGCGCGCACGCCGCGGGAAGTCATCAGGATAATCGCGTCGCGTTCGAGATCGCCGAAGATTTTTTGGATCACCGAGGCTCCGCTGTCTTGCCGTAGTCGCGCTCGTAATCGAGCTCCGTATAAATGCCCAAGTCGTGCAGCGCCCGGTTGGCTTCATCGAGCGATTGCGAATGCTGCAGCGCTTGCGCCGGACGCGACAGAGTGTCGAACAATTTCGTCGCAGACAGGAAAATAATCAACGTCGTCAGCGGGGTTAACTTGACGGCGCGTTGGCCGCCGCGAATGGGTCGCTGCCCCCACGCGCCACGAAAGCATTCCATCGGAATTGCGCTCGCCTCGGTGGGCACGGTCTTGACGACCTCCTCGAGTTCCGCAACCACCTTTGGCGTCAGTCCCCAAGCGCCGAGCAGGCCGCCGGCGCCGGCAATCTTGCTCAACGCGATTTCGATTTCGTCCGTGCTCAATTCGCCATCGCTGCCGTAACCGTAAACGCCCCAAACAACCCGGCGGCCGCGGCGCTCCAACTCGGCGAAGGCGGCGAGCATGATCGAATCGGCCAACGGGCTCCGCAGGCCCGGTTCGCTACCTTCAGCCAACGAATCCCCACCCACGTCGATGCCGACGAGTAGGTCGGTATTAAGGTGCCGTAGGACCGCTTCCAATGCGTCCACCACGCCTTCGACGCCACCGTTGACGTCAACTAACAACACCTCTGTACCGAGGGCTGCCGCCATCCGCGATTCGGCGAACGGAACTCCAGATTCGGTTTGAGTTTGGTTATTTGCCATCCATGCGAAGCGATGAATAACGCGGACGTTTTTGACTTCGCTCAATGTGCGCGGTCCCGGCACCGGATCGTACACGATCCGCTCCCAGGAAAGCCCGCCGAGGGTGAACGTCAAGCCGAGGAATTCCAGGAATCTTGCGCCCGCCAAGGCGCCGACGACATCACCGCCGCCGCCGACGCCAATGACGAGTGCGTGGGATGAGGCGCGGCATAGGTTCTCGAGAGAAACCGCCGGTGGAATCATCGAGGCAGGTGAGTGTCCTGTCCCGGCACCGGTTTGGCGATAGCTTCTTCGAGCGACCGGACGCCGTGCCATTCATTGGCAGGACGGACACGACCATCGCTGCCGACCTGGTCGACGCCCCAATCGATTTCCAAAGAATGATTATCTGGGTCGGGAAATTCGACGGCGATCTGGCAGCCGGCGCGGCGCAGGCGATCGCGCGCGGCAACCACCCCCGCCAGAGTCGGCACCTCGAATGCCAGACGATGCAGCTCTCGGTGGGCGTTCTTGCCGTCTCCTGCGCCGACCAGCGCCAGAGAATGATGATCCGTGTTGCAGCGTAGGAAGACCATGCCGCCGGGCATCATGTCTTCGGAGTAGGCGTCGGACACCTTGAAGCCCAGAACCTTGGTGTAGAACTCGGTTGATCGTTCCAGGTCGCTAACCTGCAAAACGACATGTCCGATCTGGGCAATATGAAAGTCCAATCCTTTTGGAGGAGCCATGTTTTTCAAATTTTCCACGTTCACGGTGATATGAGCCTCCTTATCGACAAAAGCCCAGCATGCGGTGATTGAGCCTATAATCGATCAGCTCGGTGTTGCGGGCATCAGATGATGAGAGCGCAGAAAGTCGACCACGATTGCATCGAAACCCGCGGGATCTTCAATGTTGCAGGCATGACCGGTCTTGGGAAGAATCTTGTGCACGGCCCCGGGAATCAACGATGCGGTCTTTGTGCCGCCCGCGAGCGAGTTGTCATACTCGCCATTAATGACCAGGGTCGGCACTTTCATCGTGCCAAGCCGCGGCGTCATATCGAGGCTGCCGCGCGCGCGGAAGATTTGGCCTATGGATTCCCCCGAAAGCCAGGGGTCGCGCTCGACAAACGTGTTGAGCAAATATTGCCCCAGCTTCGATGTCGCGAAATCCGGCGCGACCAACTCGCGGAGATGCTGGATGTGGTACTTTTCGATGCCGGTTCGGGTATAGCCGCGGATACGTTCTTCGATAGAGCCGCCCGGCCCGCTGCTGCCGCCGACAAGAATGATCGCTTTGAACAGCTCGGGATGATCCAAGCCGAGCAAAATCGCCATGCCCGAACCGACGCTGACGCCGGCAAGGATGGCTTGCGTGACGTTTTGATCGCGGCATACGCCCAGCACGTCATCGGTCATATCTTTCAGACTGAATGGTGTCTCGGGTTTATCCGAGCGGCCGTAGCCGCGGAGATCGATCGCGATCACTTTGAAATAAGTCGAGAAGTGAGCGATTTGGTACATCCAAAGATTATGATCGAAAGGGTTGGCATGGATCATAATGAAGGGCAGACCCTCGCCCGAGACTTCGTAGTAGATCTTCAGCCCGCTGGCGGTGGAATACATCGTTTCAGAAAGTCGGTTCCATACGTTCCAGTCGTTCAAAAGGTCTAGCAGTACAGGCTGTTTATGTCCGTAAAAAGACCTTTCGAACAACTGGAACTTCTATTGGAACCAAAATTTATTTTGGTTTTCTCGGCCGCTCTTGCTTGATTTTTTCCTTGACCTCTTCGAGCTTCATCACATCGGAGTATTTATGGTGCAAGTCAAAGAGGTTGACCTTATGCGACAGCGGGCTGCGGTCGAAGACGCATTCTTCGACGATCGACACGTGATAGCCAAGCGAGTAGGCATCGACGCAGCTGGCGCGCACGCAGCCACTGGTGCTTTCGCCGCAGACGATCAAGCTATCGATGCCTAACTGGGTCAGATGCGCGACCAGTGGCGTACCGAAAAAGCCGCTGGCCCGCTCCTTGAAGATGACCACGTCTCCCGGCTCCGGTTTGAACTCTTCTTTGATCTCGAAGGCTTTCGGGTCGATTTTCACGCGCTGGCGGTTGGTGGCGTAAACCGCGTCCGGCTTCGCCTCAGGTCGGGTTTCCGTGGTGGTGTAGAAAACCGGAATTTTTAGCGCACGCGCCAAGGCGAACAGCTCTTGGGTTGGTTTGATGGCGTTGTGGGCATAGACCCCGCAAGAGCTTTTGTAAGTATCGACCAACTCGTGCGGCTCTTTGGCGCCGCCTTCATAGGCGAGATTGTAAAGATCGATTGCCAACAACGCCGGACGTTGGCCGATATAAGTTTCGCGGTGGTACGGCGTGTAGGTCTTGAGAATCTCCGGCGTAACGACATCCTTCCAACAATGGTCTTCGAATTCGGCAGCCATGATCCTGGTCTCCTTATAGTGTGGATTTCAACTCAAGCGGAACGGCGCGACTCCTTTTCATCTACCTATTAGCCGCAGGAATTGTCAAGGAAGGAGAGTAACGGGTCTGCGCCCGCTCAGACGCGATATTGCAACGGCCGTGTCGATCATAGCATCTCGATGACTTCGTTGCTTGACCATGTCGTCTTGCAAAAGAAGGGCGATGGCCGTATGACAGCTGCACCTCTCGAGGATTAAGGAGGCGCTTTGATGTTGATTCTTTCCAACGAAGACATTGAGAAGATTTTGCCGGTCGGCACTTGTCTTAACGTGCTGGAAGAAGCCTATCGCGATCTTGGTAACGGCATGGCGGCGACGGTGCCGCGCTACGATGTTTTCAGCCCGACCAAGCCCGAAGAGTTTTACGAATTCAAAACCATGAGCGGCGTTTTGCCGAGCCGCAACATCGCAGCGCTCAGGCTCAATTCCAGCGTGGTCAAATGGTACGAAAAGGCCGGCGGCATTCGTAAGGACAAGTTGCCGGTGGCGGGCGGGGATAAATTCGTCGGCCTGGTCATGCTGTTCAGCACCGAGACCGGCGAGCCGCTGGCGATTTTCCCTGACGGCTATGTACAAAAACTGCGCGTCGCCGGCGCGAGCGCCATCGCGGCGCGCTATCTCGCGCGCAAGGACGCCAATATCATGGCGTTGCTCGGTGCCGGTTGGCAGGCGAGCGCGCATCTCGTGACCATGTCGATGGTCCGGGATCTGAAACGCGTCAAAGTTTTCAGTCCGACACCTGAATCGCGCCGGCGTTTTGTCGCGGAATGGTCGGGAAAAGTTTCGGCGCAATTGACCGACGCCGGCAGCGCTGCGGAAGCGATGGATGCCGCTGATCTTGTGATCTGCACGACCAATTCGATTTCACCGTTATTTTCCGGTGAGATTTTGCAGCCCGGTACTCATGTTTCCTGTGTCAAGCCTTGTGAGCTCGATGCCGCGACCTACAAGCGTTCCGATCCTCTGATCATTCACTGGACCGAGGCAAAGCCGTTTCAAATTACGATCGGTGTCGACCGCCAAAGCATTCCGGACGTATCGGAGGGTTGGCAACATCCGATTACGCGCGAGGATTGCGCGATCTGGGACTTCCCGACCCTCTCCCAACTCGTCAACGGGCAGCATCCCGGTCGAACCAACAACGATGCGATCAGCTGCTTTTGCAACAACGTGGGGCTGGGTTTGCAGTTCGCCGCCGTGGGCAGCGACGTGCTGGCACGCGCTCGCGAAGCGCGGGTCGGCCGGGAAATTCCGACCGATTGGTTTCTCGAAGACGTACACCCCTAAATCGGAGGGTTCAAAGTTTAAGGTTCTAGGTTCGGAGACCGATGACAGCGCTTTTTACTTTTTTACGGACTTTTCGTGTGGCGTGTAGAAGCGCAAACGCCGAAGCTCAAAGTCGCTTATCCGACCACCGTGGGTTCAGTGGCAGTGCTCAGCGATACCGAGGCTGTGGAAGAAACCTACTAACCCTACGCCGTCAAAGTCATGCCCGGAATTCCCTGTCCGACGACCAAGGGTATTCAAATGGTTCTCGGCGAATCGCGCGCGCCCAAAGCGAAAAATTACCACCGGACAGTTTTAGCGACGTCACTTTTCTGAAGGAACTGGAACAGAGCGGAGTCATCAAAAAATTTTACGGCGGTTAGCTGGCTGCGCGCGGAGTTGCGCGGTCGCTTCTGCTTGGCCATCGAGTGCGCGCGGGGTCGTCAGTCAGTTCGCAAAAAACTTTTCGTGAAGCACAAGATTGATCGAAATGTTTTGCTTTTTCATTGACACTTGGAGATCACTTCCGTAAACTGAAGTGAGCAGGGAAAGGAGGTGGTCCAGACATGATTGATAAATGTACTGACTGCGAGGTGGCTGAGACTTAGGCTCTAGGCGGAATCTTTGACGGGGATTCGGGCCTGGAGCCGGGAATCCCCCTCAGTCCACCTAGATGGTCCGCTTCAACGGTCGTTTGCACGATCTGGTGAAGCGGACCTTCTTTTTTCCAACAACTCCAACGCGGCGATCGCCGCCTTTTTTGTTTGTGCGTCTTCGCTCTCCCGGTTTTTTATCAACGCGGCAACAAACTCCGGTTGCGGTGCTCCCAGACCCGCGAGCGTAATCGCCGCAGTGTGCCGCACTCGCGGTTCCGCGTCGTGCAAATATGCCTCGAGCAAAAGATTTTTACCGTCGTCGCCGATGTCGGATCGTGGCTTGAGAGAAATAGCGGCGGCAACGCGCACGCTTGGCTCGAGGTCGCGGAGCGCCGTCAGGAGGGCTGTCAAGCTCGCTGCATCGGTCAATGAAAGATCGCGGATCACATAGAGTGCCATTCTTCTTTGGTTGATCGTTCCTGTGGCGCAAAGGTGGGTCAACGCATTGATCAGGTCGGCGGCGTTATTTTCTCTTGCGATGCGCCCAAGCAATAAGGCGATTGCCCAGCGAATATCGGGTTCGCCGTGATCCAAAGCGTTAAGCAGGGTCTGGAGCGCAGCCGGCGAAGGGTGCGGCAAGTGTCCAAGGACGTAGGCGAGTGGCCAGTGACCCGTTTCGGCGAGACGGCGATTCAACACCTCGCGCAGGTGGGGTAACTTACCGGCGAGAAAAATCAGCTTCTCGACGGCGGCGCGTAGAGCCGGCTTATCGTGACGATCAAGGTCGGCAATCAGTGCGGCGGTATGCGGATCGCCCGGTTCCATGCTCATGTGCACGCTTCCGGGAGGCGGGATGCATCCATTTCATGCGACGCGCAAGAGCGCAACGTTTAGATTTCCAGGAACTGCGGGCAGTCGGTAAGATTGCGGTTACCTTTCGCCGTGACCAAAACGACATCTTCCAAGCGCACGCCGCCGACGCCGAGATAATAGAGTCCCGGCTCCACGGTGACCACGTGGCCGGCGCGCAGCGTAGCGTCGACGGGTGCGATCCGCGGCGGCTCGTGGATGTCGAGACCGAGGCCATGGCCGGTACCATGAAAAAACCCTTGCATACGCCCGTTAATTTTCCCGGTGTGGAACCCGCGCGCTTCGAAAAGATCGAGGATCTTCTGGTGGACCTCTTTGCCGTTGACGCCGTCGCGTATGTCGTCGAAGCCGATCTGCTGCCCGGCCTGCACGGTGGCGTAAATTTCTTTGAGCTTGTCGGAGGCGCGGCCGCGCACGACCGTGCGGCTCAGATCACCGAAGTAGCCGCTGTGCTGTGAGCGCGGAAAAATGTCGAAGATGATCGACGTGTTCGCCTTGATTGGACCGCTGCCTTCGTGATGCGGATCGACGCACTGATTGCCTGACGAGATGATCGTATGGCTCGGCAGCCAACCTTGCGCCATGATCGTCGTGTTCACCGCGGTCTTAAGCATTTCCGATGTTAGACGCGCGCCGTTCAAATAAAGATAGCCGTCGCGCTTGGTTTTGGTGCGCTTCAGTGTTCGAATTCCCGCCTCGAGGCCAAGCCGGGCGACTCGCAACGACTCGGTAATTTGCTTGACTTCCTGACTGTCCTTAAGCTCACGTTCGGGCCAGAACGGATCGCGCTTAATTTGCACGCTGTAGCCTTTGACTCTGAGTTGGTCGGCGAGCAATGCCGGGAAGTTCGCTGGCACGATCAGCGAGCGGATGCCGCGTTCGCGGAACAGCAGATCGAGAATATCCACGATCGTCGGCGTTTTGCCGAGCTTGCGCAGTTTCCTTTGATACTGAGAGAGAGAGAGAACGCGGTCGACGTTCGCCTGCTTTTTAGCTCGATCGATTTCCAAATCGCTCAAGACGGCGAATTTGGTGTTTTTGTGCTGAAAAAAAATAAACGGGTCGGGCACAAAAAATCCGACCGCATAAAGCATATTGGAATCGCCTTCGCTCGCGGCGACCAGCAGCAACGCCTGATCATGGCGCGGTGTCTTGATTCTCGACTCGCGCATCGCGTGCTTGCCGACAGAGAGACGGTGATGGCGTTTCGTTTCAAACATGAAGTCTTCGGCGATGATCGTTGGGTTCCAGAATAGTAACGCGAGCTACGGCAGAGCGCAACTTTGACGCTCCGACCACCGCTTCGGTCGTAAATTTGGTTGACAGGCTAGTCGCTTTTGCTATGATTCACCGACCCTTCGCCGAGTCACATCGATGCCACTGCCAAGGATCTCGCTTCCATGACCACGATCGATAATTTCTCCAAGCTGCGCGAGCTCAATGAAAAAGCGGAGGAGGGCGGCGGCGAAGAGCGCGGTCGCCGCCAGCATGAACAAGGAAAGCTCTTGGCGCGAGAGCGCCTCGAAATTCTGCTTGACAGCGGCAGCTTCGTCGAGCTCGACCGTCTGCGCACGCACCACTGCACTGATTTTGGTTTGGACAAACAAAAATTTCCCGGCGACGCCGTGGTGACCGGTTACGGTGCGGTCGACGGCCGCCTGGTCTACGTGTATTCTCAGGATTTCACGGTATTCGGCGGCAGCCTCAGCCGGGTTGTGGCCGACAAAATCTGTAAAGTGATGGACCTGGCGGTAAAGAACGGCGCTCCGTTGATCGGCATCAACGATTCCGGGGGTGCGCGCATCCAAGAAGGCGTGGACAGCCTGGCCGGATATGGCGAAATCTTTCAGCGCAACGTGATGGCGTCCGGCGTCGTGCCGCAGATCACCGCGATCATGGGACCGTGCGCCGGCGGCGCGGTGTACTCCCCGGCGATCACTGATTTTATCTTTATGCTCAAGACCAACAGTTACATGTTCATTACCGGTCCCGACGTCATCAAGACCGTGACGCACGAGGAAGTGAGCAAGGAAGTCCTCGGCGGTGCCGAGACCCATGCGGGCAAGAGCGGTGTGGCGCATTTCACCGCCAACAGCGAAAAGGATTGTCTGCTGATGATGCGCGAGCTGATCGGTTTTCTGCCGAGCAACAACCAGGAGGACCCGCCATTCCGCACGACGACCGATGACCCGTTGCGACGAGACAAGCGATTGAAGGATTTGGTTCCTGACAATCCCAACCGGCCTTATGACATGGGGGAGCTGATCACGCTGGTCGTGGACGAGGGTTATTTTTTTGAGGTGCAGACCGAATTCGCGCGCAACATTGTAGTGGGGTTTGCTCGCCTTGGCGGCCGGTCGGTGGGCGTTGTTGCCAATCAACCAGCCCATTTAGCCGGCTGCCTGGACATCAACGCTTCGGTCAAGGCGGCGCGCTTTATTCGCTTCTGTGACTGTTTCAATATTCCGGTGGTCACGTTCGTCGACGTGCCGGGTTTTCTGCCCGGTACCGAGCAGGAATACCACGGGATCATCCGGCACGGGGCCAAACTGCTCTACGCCTATGCCGAAGCGACCGTACCGAAGGTGACGGTTGTCACGCGCAAGGCCTACGGTGGCGGCTACATCGTGATGTCGAGCAAACATTTGCGCGGCGATATCAATTTGGCCTATCCCACCGGCGAGATCGCGGTGATGGGACCCGAAGGCGCGATCAACATTGTCTTTCGCGAGGCGCTGCAGAAAGCCTCCGATCCGGCCAAGACACGCGACGAGCTGGTGACCAATTACCGCCAGACATTTGCCAACCCATTCAAAGCCGCCGAGTCGGGCTACGTCGACGCAATCATCTACCCCGAAGACACGCGTCCGATGCTGATTCGCTCCCTCGAAATGCTAAAGAACAAACAAGATCACAATCCGCCCAAGAAGCATGGCAATATTCCGCTCTGATTCGGCGAGAAGCTTCAGGCCAGAGGCATGAGGAAGACGAGATCCTTTACGCCTCCGCTGACACCTGACTGCCGATGTTTAAACGCATTCTAATAGCGAACCGGGGCGAGATCGCGGTGCGCATCGCTCGCGCATGCCGCGAGCTGGACATTGAAACCGTCGCAGTATACTCGGATGCGGATCGCGAATCGCTGCACGTCAAGTACGCGGACTACGCGTACCGAATCGGTCCCGCACCGTCCAGGCAGAGCTATTTGGCAATCGACCGAATCATCGAGGTCTGTAAGAAGAGTCGCGCGGAGGCGGTCCATCCGGGCTACGGATTTCTGGCGGAGAACGCGGGGTTCGCGCAACGCTGCAAGGCGGAAGGGATCGTGTTTATCGGCCCGTCTCCGGAAGTGATCGATCAGATGGGCGACAAGGTGAAAGCGCGGCAAATCATGAAGGCAGCCGGCGTGCCGGTGGTGCCGGGATCGGACGGCATCCTAACCTCCGAAGACGAAGTCTTAAATACGATCGAGTCGATCGGCTATCCCTGCATGTTAAAGGCGGTGGCGGGAGGTGGCGGCAAGGGGCTTCGGCTGGTGCGTTCACGGCGCGAAGTTTCCTCTGCGTTCCGGGCCGTCGGATCGGAAGCCGCGTCATCGTTCGGCGATGCCCGGCTCTACGTCGAGAAGTTCATCGAAAAACCGCGTCACGTCGAAATCCAGATCCTTGCCGATAACTACGGCCGCGTCATTCATCTCTATGATCGCGAGTGCTCGATCCAGCGGCGCCATCAGAAAGTCATTGAAGAGTCACCGGCTCCCGGTTTGGAGGACCGTACGCGCCGACGCATCGGCCGCATCGCGATTCAAGGCGCACGCGCGGTTCGCTACGTCGGCGCCGGAACGTTGGAGTTTCTGATCGACCAGGAGCAGAATTTCTATTTCCTCGAAATGAACACCCGCTTGCAGGTCGAGCACGCCGTGACCGAACGGGTGATCGGCATCGACCTGGTCAAAGCGCAGATTGAAGTGGCTGCCGGCGGCTATCTGCCGTGGCGCCAGCGTCACATTATTCAGACCGGTCACGCTATCGAGTGCCGTATTTACGCCGAAGATCCGGAGCAGGATTTCATGCCATGTCCGGGCAAAATCGAAGGGCTGCGCCTGCCGGAGGGGCTCGGTTTAAGGAATGATTGCGGCGTTTACGAGGGCGCCGAGGTGTCGATCTATTATGATCCGATGATCGCTAAGCTGATCACCTGGGGCGAAAACCGCGTGGAGGCGATCCTCCGCATGCGCCGCGCGTTGCGCGAATATCAGGTGCGCGGCATCAAAACCAACATTCCCTTTCACCAATGGATTTTGCGCCATCCGCGGTTTATGTCAGGCGACTTTAACACGGGTTTTATCGACGAGGAGTATCCAGCGACGAACGGGGAAGAAGTCCTACCGCACAAAGAGATCGCGCTTGCCTCGGCGGCGATCGCCGCTCTGCACCGCGAGCACGAGCAGACTTTGGGTCTACTGGCAAGGGGGGCCGCCGAACCATCCAAGTGGCGGGAACAGGGAAAGCGCAGCTCATTGCGGCGCCATGAAAGCTTCGCGCGCCGCGGTTGGCGCGGTTCCTAAGAAAATCATGGCTTTTATCGGCAAACTTGGCGATCGGAATTACACCGTCGAAATCGAAGAGAGCGGCAAATCGGGATATCGCGTGTCGGTGGACGGCCACGAATTCCTGGTTGACGGCAAGAAAACCGGCCGGACCAACTACTCCTTGATCGTGGATAACCGCTCCTTCGAGATTGAAGTCGATAATACCGATGATGAATACCGAGTGCTCGTCGATGGTCGCAACTATCACATTCATCTGGTGGACGAGCGGCGGATGCGGGTCGGCAGCGGGCAATTGGGCGCGGAGCTTCAGGGACGTCAAAGCGTTTCCGTGCCTATGCCCGGTAAAGTCATTGCCGTCCTGGTCTCCGAAGGCGATGCGGTCGAAAAAGGACAAGGATTGGTGATCGTCGAGGCGATGAAGATGGAAAACGAGGTGCGCAGCCCGATCGCCGGTGCGGTGAAAGAGATCAGGGTCAAGCCGGGCGATACTGTCGAAGGCGGCGCGGTGCTGATCGTCGTTGAGTGAATGCTTTTTGTCGGTTTTTTTCAGAGAAATTCTTGTCACTCAAATTTAATCATGTTATAGCAGCGCTGCATGATTCCGAAAAAATGTTTTTTTACTAAAGGCGTCGGCGTTCACAAGGAGAAGTTGGCGTCGTTCGAGCTGGCGTTGCGCTCGGCCGGCTTGGCTTATTGCAATCTCGTCCTGGTCTCGAGCATCTATCCGCCGGGTTGCAAGCGCATTTCCAAGGAAGAAGGCATCAAACTACTGCGGCCGGGAGAGATTGTCTTTTGTGTTTATGACCGTGAAAGCACGAACGAGCCGAATCGTTTGGTGGCGGCATCCGTCGGCGTCGCAATCCCGGCCGATCAGGAGCAACACGGTTATCTTTCCGAACATCATTCGTTCGGCGAGACCGAAGAAAAGGCCGGCGAGTATGCCGAAGACTTGGCGGCCAGCATGTTGGCAACCACGCTCGGCATCGAATTTGATCCCGACACTGCGTGGGACGAGCGCGAAAATCTTTTCAAAATGTCCGGCAAAATCGTGCGCACCTCGAACATTACCCAGTCAGCCATCGGCAACAAGGATGGGCTGTGGACCACCGTGTTCGCCGCCTGCGCCTTCGTCAACGACGACAACTGAGATCACCAGTTTGCAATCGGTCATGAAAAGGGCGCGCCGTCGCCATGCTTTTTATTGTTGCCGGTCCAGCCGATTGATTTTGAAACGCGCAAAATAGGCTACCGCGATGCTGATTCCGTAAAGCAACGCGAGCGGCACCATGAGCAGTACCTGGGCGATCAGGTCCGGCGGGGTCAACACGGCAGCGAACAACGCGATGGCGATGAGCGCGTAGCTGCTGTGACGCACGAGAAAGCGATGATCAATGATGCCCACCCGCGCGAGAAAAAAGGCGAGGACGGGTAATTGAAACATCGCGCCAAACGCAAGGACGAGGCGCGATACCAGCGAGAGATAATCGCCGACTTGTAGCAGAGGCTGGATGTCAATCGCGACGAAGCGACCGAGCAAAAAAGCCAGCCCGTGCTGAATCACGATCCAGTAGCAAAACGCCGCTCCGGCGGTAAAGAAAATCGAGCCGAAGAAAACGAAGCTGCGGGTGTAGCGTTTTTCATGTTCATAAAGTCCGGGGGCGACAAACTGCCAGAGTTGCCAAAGCAATACCGGCGAGGCCACCATCACGCCGGCGACGAACGCCACTTTGAGCCGAGTGAAGAAGGCCTCTGTGACGGAGGTGCCGATTAGCGTCAGGCCGCGAATCTCCAGGCGCCGTAGCGGCGCGGCGAGTATGGCAAAAATATCGTCGACGACCCAGTAACACGCAAAAAAGGCAATAGCCACCGCGATAACGCTCTTAACCAGTCGATGGCGCAGCTCAGCGAGATGGGCGGTGAAGGGCATCTGGGCGTCGGACGGTTGCCCGGTGCCCTCGATCGTGCTCACTTCTTTTCTGGGGGAGCGGAAGCGGTGGCCGCCGGAGCGATCTCAGGCGGATTTTCTTCTAACCCGGTATCTTCCTTTGTGCTTGTCTCTGTTGTTGAATCTTCGACCTCGCGTTCCATCTGCCGGAACTCGTCCTTCAACTCATCGGTGGCGCGGCGAAATTCGGCCATACCTTTGCCCAGCGCTTTGGCAAGCTCGGGAAGTTTCTTGGGCCCGAGAACGATGAGCGCCAAACCCAGGATCAAAAGCAATTCGGGCATGCCGATGCCGAACATAGAGCTAAGCTATGTGATTTCACGCGGCTTGGCAAGATTCCAGCCTCGTTTTGCAGGGGCAGGACTTAGATGTTAGCCTAACTTCATGGAGCGCACTGCCGTCGTCGTCGATCAGGAGTACTTGAAACACCTACCCGGCGATGCCCATCCGGAGCGGCCGGAGCGGGTCAAAGTGTTGCTCGATCTGGCCGCACAGCTTGAGCCGGCGAAATTCGCGCTGTTGCCGCCGCGAGCGGCGACCCGGCTCGAAGTCGAGCAAACTCATGATGTGGATCATGTCCGCCTGATCGAGTCCACTTCAACAGTCAACCATTACGCACTCGACGGCGACACCATTACCAGCCGGGACTCGTTTGGCGTTGCGTTGCTCGCCGTTGGCGGATTTTTGAATTTGCTCGATTCGATCGCGGCCGGGGAGAACTCCAACGGCATCGCGCTGGTGCGACCTCCTGGCCATCACGCCTTGCGCAATCGAGCAATGGGTTTTTGTTTGTTCAACACGATGGCGATCGGCGCTGGGCATCTCAAGCGCAGGCATGCGGCGAAAAAAATCATGATCGTGGATTGGGATGTACACCATGGCAACGGCACTCAGGACACCTTTTATCAGGACCCCGCGGTGCTATTCGTTTCCACTCACCAGTTTCCTTACTACCCCGGCAGCGGCGCGGTGACTGAGATCGGCGCTGGCCCGGGGACGGGCTACACTATCAACGTGCCGCTTCCCGCTGGCTGCGGCGACGTGGAATATACGCAAGTCTTTCAAGCCATTATCGCGCCTGCGGCAGAAAAGTTTCGCCCCGAATGGATTCTGGTTTCGGCCGGCTTCGATCCGCATCGGCGTGACCCGCTGGGTGGCATGGATGTAACCGAAGAAGGATTCGGCGCGATGGCGCGCATACTGTTTGCACAAGCAAGAAAATTCGCCGATGGCCGCATCGCCTTTCTGCTGGAAGGCGGGTATGATCTCGCGGGCTTGCGCAACTCGGTGGCGGCGGTCTTGGCGGAACTGCAAGCCCCACAGTTCGGCATCGTTGAGCCGTTGCCATGGTCTGGAAGCCGCATCGAACAGGTTATTCGGAGAGTTCTGCAAGTGCATGAAAACTCTCGGTAAATCAAATGACTATTGACCCTCCAGGCCGACTCATCTATGTTACGGTCATCTAAACGTTAACAATCCTCGACAGATCGGTTACGCAGTGTGGACATGAATCAACCACGCAGAGTTGTGGTTACCGGACTAGGTTTAGTTTCGCCTTTGGGAACGGGCGTCGAAAAGAATTGGCACGCTCTAACGGAAGGCCGCTCGGGAATTCGCAAGCTGTCGCGTTTCGCCGCCGACGCCTTCGCCTCGCGCATTGCCGGCGAAGTGCCGGACTTTAAAGCCGACGATTACATCGAACCGAAAGAGATCAAGAAAATGGATCTCTTCATTCAATACGCGCTCGGGGCTGCATCCATGGCGATGGACGACAGCGGTTTAAAAATCGAGGGCGAATTTGCCGAAGCGGTCGGGGTGATCATCGGAGTAGGGCTGTGCGGCATCGAGACCATTGAGATCACCCGGGAAGCGTTGGTTAAGGGCGGACCGCGCAAGATCTCGCCGTTTTTTATTCCGAAAGTTATCTCCAACTTGGCGCCGGGACAGGTCGCGATCCGCTATGGCGCTAAGGGTGTCAACTGGACGCCAACTTCAGCTTGCGCTTCCGGCACACACGCCATCGGGGAGGCTTTTCATATGATCCGCTGCGGTATCCAGGAGGCCGTGATCACCGGCGGTGCCGAGGCGGCGATTACTCCTCTCGGTGTTGGTGGTTTCGCCGCGATGAAGGCGCTCTCGACGCGCAACGATGAGCCCGAACGGGCAAGCCGTCCATTTGACAAGCACCGCGACGGTTTCGTCATCGGCGAGGGCTCGGGGATTTTGATCCTAGAAGAGCGCGAACACGCGCTTCAGCGGGGTGCAAAAATTTACGCCGAGGTCATCGGTTACGCCGCCAACGGCGACGCACACCATATGACGGCGCCGTCCCCTGACGGCGAAGGCGCCGCCCGTTGCATGCGCCTAGCCCTCAAAGACGCGGGGATTGCGCCTGGCGACGTTGATTATATCAACGCGCACGGAACTTCGACCGAATACAACGATGCCAATGAAACTACGGCGATCAAAGCGGTGTTTGGCGAACAGGCGGCCAAGCTGGCTGTGAGCTCGACCAAATCGATGACCGGCCATTTGCTCGGCGCCGCGGGTGCCGTCGAAGGAGTCTATTCGGTTCTGGCGCTCTACAATGGAATGATCCCGCCGACGATCAACTACGAAAATCCCGATCCAGATTGCGATCTCGATTATGTGCCTAACCAAGCGCGCAAAGCGGACATCGACGTGGTTCTGTCGAACTCCTTCGGTTTCGGCGGCACCAACGCCTGCGTTATCTTTAGGAGGGCACAGTGAGCCGCAAGCAACGCCGCAGCGCGATCCTGGGGACTGGCTCGGAGCTGCCGTCCAAAATTGTCACCAATCACGATCTCGAAAAGATCGTCGATACCAGTGATGAATGGATCACCGTGCGCACCGGCATCAAGGAACGCCGCGTACTCGAGGACGGCAAGGGCAACGCCGATATGGCGTTTCATGCGGCGCGGCGCGCGCTTGCGGACGCGGGGATGGACGCCAAAGATCTCGACGCGATCATCATGGGAACCGTGACTCCGGATTACCCGTTTCCGAGCTCGGCTTGCGTTTTGGAAGACATGCTCGGCGCGCGCAATGTGTTTTCGTTCGATGTCGGCGCCGCATGTTCGGGATTCTTGAACGCCCTGTCGGTTGCCGATTCATTTATCAGCACGGGAAAGATCAATAATGCATTGGTTGTCGGATCCGATACGCTCAGTCGGTTGCTCAACTGGCACGACCGCACCACCTGCATTCTTTTTGGCGATGCCGCGGGCGCGGTGGTCTTGGGCGCGACTGAGAACGGCTCCGGCGTGCTCAGCACGAAATTGCGGACCGATGGTTCCTACGTCAAGACGCTCTATGTGCCCGCCGGCGGCTCGCTCAACCCTGCCACCGCCGAGACGGTGCGCCGCAATGAGCACACGATTACGATGAATGGTAAGGAAGTATTCAAGATTGCGGTGCGCTCGATGGAGGAAATCAGCCGGGAGGCGTTAGCCGAGGCGGGCGTCGAAATAGATCAGTTATCGCTGGTGATCCCGCACCAGGCGAATCGCAGGATCATCGTCGCTCTTGCCGAGCGACTCGGAGTGCCGCTTGAGAAAGTGGTGGTGAACCTGGATAAGTACGGCAACACTTCCGCGGCGTCGATTCCCGTCGCGCTCGACGAGGCCAAGCGCCAAGGCCGGATCAAACCCGGCGAGATCGTCTTGCTCAACGCTTTCGGCGGTGGCTTCGCCTGGGGCGCCGCGGTAGTTAAGTTTTAGGGTTCGACGGATTTTGTCAGCGGCCGCTTCGCCAAGGGGGTTCTAACTTCGACGCTGAATTCCAATAAAAAGTTAAACCGGCTGCGCAGCGTCTTGACGCTTTCGCGAAACATTGACGAACTCGGCGTTGACGTAGTTGCGGATTTCCATCCACGCCCGATCCCCCGGTTCATTTACGCCACCTCCATGATTATTGCAGCAGCGTTGTCCCCCGCAGGCGGTGCGCCCGCACAGCGGACTCTCGGTTGATTTATAGGGACGGTTTTGTTAAGGATTTTTATCTGTAGACACGCCCAATTAGCATCACAGGAGGGGATCGATGTTCACTGACAAGGTTGACTTGAAGGATTTTGAAAAACAAGATCCGGAGTATCAGGATTTACTGCGGCGGGTGCTTGCCATCCAGGCCGACTGTGAAATCGGCGGTCCCAATCTGTACGTCAAACATATCCTACCGAGCGCGCCGAGCAAGCTGGACCAACTGATCGTTGCGCGTACGGCCGCGGAAGAGATGGATCATTATCGTAAAATGGCGCGTTTGGCTGGTGACATCGGAGTCGATGTTTCCTATACGCTCAGCCGGCCTAACCAGGAGCGCTATGTGGAAGCGTTCCGCGGGGAAATCAAGACATGGGAGGACTACGCGGTATTCGGTTTCCTGATCGATCGCGTCGGTCGTTTCCAACTCGAAGAGTTTATCGACTGCACGTATCAGCCGCTAGCTAGGGTGGTCGAGGATCCGGACATCATCCGAGAGGAAGAAGGCCACGTCGACTTCGGCACCAACGCGTCGGCTGAATTCGCCGCCAAAGGCGGAGAGTCGAAAGAGCGGATTCAAAGAGCGGTGGATTACTGGTACGTCAAAGGCCTCGACATGTTCGGGAATTCCAAATCCTATCGCTCCGAGCGGTATATGTTCTGGGGCTTGAAGCGTCGCCCCAACGCGGTGGCGCGTCAGCAATACAAGGACGAGATCGACGCGTTGATTCTCAAAATGGGTCTTACCATCCCCGATCCCAATAAGGGTCGGCTTTATACCTAAGAAAGAGAAGCCATGGAACCAGCACCCAATACGGAAGCTTTAGACCAGCAGTTTAAAGAATTCATTCAAGCCCTGAAAAAGGCGGTTGGCACCGGCATTCCGCATCTCAAAGATGATCCGAAAATCGTCGATCAGTCGATTGCCGACTGTAAGGAAATCCTCGACGTCGTCATGGAGGGCAATGTGAAAGAGTGGCTGTCCTAAGCCGCTCTCCGCGATTAAGCCTTCGTCAGTCGAGTTTTCCTAAAGGCGCCTGGATCTTCTAGGCGCCTTCGTCTATCAGCAGCCTGCGGACTTGCAATTCCTAGGGAGAGCCGAGCATTGAATATTGTTGTTTGCGGTAAAGTTATTCCCGCCAGCACGGTGACTATCGAGATCGATCCGGGCACCAAACGGATGATTCGTAAAGGGGTGCCGCATGAGTTGGATCCGGCCGCCGCCAGCGCGGTTGAGGAAGGACTGCGTCTCGCGGAGAAGCACGGCGGTACTGTGACACTGGTCACCATGGGCACCAGCGATGCGACTATCGGCATTCGCAATGCCCTCGCCATGGGGGCGGCTTCCGCAGTGCATATTTTAGACGACGCGGTAGCGGGCTCGGACACGCTCGGGACCGCGAAAATTTTGGCCGCGGCGATCAAGAAGCAGCCGTTTGACCTCGTCCTCTGCGCGACCGAGAGCAGCGACAGCTACTCTGGCATTGTGCCCGGGCAGATCGCCCACCTCCTCGGCATTCCGCCCGTGACATTTGCCAAAGAGATTACCGTCGAGGGCGACAAGATCATTATCAAGCGCCAGAGCGAAGCCGGATATGACCTGGTCGAGTCGATCTTGCCCGCCTTGGTGACGTGCAGCAGCGGCATCAACGAGCCGCGCTATCCGCAGCTCAAAGGCATCATGGCCGCGAAGAAAAAGGAAATCAAAGTCTACAAAGTAGCGGATCTCGGTTTGTCGCCAGAGGAAGTCGGCGAAAAGGGCGCCCGGGAGAAAGTGTTAGCAATCGGCCGGCCACCGAAGCGACAAGCTGGCAAAGCGGTCACCGATGAGGGCGAAGGCGGTAAGCAAATCGCGGACTTTCTCGCGGAAATCAAGGTGATCTAAGTGGCGGATATAATCTGGGTATATGCGGAACTGGTCGACGACAAGATAACCACCACGACGTTGGAGATGCTCGCCAAGGCCGCGGAAGTCGGAACAGCACAAGCGATTTTGCTCGGCCCGGCGCCGGAAGGCGCCGTGAACACCCTAGCGGAGCACGGCGCAAGCAAAATCTATCGGTCCGCCGATCCGGTGTACCGTGATTATCTGACCCTCCCTGCCGCCGAGACCGTTGCCGGCTTGATCGAAAAACACAAACCGGCGGCGATGCTGTTTGCGTCAAGCTACGCGGGCCGCGATCTCGTCGCCAATTTGAGCGCGCGACTCGATTGCGGCGCGATCGCCGACGTGGGCGATTTTCAGCTCAAAAACGGAAGCGTGGAAGCGACGATTCCGGCTCTCGGCGCGAGCTACCAGAATACGAGCACGTTGGTGAATCAGGGCACGAAACTTTTGATCGTGCGTCCGAAAGCTTTCGAGCCTAAGCTCAACGAACAGCCGACGAGCATAGAAGAAGTTCCCGCCGCGTCCGACGAAGGCCTACGCAAAGTGCGCATGAAAGATCGCGTCGCCATCAAGCGCGAAGGGCCATCCCTTGAAGGTGCCAAGATCATCGTCTCCGGCGGCCGCGGACTCAAGGGCGAGGAGAATTTCGCCATGCTCAAGGAACTCGCCGACGTGCTCGGCGGCGCTGTCGGTGCAAGCCGCGCTGCTGTCGATGCCGGCTGGGTGCCCTATGCCATGCAGATCGGCCAAACCGGCAAGACCGTCAAGCCGGACGTCTATTTCGCGGTCGGCATCTCCGGCGCCGTGCAGCATCTTTCCGGCATGAAGACTGCCAAGTACATCATCACGATTAACAAAGATCCGGACTCTCCGATTTTTCAGTACTCCGATTTCGGCGTCGTCGGCGATCTCTTCAAAGTCGTGCCGCAGCTCATCGAAGAGTTGAAAAAGCGCAAAGGCGCCTAGCTTCCTGCTATTGCAGATCCCCATAGCACGGGCTCAGTCTTCCTTGATCTGCATCGATCGCCGAATTCGCTTCACACCACCCAGCTTTTGCGTGGACGATAGAACGCCGCGCTGCAAGCGGTTGGACTGCTCGCGCATCAACGATTCGACAGTAACTCATGTCGATAATCGTGCCGGCGCGGGTGGGGTAGTAGATTAACCGGACAACGGGACCAACGAAAAGAATCCGTGTGACAAGGTCACGCTCAGCTCGGAAACGAGCTTTCGGAGACGGCGGTCTCAGCGGCACTGGAACCGTCGACCTTTTCGCGGCGTACCACGTAGGCCATGTAGATCGCATCGGCGATGGCGCGGCGCATGTTGTTTTTCATCAACTGAGCGTTGACGCAAGCTTCCTGCAGCTCTTTGGTATCGGCGTATTTTTTTAGAATCTCTTTTCTGATTACTCCATGTTCGACGTCGACGTCAGCATGGAGCTTGTAAAACGTCAATGCGTCGTCGGGCACCCAGCTGTAATGCTTGCGAAAGGTGTCGAGATCGCGCGCCATCGCTCTCGCTGTGTCGTCGCCTTCGGAAACGGCGACGCCGAGCAGCCACGAAGTCTTGAACGCCGCGTTGGCGAAGCTGTCGACAGCGAACTTGACACCGAAAAGCGGCTCGGAGCGTTTGACAAATTCACGATCCAATCCCAACCCGACGCAGACATCGAGCCAGTACTCGGGGTGCGGTTTGCCCGCTTTCCCGATCAGATCTTCTCCTTCCTCCTCGATCGCTTTGGGAAGCCACATGCGCCGCACGTCGGTGTGCGGACAATTATAAAGAATCGAATACTCCTTGATCGGCACCTGCTTGGTGAAATAGTAGCGCTCCTTGGCCCAGCCTTGCAGCTGGTCGCGGGTGCATTTGCCATTGCGAAACAGCGCTTCCCACGGATGCGGCGGACGCTGCTGATCCTGCCGGTTAACTTCAAAAAAAGTCTGGATGAATTCATCGGGTGGAAGCTGGTGGTCGAGGTTGAACATGGACGTGGAGTCCTTTCCTGCAACGCCAACGATCTGAGGCGGGACATGCCGCGTCGTTGCACCTTTTGAGAAGTCTTTGTTCCGCTAGTCGGCTTTCACGTCCTCGCGATAGTGGCCGATGGCATCCATCAACGGTTTGTCTGACATCACGAAAAAAATCGCAGGGTCTTTGGAGGTGTTTTCGTGGCGGTGAAAGTACCACAGCGGCACGACAAAAGAATCGCCCTGCTCCCACTCGTAGCGCTTATCGCCGACGGTGCTCACGCCGCTGCCGCGCCAGACGTGGTATATGGTCGTGCTGGTGTGCCGATGGCTGCGGGTTTTCTCGCCGGCGCGGAGCATGTGAATCTGGCAAGCCATCGTCGGCAGCGTTGGACCGCCGGTCACCGGGTTGGCGTAGTCGAGCACGATGCCGTCATAGGGGTCGCCCGGCTGTTCGCCTACTTTATTCAAGGCATTCTCGGTTTCGGCCCATTTGTAGCAGAACGCCGGCGGCTGCACCGAATGCTGCTTCGTCCACGAAGGGCGGAGCGCACCGACGGTAGCGAGCGTGTAGCCTTCCGGCTTCGTCACCGGTTGCTTTTTGCGCGGGTCGGGTTCGTGAAAGTCGGTTTCGAGCAATCGCACCAACGGCGCATCGAGGCCGTCAAGCCACATCATGGTTTCGCCACGGTTCTCATGATCATGCCACGTCCAGCTCGGCGTCGTGACAAAGTCGCCTTCGCCGATTTCAAAAGATTCGCCCTCTACGATCAGGCGCGTGCCGTGACCTTGGAGAATGAATCGAATCGCACCCGCCATATGGCGATGCGACAAGGCGTCTTCACCGGGCTTAAGCATCTGTAGATTCAAAACCAACGTGCGGGACGTGCCGTTTTTGAGGGCAGGGTTCCAAAGCTGAATGACCCGGCGAAACGAGATATCTAGTCCGACCACCTCACCGGCTTTCTCCATCGCAGCGAAGAGGTCTTGGCCTTTCCATAGACAGGGCTCGAAGGACGCGACGGGCTCGCGCTTAACATCGCCCTGGACGTTTTGCCAATAACCCTTGAAATTCTTGCTTTGAAGCTCTTCTTCAAAAACCTTAAGCACTTCTGACATAAAATTCCCTCCCGCGTTCATCGCCATTTTTATCTCGTTTCACCTCATCGATGCAAGGCGGACAACGGCAGAAAAAGCTCGTTTCGATGGGTCGAAGCCGTCCATTCAGCAGAGAAAAGTTTTCAATGGTGATGGCATTCCGATGACTGTCAGCGGTGCGACTTTTTTGCTGCTCGGCGCGCCGGCGGGTAATCTGAGCGGCCCAATTTCACGCCGCCGTTTCTCCACCTATCCGTCCGGCACGCCGGCTTCGGCGGCGCACTCTTTCAAGTGCCGTGCAAATTTTACGGTACCGACTGTATTCCCTTCACCTCTGTGTCCGGTGAATTCAACTGGGTGACCAAGGACAGCACCGGCGATGTCCGGCCGCTCGTGCCGCGCACTTTCAGATCGCTTTCCGAAGCTGAATAAGAAAATGGCCAGCGCCGGATCTATCTCGGCATCCATTGGTCGTTCGATAAGACCGGGGAATCGCACGTTGCCGACTATGTGGTAGAGCATCTTTTCACGCCGCGGCATCAGCCCCAGCGCTAGAGCAGGACAGGTGCCCAAGACTTTACGGATTAACAAGCGGGGCTGGTCGAACGCAGGCAACTACTCAACCGTTTTGACGGTGATCATGTTGGTCGTGCCGGCTTGGTGAAGCGGCAACCCGGCCGTAATCGCGACGAGATCACCGCGCTTGACCAACCCCAACTCGAGCGCCTGGGTTTGCAGCGCGCGCACCATTTCGTCGGTGCTCTTAAAGCCTTTGATGAGCACAGGGTACACACCCCAAACCAGGCAAAGCATTTTGACCGTCTGCGGCTCGGGACTTACAGCGATGATCGGTTGCTGCGGGCGGTAGCGCGCGATCAAACGCGCCGTGCTGCCGGAAGTCGTCGGAATCAGGAAGGCCTTGACGTGGAGATCGCGCGCTAGGGAAATCGCCCCGACGCTGATCGCTTCGGGAACAGTTTTTTTGAGTCCGGTAAAACGCTGGCGCGGCTCCAAAATCGACTCGGTTTCTTCCGCGACCTGCGCCATGACTTTCACCGCGTTCAACGGGTACTCACCTGCGGCGGTTTCTTCGGATAACATCAAGGCGTCGGTGCCGTCCAAAATCGCGTTCGCGATGTCCGCCACCTCGGCGCGGGTCGGCCGTGGATTCCATACCATCGAGCGCAGCATCTGCGTCGCGGTGATGACCGGTTTGCCGAGATGATTGGCTTCGCGGATCATCATTTTCTGCATCGCGGGAATCCGCTCCTGCGCAATCTCAAGGCCGAGATCGCCGCGCGCGACCATGATGCCGTCCACGTTTTGCAGTATGCCTCCGAGATGATCCAACGCTTCGTGCTTTTCGATCTTCGCGATGATCGGCATGGACGAGCCGCGCTTGCGTATCTCGCGGCGCGCATAAAGAATGTCCTCGGGATTGCGGACGAACGACAGCGCGACCATGTCGACCTTTTCTTGGATGCCAAAGGCGAGGTCTTTCTTGTCCGCGTTGGTAAGCGCGCGGATGTCGAGGCTGCTGCGTGGAAAGTGAATGCCTTTGTGCGAGCCGAGGATACCGCCGACGACGATGCGGCACTTGACCTCATGCCGGCTTACCTGAAGCGCTTCGAGCTCGATTTCGCCGTCGCCGAGGAGGATCGGGTCGCCTTTCTTGACCGCCCGGGTCAATCCGGCGAAATTCACCGAAACGGCGGATTCGGAGCCGAGGATCTTTTTCGTTGTTAGTACAAATGGCTGTTTGTTTTGCAGCCGGACCCGGTCACCGGCGACTGCGCCAATGCGGATCTTGGGTCCGGGGAGGTCTTGCAAGATGGCGACCTGGTGGTCAAGCCTACGTTCAAGCTGGCGGATCCTACGAATCAGTCGGCGGTGAAAGGCATGATCGCCATGGCTGAAGTTTAGCCGTGCCACGTTCATGCCGGCGCGCATCAATCCTGCTAAAATCGTTTCTGAACAGCTAGCTGGTCCGATGGTACAAACGATTTTGGTTCTGCGCATTTTTGCTAATCTACACGAGTGCATGCGAGTTTCAACGAACTTGTGTCTTGCGTCGGGATTAAGACTAGTTTCTACCTCAGAGCTGGATTAGCTGCTGGGAAGATCACCGACACTCGCGGCAATGGATGCGACTCATTATCATGAGGTTATCACTAATAAGGAAAGAAGATTAGCCAATGTCGCTTCGAGCATAGCGAGAAATCTTTCCAGAAAGATTCCTCGTCGCCTCCAGCTCCGTCGGAATGACAGACAAAGGAACAAATATTTAACGAGTGATGCCCGGCTGTTTCTATCGTACGGTTGCTCGATGCACCGTTGTGGAAATTAGCATCGCGCCAGGAAATTTAGAGACCTACCGCCGTTGAATAAGTGGAAATGCTGCCGGTGTCATCCGTGCGAACCCCGGAAATCTGAATTCCTTTGAAACGTCGCGGTTTCCTCCAGAGGACGGTTCGCGTTAGGCCGAAGGTATCGCTCGGTATCCGGAAGTGACACGTGAGTGATTAACCACGACCGTCAAATCCCCGTGCCGGTTCTCTTCAAGCGCGGATCGAGGAGATCGCGCAGTCCGTCGCCGAGCAAGTTGATCCCCAGGACCGTAACGAAGATGCAGAGACCGGGAAAGAGCGGCAGCCACCACGCGGTGCTAATGTAAATGCGCGCGTCGGCGAGCATGGTGCCCCAGGTCGGGATTTCCGGCGGCACACCGACGCCGAGAAAGCTCAAACTCGCTTCGGCGATGATCGAGGACGCCATTGCGAAGGTGCCGATCACGAGCGAGGTCTGAATCAGGTTGGGAATGACGTGGCGCGTGATGATCTGGCGGTTGGTGGCGCCGAGACATTGCGCGGCGGTGACGAAGTCCCGGGAGCGAAGCGATAACGTTTGGCCGCGAACGACTCGGCAATAGGGGATCCAGCGCTGCGCTACCAGCGCCAGAATGAGGTTAAATAAACCCTGACCCAAGAAAGCCATGATTGTGATGCCAAGCAAGAGCGGGGGAAAAGCCCACACGACTTCCACCAGTTTCTGAATCACAAAATCGACCTTGCCGCCGAAGTAGCCCGAGATGGCGCCCAGCGAGATGCCGATAAATCCCGAAACAAACACGACCGCGAAGGCGACCAGCAACGACACGCGTGAGCCGTGAATCACCCGGCTCAAAATATCGCGGCCGAGATTATCGGTGCCAAGCGCGTGCACCGAACCGATGCCCTGGGGCGCTTTCAGCATCGCGGTGAGCTCTTGTTTATTGGGATCGGTGGGCGCGAGGGCCGGTCCAAAGACGCCGAAGAAGATAAATACCAGCACGATCACAGCGCCGGTAAACGCCTTGACGTGAAGGTGCGGCAGCTTGCTTACTCGCGCGCTGGACCGGTCGTCAGTAGCGGATTCGAGGGTCAATGACCGCATAAAGTCCGTCGATGATCAAATTAATCGACACGAAAGCCGCCGTGTAGGTCATCACCAAACCGGTGACGAGCGGGTAGTCGCGCGCGTTGAGCGCGGTGATCAGCAGGCTGCCGCTACCCGGCCAAGAAAAAACCGTCTCGACGATGATTGAACCGCTGAGCAACGTGCCGAGCTCCAGGCCGACAACCGTAATTACGGGAATCAGGGCGTTGCGCGTCACGTGACGCCAGACGACTTTTTTCTCTCGCAGGCCTTTGGCGCGGGCGGTTTGCACGTAGTCTTCGTTCATGACTTCCAGTATTGCCGAGCGCGTGACACGCATCAAAATGCCGAGCATGTTGACGCCGAGGGCCAATGCCGGCAGCAATATATGCGTCAGCGCATCCCAGACCGCGCCCCAGTTTTTCTGCAGGATGCTGTCGAGGATATAGAAGCCGGTTTGCTCCGGTCCGGCTACTCCATAGGTGCTGCGTCCTGAAGTCGGCAGGATGTTTAGCACACCGGCGAGCAGCAGAATCAACATGATGGCGAGCCAGAAACTCGGCATGCTGATGCCGAACAGACCAAAAGTCGTGCCTAGATTGTCGATCCAAGAATTGGGCCTGGAGCCGGCCCATACGCCAAGCGGTATCGCTAACACAGTCGCGATAAGGATCGCGAACACCGCCAGCTCGATGGTCGCCGGCAATCGGGTCATGATTACCTGCATCACCGGCTCGGTATATTTGAACGATTGGCCGAAATCGCCGACGGCGGCAGACTGAAGAAATTTCAAGTATTGCACGTAAAGCGGGCGGTCCAGGCCCCAGCGCTCCTTGGCCCGCGCAACGTCTGCCGCATTGGTTTCTTCGCCGAGAAGGAGCAGCGTCGGATCGCCGGGCGCGGCATGGATCAACAGAAAAACCAGCAAACTGATGAGCAGTAGGACAGGCAGAGTACCGGCCAGACGGCGAACCAAATAGCTGCCCATGTCAGCGGTAATTCTCCGGACACGCAGGCGCGCTTCGTCGCATGATCGTGTTCAAACGATGCGTTGAACGAAGCCGCGCAGCATATCGTTAAATTCTGCCGGATGTTCCCGGTAGGAAAAGTGTCCGGCACGGTTGAAAATAACCATGCGCGCATCGGGTGTGCCGCGAGCGATGAGATCGAACAGAGCCTGTCCTTGATCGATGGTTGCGGTTGGATCATTGTAGGCCCAGGCAAGCAGCGTCGGCAAACCCAATCCTCGATCGCGGATAATGCCGAGAGTTTCATCTTTTTGGCGCGCCAGATGAGGTAAAAAGCGGGTAACGCGAAAACCGCAGCCTTCCATTTTTTCGACCGCGGCTTGATATTTTGGCAGCGCCGCGACACGCGTCATCACATCCAACCATTCTTCTGTGATGTGCTCAAAGCCATAGGAGTATTTTTCCAGCACCCACCGCTGGCTTTCACGGCTGAGACGCGGCTGCGGCGGATTGGCCATGACTGTTTCATTCTTGCTGATGCCCGGCGCGAGCGTGTTGGTGTCGACCAGAATACAGGAGTCAAAAAGCTCCGGATGCTCCAGCGCAAGGCGCGCCACGAGGTAGGCGCCGCGCGAGTGGCCGACGGGGTGGACTTTGCGCAGGCCAAGGGCTTTCAGGAAGCCGTAGGCGTGCTGCACCACCGCAGCCATCGTGTAGTCTTCGTCACGTTTGGGATTGTCGGTAAAGCCCTGGCCGATCTTGTCGATTGCGTAAACGTGAAACCATTGCGCCAAGCCGTCGAAGTTCAGGCTCCAGTCGTCGGCACAGTCGGCGGCGTCGTGAGAGCCGAAGTGGCCGCCGTGAAAGAGCACCACCACCGGACCGGCGCCGCGCTCGTAATAGCGCGTCCTGACGCCGTCGACGTCAACGAACTTTTCGCCGGTCACAAGTCCTCACGCACTCGAGCAGCAGATTTTGCAACTCAGGCGACAGGC
The DNA here is from genome assembly GCA_036554745.1 of Binatia bacterium. GTDB lineage: Bacteria > Desulfobacterota > Binatia > UBA9968 > UBA9968 > DP-20. The sequence continues at coordinate 47,734 of DATBMR010000074.1, forward strand.
GCGGCCCGAGTTTGCACCGCGATCTGTTCATTTCTTAACCTTCATGTCCACGCCGTAAATGCGCCCGTCGGGCAGCGGCTTGTAATCGACTTTGTTCGACAATCCCCACAATAGCTTGTGGCGCCACATGAAACAGGCGGGTGCTTCCTCCGTCAGAATACTCATCGCCTGAGACAGATACTGGCGACGTTTTTTCGCATCGAACTCCTCCTGCTCCTTATCGAGCAGCTCATCGAGTTTTGGATTGGAATAGCCGATCCGCGGTGTTTCGCCAGTATGAAAGTATTGATGTAACGCGGCGCTCGGATCCTGCACTGAGCCGCGGCCCATATAGTAAAACGGCACCGTTCCTTTTTGCACGTTGGCCCACAGCGTCGGCCATTCCGGCGTGAGCAGCTTGGCGCGAAAGCCAACGGCATTGAGCATGGGGATGATCGCTTCGGTAATTTGCTTATCCAAGGTGTAGCGCCCCACCGGTGTCTGCAACTGGATATCCACGCCGTTCGGATAGCCTGCTTGCGCGAGTAACTTCTTGGCACGCTCCGGATCGTAATTCATTCTGGGCTTCAAATTGGGATCATAGCCGTACTGGCCCGTCCCAATCGGGCCATCGAGACGGCTGGCGAATCCCTCGAGCAACGTTTTGATTATCTGGTCACGATTAATGGCGTGGCAAACCGCCTGGCGAACTTCCTTCTTGTCGAAAGGCGGCTTCGGTTGCATCGCGAGAAACATGATCTCGATTGAATCCACGGGTTCAATCCTTATATTCGGCGCATTTTCAACCCGCGCGCGAAGGTGAGGCGGGATAAACTGAGCGATCTCGACTTCGTTATTGAGCAAAGCAGTAACCCGCTGCTCGACTTCTCGCATGACGCGAAAGACGATCTCGTCCGGCGCCGATGGGTTTTTTTTCGCTTCCGGGTGATCTGGCCGTTTGGCGATGACCAATCGTTGCCCCGGTATCAATTCCTTCAACTGATAGGGTCCACCGCCCATCATGTGCTGCCTGTCGGCAGCGTCGCGACCGTACTTTTCGAAGGCCGCTTTGCTCGTGACAATCAAACGATCGCAGACAAAAGAGAGCAGGGGGGCCGCCGGTTTTTTGGTGATGAATTTGACAGTGTACCGGTCCACCACCTCCGCCTTAACGATGGGGCCGGCGACGGATGCTTTCTGCTTCGATTGTGGGTCGCCGATCACCCGATTCATGAGCGAATGAACGACGTCGTCGGCCGTTACTGGCGAGCCGTCGTTAAATTTATAATTCTTGTTCAGTGAAAAAACCCAGGTTGTGGGATTTTCTACTTTCCAGCGTTCCGCGAGTCGGCCTTCGAAGTCGCCTTTACTGTAATTGTACGTGCAGAACGGGCCGGTGACTTCGCTCCAGATACCGTAAAGGAGCGAGACGCTATCGCCGTACGGATTGTGCGTCTCGATGGTTTCAGTGACGCCGATCGACACACGAGTTTGCGCGCGGAGAGCTGTGCCGTCACACAAGAACAAGGCAACAGCCGACAACATGATCACGAACTCCCGAAGAGTCTTCATTCTTAGCCTCCTGGAAACGATTCCTTCCCGGTGATCGCTGAAAATGCTTTTATCGCTCCCAATCGTGTTGTCAAGGGAACGTAAACGGTCGACCGCGGCCTTTCTGTTGACAGAAGCAGACTCGAAAGACTAATCGTTGATATGCAGCGGTAAAATCGTGCCATTGCCGTAAGCAGCAGTTCGTTCATGTAAAAAGCGAGCGGCGGAAAGGACAAGCCATGGCGAAAAGCGGCTATCAGATTCTCGACAGCGACATGCACGTGTTCGAGCCCCATGATCTTTATCTCAAGTATATGAATCCCAAATGGGGCGACCGGATTCCGCGCGGGCGACCGAGAACAAAACACGGCCAGATCAGGTTTACCTACGCGGACGGGACTCCGATCAGGTCGTCCGGTGTGCAGGCGCTTTCCGCGGCAACACCAAAGCCGGTTGCCGGCGAGGCCGCTCCAGGAGAAGATATGGTGGCGGATCGTTATGCGAAACCTCTCAAGCACGATTACGATGCGATTTCGCAGCTCGAAGCGATGGATGAGGAAGGCCTCGATGTCGCGGTCTTGTTTCGTACTTTTCCGCTGCACTGCGACGACAGTTTGGAGCCGGAGTACGCCAACGATCTTTGCCGGGCTTGGAACAACTGGATGGCGGATTTTTGCAAGGCTGATCCGAAAAGACTACGGCCGTCGGCGCTTATCACGCTCCATGACGTTGATTTGGCGGTTGATGAAACGCGCCGCACAATCACCGAACTGGGGGCGATCGGATTGTGCCTCGTGCCGGAGCCGGCCAATGGCCGGCATATCCACGACCGCTACTATGATCCCGTGTGGCGCGAAGCTGAAAAGCTTGGCGTGCCGGTCTGTTTTCATCCAGCGGCGAATCCCAACACCGATCAGGTGGTCCACCGCTTCAAGGGTCACGCCAATGAAGCTGTGCTGATCAATGCGTTTCGCAATCCAGTCGAGCTGATGCTCGCGGTGGGGAGTTTTTGCGCCGGCGGCGTCTTGGAGAGGTTCCCGAAATTGAAGGTGGCCTTTCTCGAAGGCAATTGCAGTTGGCTGCCGTGGGCGCTTTACCGGCTCGACGAGCGATGGGAGCTGCGCAAGCGTTATGCGAGCGAGCCATTGAGCATGAAACCGAGCGACTATTTCCTGCGCCAGTGCTTCATCTCGGTCGATGTGGAGGAAAATCTCGTGGATGACGTGATCAGGAGGATCGGTGATGACAACGTGGTGATTTCAACGGACTATCCACACGCCGACTCCCATTGGCCCAACGCGGTGAATCATTTCATGGCGGTGGAAATGACGAACAGCTCCAGGAAAAAAATACTGTGGGACAACTGCGCGCGCCTCTACGGCGTGAGCTAGAGAAAAAGAGCACCACAGAGGGCACAAAGTTTGTGGCTAGTCGCATTCTCCAAGGAACAGACTGCCTATGGTAAACCAAATCCCCTGCGGCATCGAGCTTCCCCAAGTGTTTTTCGACGGACCCGTCGATATGGAGCACATTCGACAATTCGCGACCAAATCGGAAACACTCGGCTACGACAGTTTGTGGCTTCAGGAGCGCATTATCGGCGACTTTATCATGCTCGAGCCGGTGACGTTACTAAGCTATGTGGCAGCGATCACGACCAAGTTGCGATTGGGAACTTCCGTTATCCTGCTGCCGCTGCGCAACCCGATTCAGCTGGCAAAAGCCTATGCAACCTTGGATTGCATGAGCGGGGGACGTGCCGTTATTGGCGTTGGCCTAGGCGGTGGCCACTTGGGTTCGCATGAAGATGTTTTTGGTTATACCCGTGAAGGTCGCGTCACGCGGTTTACCGAAGCGGTGCAGGTGATGAAGCTCCTTTGGACTGAGGAGCGGGCGAGCTTCAACGGCCGCTACTGGAAATTCAAAGATGTCGCAATGGAGCCGAAACCGCTTCAGACACCTCATTTGCCGATCATCTTCGGCGGCCATCATGAGAACGCGCTCAGGCGCGCGGTGAAATACGCCGACGGCTGGATGGGCGCAGGTTCGTCGTCGTCGGCTTCGTTTATCCGCGAGTCCACGCGAATTCGCGGATTTCTTGACGAAGCCAGACGCGAGCAGGCGTCTTTTCATTTCGCCAAGCGCGTGTACCTGGCGGTGGATAGCGATAAAGCGCGCGGCGAGCGGCGCATCAGAGAATGGTTTGGCAAACGCTACAAGAACGCCGATCTGGGACCGCAGGTCGTCATCTGGGGAAGCAGCACTGAATGCACCGAAAAAATTCTAGAGCTAGTGCGCGCGGGCGCGCAGCAAATCGTCTTCAATCCGATGTTCGATGAAATGGAGCATCTGGAGATCTGCGCCAAAGAGATCATGCCGCATCTTTGAGAAAGCCTAACCGCAAAGAACTCGTG
>DATBMR010000082.1:0-15765 GCA_036554745.1 Binatia bacterium
GACCTTGGGCCCTTGGCTTCCTACGGACGCAAGAGTTCCCGTCCGCCCGTCCAGAGTAACCACTCGAAAACCGCTTCGTTGCCGCCCTTGTCTTGTTTCCTCGGTGTAAAAGCCCCGGCAGCGAATTCCCGCCAGCCGCTCTGCAATAGCTCGTATCAGAGTGGTCTTTCCCACGCCCGGATTTCCCGTCAGGAGCAGTTTCATTCTTGGTTTGGCCTGGTGCCACGCTTTTCAAACTTCGTGGACCCCCAAACTTTTCGTGATCGTTGCGGCTTGCCGCGCTGTGGTGACTCGACCGAAGTCCAGTTCCAAGTCAGTGAGTCACGTTTTGTGCCGCAAGACAGCGCTGCAAAAGACGTGGCTCATCCAGTTGCTCGACCCGCGCGGCGAATTCATCTGTGGGGCCGCCCCAGCGCAGCTCGTTGACATTCCCGAAGAGGCCCGCATCAGTCCGGAGCGTTGCAAGGCGCTTGAACAACAATGCAAGGTCGCGGCTGTCACCCAAAACGGCGGCGGGAAAGTCCTCGATCGTGCCGTGTTTGTTCAGCAGGCGTGCCGCCGTAACCGGACCGATGCCCGGAATACCCGGATAGCCGTCGGCGGCGTCACCGACGAGAGCAAGCAAGTCGGGAATCAGGTGCGGCTCGACTCCGAACTTGTCACGGACTCCCGCCGCAGTGCGAATCTTCTGACTCCTGCGGTCTACCTGCACGATCCGGTCGCCCCGGACGCACTGCGCCAGGTCCTTGTCGGGCGTCCAGATACAGACTCGGCGCACTGCGTCGCTCTCGACGGCGATCTGGGCAGCCGAGGCGAGTGCGTCGTCCGCCTCGAGCTCGGTCATGGGCCATACGACCACGCCGATCGCTCTAAGCGCGTCTTCGAGTGGATGGAATTGGGCGCGTAGCGCGGGCTCTATGCCGTCGCCGGTCTTGTAGCCGGACCAGAGCTCATTGCGGAAAGACTCGATGACGTGATCGGTCGCCACACCGAGGTGAGTGGCCCCGCTCTCGATCATCTGCAAAACCGTATTGAGGACGCCGATGACGGCGCCGAAGGGCCGATCTTTTCCTTTGTTAAAGCGACGAAGCCCGTAAAAATGCCGGAACAACTCATACGTGCCGTCGATCAGGTGAACGATCGTGTTGCCGCCGGGAGCGGCGGCGTTGTTTTTTGTCATCCTCGTTTAGACGCTGACGCGATCATAATAAGTCGACGCTACCGGAGTTCGACTGCTTGGCGCGTAAAAGTTGCCGGCGTTTCTTTCTCCGAGGAAGCCGGTCGATCGAGGAATCGTCCGTCGCCCCGGTTAGTTCAGACACCGTCAGTGCTTCCAATCGTTCGAGACGTCGATCGATGCTGCGAAATTAATTCTCGGCGTATCCTCTCGATATTAGGAAGCCGCAGATCACGGACGGGTGTCAGCGATCCGCGTTTATTTAGTGCGGCGCTGTCGATAAACTTCGATGAGTGTTCGCCGAATCCTTTCCTCGCCGCCGGGTAGCAGATCGAACCTCGTCGTGCCGTCGGCTTCGCGTAGAATTTTGCGCCCTTCCTCGTCTTGATGCATGTTGAGGAGAACTTCTTTGAGTCGTTTTACCACCGGCTCCGGCAGATCCTTGCGCACCGATAAAAGATGTCGGGGCATTGGTTCGGTTTCGCCTAGTACTGCAATCATGCGTTTGTTCTTGTCTTCGAGACCCGAATAGTCATCGCTGCTAATCGCTCCTGCGGCGAGCTTCTCTTGCAGCACGAGAGAGACAACTTTGTCGCTGGTGCCGGCGAAAATGTAGCCGATCTCATTGGCCGCGACCTTGGTTTCAAGATTCGCCTTTTCCAGCACCGCGAAGCCCTTTTTTAACAATAACAGTTTAGGTAGAAAATAACCTGAGGTTGATCCGGGGTCTTCGAAGGCCATGATTTTGCCGCGCAGATCATCGAGCCGTGTGATGCTTCCTCGTTCACGGGTGAAGATGATGCTGCGATATTCGTCGACCCCACCTTTCCAACGCCGGAGCAAGATCCTGGCGGTGCCCAAGCGGTTGATGAGGTAAGTGGGATACGCGCTTTCCATATAGAAATCAACGCGCTTCTCTTCAAGCAACTTCATCATTTGCCCCTGCGTCGGAGCGACCATAACGATTCCAGTCGTTGCACCGTTCGGCGAGAGCTTGCGGGCTGCATAATCCACCAAGGGATGAAAATGTTTTTTCACGGGCTCCGCACCGCCTTGAAAAACGATACCAAGCGTCAGCGCTCTCGAACCCGTTGTTTGTCTTGTCTGCGCTTGGGACTTTGCCGTTATAATTGGGAGTGCGGCAACGATAAACAGTATAGAGAAGACGCACCGCGATGAACCCTTCATAACGGCCTCCTCATTCGCCGGGCAACTGATACAAGACGCGACCGCAAAGCTGCCCGGACTTTCCGTGCGAACATGTGGAGTAGCGTGCCGTTTTGCCGTGCCCGTCCTGCTGCCCCGCCACTCGTCAAAAATTAATTACCTGAAGCGATAATCGATGCGTGTTGTGATCTTGCTTGCAACTGACCAGTGCACGTGCAGCAATATATCGCCCCACGTTGGAAACCTGTCAAGTGGATTCGAACCGACCGCTATTGGCCTGAGGCTACCTTTGTTGCCATGTCCCGCGACTACGCGTTTTCGCTTAAACTCAGGCTCGATACGCAGCCGCGTGTTGACTTGGACATTCAATGCGATAAGGTCGGCACCGCGTAAGGCTTGTAGCTTCCATTGAAAGTTTTGTCGGGCGTTTCGAGAGAAGGATAGTTTTTATGCTGGCGGTTCAGCGCTGATGGCTGAAGCACGGGGCAGTTCTACCATTGCTGTTCGTGCCTAACTTTCTCTTCTGCCGTTATGGCTTGTTTTTCACAAGAATCGTTTTTCCCGAAAACAATCAAGGTCATTAAAGCTTCATGGTGCCGCCTGCCGCGAAAAAGAAAACTTCGGGAATTTCTCGGGGATCGCCCGCTCGCTTGGCCAGCGTAGAAAGGGGGGGTTATGCATTTTATCAGAATGATCCTGGTGCGGAGCCTAGCCGTGATCGTGCTTCTTGTGATAGCGACCGTTGGCGCCTTCGCGCAAGCGCCATACTATCAGGGTAAAACCCTAACCATCCTTCAGGGAACTTCGGCGGGCGGATCTTCGGACATGCTGACCCGTGCGATGATACCGTTCCTGCAAAAACATATTCCGGGAAATCCCACGGTTGTTTCCGAATACATGCCGGGCGGAGGAGGCATCAAAGCCGCCAATCATATCTTTAAGAACACGAAACCCGACGGCCTTACCATCGGACGGATCGGCGGAGCCCTCGTCGCAAACGCGGTCCTAGGCGAAAAGGGGGTATTGTACGATCTCGACAAATTTATCTACCTGGGCTCGCCCCACAGCACCTATCACTGGGTGTTCCTCACCCGGCGGGAAGCGGGCATCAAAAGCATCGATGATCTACGCGCTGCTGCCAAGCTGAGAATCGGCGCGCAAGCTGTCGGTCATTCGATTTACTTCGTCGGCCGGATGTTTGCGTATTTAATCGGCATTAAAGATCCGAGCTTCGTGGTTGGATACTCCGGAACCGAACTCGATGGCGCGTTGGCCCGCGGCGAAATCGACGCTCGAATCAACAACGCAGATACCACGCTACAGCGCAACGCGGAGGCGGTAAAGTCGGGGGCGATAGTGCCGCATATCATCATGGAAGTCCCGAAAGGCCTGAAACATCATCATTTTTCCGATTTACCTGAGATCGAGAGCTTCGCAAAAACCGATCAAGATCGAAAGCTCCTGCGCATGGTGCGGGTCTTCCGACAGTTCGGTACACCCTCTATCCTGCCGCCGGGAACTCCAAAAGAACAGGTTGAAATCCTGAAAACCGCGATGGTCAAGACGTTTAAGGATCCAGACTTTCCTGCGGAATACAAAAAGTTTACCGGTGATGAAGCGACGCCACTCATGCCCGATGACATGGATAACGCCTTGAAGGAATTACCGCGAGATCCCGAATCGATCGCGCTGTTTAAAAAACTCAACGCCGCCGGCCCGCTGCCGCCGCGTTAGATGAGGATTAGCTCGACACCGACTCACTACCTGCGCGAGTTGCGACGCCGAGTGGCAAACCGACCTAATGCGCCGAGGCAGCGGCTAACTCAGAGACGCCAGCCTCGTCAGCTGCTTAAGTGTTATGATTTTGCAACCGCTGGTGCAGCTTCTTGATGCGACCTTCACGGTAGATGCGATTGTTCCCGGCGACCGATGCGAGTTCCCTTTCGAGACTATCTTTTGTCCGTAACACACGGACAAGATAGCCGTCGAACTTGCTCAGTGCCTCCGTAAAGTCTTCGTCGGAAGCGTTGAGCAGTTGCGCCCGCTCCTGAATTCTTTGTTGTGCTTCCTCTTGCATAGCCGAGATCTCTCTTTGTTTCGATTCCGCTCGTTGAATCATAAACCTCTCTCGCGAGCCTCCCGATTCACCCGAAAAGCTGGCAAGAATCCGATATTCGGCCTTCAGTTCTTCGATGAGCGAACTGATCTGAACCGACTCGGCGATAAGGCGATGGCAGCTGGTAATCAGATCTCGCAGGATTCCGCGACGATCGATGCTTTGTGCATGTCTGGCGGCCTCTTGCGCGATGACAGCCGATCGATGAGCCGCTCGGGCGGCCCAGAGGCCTCCCGTTGCTGCCGTCAGTGCGAATATAGCGGAGAGCAGTGCGATGATATCTTCTGAAAGCATTGAACTTACCCTAGCGATTAGCGGTGTGATCAGTATCCCTGGTATGGATTTGTCTGCATTTTCACCGATGGGTTTTTTGGGAATAAAAAAGATTTTCCGTCAATTCAACATGACCTTTTCAATGGTGGATAGCAACGTCATCGCCCGATCGGAATGATTTTTTGTGGCTTTCCCGCAGTAGGCCGGGAGTCAGGGTTTCTATGCGAGCAGGGTCGCAACCAGACCCGACAAGACAATGCCGTCGAATGTACCCGCACCGCCTATGCTCGCGATTGCGGGCGCCATTTTCACTACCTCTTTCAGATGTAAAAGATCTGCACCGAGCAAGGGCCCAAGGACACCGGCCGCAAACGCTACCGGCGGTGCGAAGTCGGGAATGAGCAGCAAGCTTAAACTGGCGGCGATGAGCGGCGGAATGAGCGCCGGCATGGTTATGCCTATCCCGGGTATCGGCCGCGCCATGCGAAAACAAACGAAAATCGTGGTGAGCGTGACGATGAGCAGAACCATTACAGCGGCGACGCCGCGCTGCGCTACGAGCACACATTCGTAAATTGCAAGAGCCGCAGGAATCACACAGCCACCGAGATTGACCGCTAGGATGACGTAACGGCGGACTTGCGGCCGCAAGGAAAAGAGTCGGCTAAACCCGAACATCATAAACGGATCGACCGAGATTTCCTCATTGCGGGGGAAGCGCCTGATTGGAATATTGACAGAGCTTCCAATAACGATGCCGATGAGAATGACGAACGCCAGCGGCGGGCTGAGTCCGAGCTTCGCTAACGCTGCGAGCATGGCATGCACGAAAAAGAACGGCATGAGAAGCAGCAGCGAACAAATCAGGATCAGTGCCAAACAGCCCGGATAAATCATAGCTCGTAAAGCAATCTGTCATCGCTTCGAGAGGCGCTTTCGATTCCATCTGGAGCCAGTGACCTGCAATTGCCCCGGTTCCACTGCGTTTTGCACCCAATGAGGTTCCGGTCACGGCGTTGCACCGCTCAACAACAACCGTAGCTGTTCGGTGCGACCGATGCCAGCGGCTTCCAGGCTCGCAGCAAATGCCGACTGGGCGCCGAGAAGCGGCGCCACATCACATTCGATAAAGCACAACCGGCCGGTTATCGTTTCCTGGATCAGGTCGATGCGCGCGGCCCAGTCAACGCCGAAGACCTTCGCTATTTTAAGCGCAGTGCGGCATATGCGTTCGGCCAAAGCACCGTCGCGGACCGCCGCGCGCGCCGGCCGTAGCAGATACTTGCGGGAGAAAGAATACAGTGTTCCCTCAGGCAGGAAGATCCGCAGCGGCATTCCCACTCTCCCATGCAGCACGGCGATTGTAAACTCAGCCCCGCGTACGTGCTCCTGCGCGATGTAGTCCTCGGTGCGCGTACTTATGGGAAACGGATTTTGCCTGTGGATCCGCACCCCGATCGAATCAGAACCGCGCCGCGGTTTGAGCACTAGCGGGAAAGGTATAGCAGCGGCATCACTCGCCATCGTGGTTCTCGGACAGTCGAGCCCATTCGCGCTCGCAATGCAGTAGGCTCGGTACTTGTCATAACAGCGCTCCATCACGGCGGCGCTGGGGCCGATATATTGTGTTCCGGTACACGCGAATGCCTTTACGGCGGCGAACATCACCGGATCGGAAACGCGCAGCAAAAACGGCCCGGAGCGGAGCTTGGAGACGGAATCTTCGCGGAATTGCCGGAGGCGGACCGCGTAACCCGCGCGCCGTAATTCCTCGGCTATGAAGCGAGCTTCGGACCGATGGATCCAAGCAAGCGGATGGAGGCGCCAGGATTCACGCAGAACGGTAAGGTTCAAAAAAAGAGGTCCTAAGATGACCCATCCGCGCGGCGCGCGCCAAGGCACAACAGTCCGTGCGAGTTCTTGTTCGCGGTTAACTGCAAGCGCGGATCGCGGCTTTAAGGTATCTTCTCATCTCGGCTGCCGCTATCTCTCGAAGCCGAGAATTTTTCCGTACTGCCGCGCCAGCCGGTCAACGGTCTGAGCTTGATTCTCGTTCATCTGAAGGAGCCGCTTGCCTTGGGCATATTTGTATGCGGTTGTGCCCGGAATGAGCGCCGAGGTTTGCCCGTTGAATTTTTCCCACACTTCCTGGGCTTGCAAATCTGTAAGAAAAATCGCGAATAGATGCCCCACCTGAGGATGGCGTGCTCCTTTGGGCACGCCGGCATTGTACGTCGGCGAGATCACCGGATCCAAACCCTCTGCAAAGACGATCGGCGAACCGTCTTTCTTCGCGCGTGAGATAAAACTGTCGGTCAGCGTGACAGCCAGTAGAATCTCACCGACTTGAAGACGGGTATAAAGATTAGCGAGCGTTCCCAGAATCGGCTCCTGTTTGGTGATCGCGTTCACGAATTCTGTAGTCTTCGCCTCTCCCCATGGACCAACGGCCAGGCGCGCAAGATGGTGCGTCGCGGTCGATACGCCGAGTTTCCCTCCCCTCCACTTTGGGTCGAGCAGGTCTTCCCAGCGCTTCGGCACGTCCTGCGGGCGTAAGATGCTCTTATTGTACGCAGGAAGAACGAATTGATTGGCTAAGCTGACGACCCCATTATCATACTGGACCAATTCCCGGGCGATGCCTAGTTTTGCATAATCGAATGGTTGGTGCAGTTTTTTCGCCCAGATGGTGGCATGGTGCGCATCCGTGACGAGCATCAAGTCCCATTCGGGGACAGCGCGCGAAGCCGCTCCCATCACCAGTTTGGCGACGTCTCCAGTCATATTGGAAGACGGCGTGTAGTTTACTCTTATGTTGAGGCCATACTTCTTGTTGAATACGGCCCCCAAAGCCTGAGCTCCCTTGTCGCCGGTCGTGGACGGAGCGAGTAGCTCGATTACCCCTTCTTTCTTCGCCGCTGCCACCAAATCATCAATAGGCGCCGCCAGGCCGGCACGGACATCAGCGAAAACCAGAGACAGCCCAATTAGGAGAATTAGCATAACTAAAACCCTCCTTCTGTGCGGTGACTGCATCTTGCTTTGGAGCATTCTCAGCACCGCAGCTAGACGGACGCTAAACGACCGCTGCTCTGATTGTCAAGCTGCGCATTTAGTCGTCGGCCGCACTGTGCGGTGATCGAGTGGGCCTGCGAGAGGTTTATCGCGGCACTCGCGCGATTAATTTTAGATGCTATCGGCCCCCTACTTCATCATTTATAATATCGGTTAAGTAACATCGCACCGCGGTCGTGATTATGGAAACCCGGCGGCAGGCCCGGTGAGCATTAGGAGCCGGCAAGGACAGCATAAATGCAACCAGAAAATAACAATAACAACAATAATAATAAATCGTTAGCTGATCTCGGAGCGCAAATTGACGAGTGGTTGAAGGCGCAGAACGACTTCGTCAACGCCGATCAGTTCGCCGGGATCCTACGTACCTTACTCAAGCTGGCGCAGGACAACGCCGAACGCGGCGATTTGAAAATCCTAAACCGCTCTATGCAGGAGCTCCGTCACGCTTTTCGCATCTTCGCGCCCTACCGCCACATTCGCAAGGTCAGCATTTTCGGTTCGACGCGGGTCAAGGAGAGCGATGCCTATTACGATCTGGCGCGCAGCGTCGGGCAAGAGCTCGCGCATGCGGGATTCATGGTGATCACCGGCGCCGGGCCCGGGATCATGCAAGCCGGGCACGAAGGCGCAGGGCGCGAGCAAAGTTTCGGCGTCAACATCCGCTTGCCCTCCGTTCAAGACGCTAACCCGTTCATCCGCGACGATCCGAAGCTCATGAACTTTCACTTCTTTTTCACGCGCAAGCTCATGTTCGTTAAAGAGGCGGATGCCGTGGTGATCTTTCCCGGTGGATTTGGCACCCATGATGAGCTTTTGGAATCGATCACGCTGGCGCAGACTGGAAAAACCCAACTCGTGCCGATCATTTTAATGGACGTACCGGCAGGCACCTATTGGCAGCGCTGGCAGGAGTTTCTCCGCGATGACGTGATGAGCCGCGGTTATATAACTGAGCGGGAAATGACGTTTTTCCGAATCCACACCAGCGCCAAGGCAGCGATCAAGGAGATCACCCAGTTTTACCGTAACTTCCATTCCTATCGTTTCGTCAAAGATGAGCTGGTAATTCGCCTTAACGATCCACCTTCACCTGCGTTGATAGATCGGTTAAACCGCGAGTTTGCCGATATCGTGACGGGCGCGGTACGCCAAGGCGAGCCTTTGCCGGAAGAAGCCAACGAGGCCAACACCCTGCACCTGCATCGCCTGGTCATGGGCTTCAACCGCGAGGACTACGCGCGGTTACGTCAGATGATCGACGTGATCAACAGCGGGGAGTCCCCCGTGGCGATGCCTCGGTAAGACGATTGTTGCGCTCCGCGCCGCTTTAGGGGACATGCGGCGTGCGCACCGGTCATGTGGTGACAACAACCGCGCTCATTTGCGGCGGCTGGCGCGCCGCCGTTTCTTGACCGCTGCACGACTCGCCTGTGCCATTGCGCCGGGGAATTGAATATTGATGGCGAGGATGTCCTCGGCATAACGATCCGCTAAACGTCCCAGAAAGGCACTAAAGAACTGCCACTCACGGCCGGGCTTGTGCGGGCTGATCACTTCGCAATTGATCAGGCCGTCATGAACGGTCCAGTTCATCCACCCGGGATAGGACAAATTTTTGTGCTGAATGCGCCGCCCTCGCCGGGTCGCTTCGAACGTGCGCAACTCACCCGCGCGCATCGCATCGACCAGGGTTTTATGAAGATTCGCTCCGGAACGCTCGATAATCTGAAAGCGGATCATCCCTCAGCACCTCCGTTGGAGCCAGTTGCCCAGACAAGTGTAAGCCGGCGCGATTTTACGGCCGGCCGTAACTCATGGCAAGCGGTATCAATGCAGCCTCGAGCAAAACACCATGCAAGCGATTACGATCGCCGACGCATTATTCATCTGCAGGGGTTTGTAGCGGTCGAATGACTTCGCGGGAGAGTACCTCGACTTGCTCGCGCCATTTTTCGAAAGGCCCGCAGGGTCGCATGATGAACTTGGTAGCGCCGGCGACGATGTAGGCGTGGACTTTGGCGCGGACCTGGTCGGGAGATCCTAATGCGGCAAATTCGGCGACCGGCATTTCGCCGCGCGGACGAATAGAACCTGCTGCAACCGCCAACGCTGTGTCTCCACTTGCAGCGAAGTAGAAAGGAATCAGCACGCCGTAGTGATCTTCGGGAACTTGCCGGCCCGCCTCGGCGGCATAGTCGCGGATTGATTTAATGCCTGCTTCAACTTCCGCGGGCGACGCTGAAGAGACCAGCCAGCCGTCACCCAACCGCCCCACACGTCGCATGGCGGCTGGGCTACGCCCGCCGATCCAGATCGGTGGGCCGTTTTTCTGATAGGGGCGCGGCATCACCGTCACATCGCGAACCGAGAAGAATTTTCCTTCGAAAGTAACCGTCTCTTCGCTCCAGAGCCGTCGCATAAGCCGGATCGCCTCATCCGCGCGCGCAGCGCGCTCTTTCTTGTTAACGCCCACCGCCTGTAGATCTTGGGAATCTTCCCCACCAAGCCCGATCGCCGGAAACAGACGGCCCTGGGAGAGAAAATCCAGCGTGGCGAGTTCCTTCGCGAGGACAAGAGGATGGCGCGACGGCAGGACCAGCGTGCTGGTGCCAAGCTTCATTTTGCGCAGGCGGCCGGCGATATAGGAAAGAAAACTAACGGGCTCGAGGATCAGCTTGGTGGAAACCAACCGTTCGCTAACCCACAGCGAGTCCACGTCAAGGGCTTCGAACTCATCGATCAGCTCGAGGATCGCGTCGGGCGTTAATTTTTGGCTGGGCCACTGCCCGACGGCGATGCCGATTCTGACCTTCATGCGCGAGGCTATTTTTCGTAACGCTTTTTGCTGAAGCCGCTCTTATCTCTGCCGGCGAGTCATTGTTAATCGATTTTGCCGGCGTTGACAAACCCCAGCGCTTTGCAATAAGTCACAGGCCATATGTTGCCCAAAATATCACGCGAAAACCTGCTCGACCTATGCCGACGGATGTTTGTCATCCGTCATTTTGAGGAGAATCTGGTGCCGCTCCATGACAAAGGCCTGTTCGGTGGGCACTATCATCTCTACATCGGTCAGGAGGCTACTGGAGTGCCGGCGCTCTCTTGCCTGCGCGCCGATGACTACCTCTTCACTACGCATAGGAACCACGGCCATCTCCTCGCCCGCGGCGTCGAGGCAAAAAAGCTTTTCGCCGAGATTCTCGGCCGCGCGGACGGCTTAAATAGAGGCAAGGGTGGGTCGTTTCACTCCGTTGCGCCCTCGCTCGGGTTTCTGCACAGTTCAGGTGTAGTCGCCGGCATCATTCCGCTGTCAACCGGAACGGCCTATGCGGCGAAGGCGCAGAGCAACGGCCGTATCACCGCCTGCCTGTTTGGCGACGGTGCTCTCGAAGAGGGCGCCGCCCCGGAAGCGTTCAACCTGGCTTCGCTCTATAAACTGCCGGTGCTCTTTCTGTGCGAGAACAATGGCAAGTACGGCGCCGGCCGTGCCGTTGCGGCGGCGCAGTCTTCGTCAATGGCGATCTATCCGCTAACCGATCTGCCCACGGCTTACAAAATACCGGCGCGACAAATTGACGGTATGGATGCCGGCTTGGTGCACGCAACGATTTCCGAGGCGGTGGAAAAAATTCGCCGCGGCGAAGGCCCGCAGTTCGTCGAGACGCAAACCGTGCGCTATCCCGGCAGCGAGACCAACTGGCCCACTGTGCCGCAGCCGACGGACACGGCGATGGCATGGGACATTAGTGGCGTGCCGGAAAAAGCCCGTGAATGGTATCGCTCGTGCGATCCGTTGTTGATTTACATTCGCGAGTTAATCGAAGCGAACCAAGCGACCAAAGACGAAATTGTCGGGATCGAGTACCAAGTGAAAGCCGAGATCGCCGCGGCGGTCGAATTTGCGGTTAACAGTCCATACCCGAAGGCTGAAGAAGCGGAAAGAGATTACTTCGCGTAGCGATGGGTTCTAGTTGCTAATCTCTGGTTCTCTGGTTCTCCAGAGCCCCGCGTTTTAACAAACGGGCTGGGAAGGCGATCTTCGGTCTTTACAGAAACTTAGAAACCAGGAACTTCGCCGAGGTTTTTATGAGAGAACTGGCTTATTATGAAGCGAAATTCGAAGCACTGGAAGAAATCATGGCCGCCGATCAGCGCGTCCATTTAATCAACGGGACGTTTTTAAGCTTAAGCCCGCACCGCCATGTCTTTCAGAATCTGAAGAATAAATACGGCGAGCGGATGATCTCGCCGCCGATTTCCGAGCTCGGCTTTTGCGGCCTGGCGACCGGCGCCGCCATGGCGGGACTACGGCCGATCGTTGACCTGAGCACCGGTAGTTTTATTTACGAAGCCTGGCCGCAGGTGGCCAATGAAGCGGCCAACGCTTATTCTATGTCCGGCGGCCAGACTCGCGTGCCGGTAGTATTTCATATGTTCCACGGTCTGCGCGGTGGGGGCGCCGCGCAGCACTCCGGCAGCCCTCAAGCGATGTTGTGGAATGTTCCTGGATTGGAGATCGCCATTCCATCTTCGCCGCGCGACGTTAAAGGTTTGCTCAAGACCGCCGTGGCCACCGATAACCCGACGGTCTTCGTCGATCATACCAGGCTGTTGGATATTCGCGGCGAAGTTCCCGAGAACGACAAACCCATTCCTTTCGGGGTCGCGGATATCAAGCGGCAGGGCAGTGACCTGACTTTGATCGCGACTTCCTACACCGTCCAAGTCGCACTGCAGGCGGCGGCAAAGCTCGCCCAAGAAAATATCGATGTCGAAGTCCTGGACCCGCGCACCTTGGTACCGTTTGATCTGGCTGCGATCCTGACGTCGATTGAAAAAACTCATCGGGTGGTTATCGCTGATGAAACCCATCAGAGTTGCGGCGTTGCGTCGGAAATTGCCGCGCGCATCGCCGAGACCGGTTTCGATAAACTTAAGACGCGTATCCGCCGCGTCTCGACTCTCGACGTACCCGTACCCTATAGTCCGCCACTCGAAGCCCACATCGGCCCTTCGGAATCGCGCATCATGGACGCGGTCCGGGCAGCGGTAGCATAAACGCTGCCGCCGCTGGAGAGTTCAGGGTCTAGCCTTTATCTGAGGAGACAAGCTTTTTGCCGCAGGCTTCTTGTCATTTCGAGCCACGCGAGAAATCTTCTTGGTTTGCCTCTCGTTGCAGCGTACTCCACGGCAATCATCGGCTAAGCCCGCTGGGACGCCCCGCCTAATGGCTAAGAGAAACTCGACTGACCTAAGCGAGCTTCTGCGGCGTATGTGGTTGATCCGTGCGTTCGAAGAAAAAGTTTCGGCGCTTTATGCCGAGCGTAAGATCGTCGGCTTGCTCCATCTCGGCATCGGCCAGGAAGCCGTCGCCGTCGGCACATGTAGCCTGTTGCAAAGCGACGACTATGTCTATGGCGGCCACCGCTCTCACGGCCACGCCATCGCCCAGGGTGCCGACATCAACCGGCTGCTCGCGGAAATCGCCGGTCGTGCGACCGGCTACAGCGGCGGCAAGGGCGGTTCCATGCACATCGTGGTTAAAGAATGCGGCTTTATCACCGCCACGGGCGTGGTCGGGGGGACGATACCCTTGGCGCTCGGCGCAGCCTTCGCCGCCAAGGAACGAAACAAAAGCCAGGTTGCTGTGGTTTTTTTCGGCGACGGCGCCGGTCAGGCCGGACCGTTTCACGAATCGTTGAATATTGCGAGTCTTTGGCAACTGCCGGTAATCTTCGTCTGCGAGAACAACGGCTACGCCGAGTTCACGCCGCTTTCAGCGCACACCAAAGTCGAAAGGCTGGCGCAGCATGCGCGAACCTATGGAATTCTGGCGAGCACCGTTGACGGCAACAACCTGTTTGCCGTGCGCGCCGCAATGGCAAAAGCCATCCAAAGGTGCCGCGCCGGCAAAGGGCCCGCTTTCGTCGAGTGTTTGACTCACCGCATGCGCGGCCACTACGAAGGTGACCCGGCGAAGTACCGGGAGCTATCGCAACTCGCCGAATGGAGAAAGCAAGATCCGATCGCACGGGCCGCCCGCGCGCTGAAGATTCGGCAAGCGATTACCGAAAAAAAACTCGCGGCGATTGAGCGGCACGCTCGCGATTTGGTCGAAAAGGCCGCAGAGTTCGCGCTTGCTTCCCCGTGGCCCGCCAACCAGGAGGTGGCGACTCAGATTACCGCCGAGCGATCTGCACGTTAGTTGGCGCAGAGAGCTTCGAAACGAAGCGGAGACAAAAGGCGGGCCGACGTAGCACACCTGTGCGTGAACTTTTTTTTTAAACGGCTGGAACGACTGGAACGTTTGGAAGCAAGCGGTTATGCCGGAACAGACTTTCTTAGACGCCATTCGCGCAGCCCTCAATGAGGAGATGCGGCGCGATTCCTCGGTTTATCTGTTCGGTGAAGATGTCGCACTCGGCGGCCCCTTCGGCGCGACTAAAGGTCTTGCGGAGGAATTCGGCGCTAACCGAGTCGTCAATACGCCAATCAGTGAAGGCACCGTTATGGGTCTCGCCATCGGTGCCGCAACCGCGGGACTGCGACCGGTGGTGGAAGTTATGTTCATCGATTTTATCACGCTGGCCATGGACCAGTTGGTTAACCATGCGGCGAAACTGCACTATATGTCCGGGGGGCAGCTTGACATTCCCTTGACCGTGCGTGTGCAATGCGGCATCAGCGGTGCCATGGGAGCACATCACTCACAAAGCCTGGAAGCGTGGCTCGCGCACGTACCCGGCTTGAAGGTCGTCATGCCCGCGAATCCTGCCGATGCGAAGGGCTTGCTAAAAGCAGCGATCCGCGATGACAACCCGGTTATTTTCGTCGAGCATCGTGGGCTGTACGGGTTGAAAAGCGAAGTGCCCAGTGGCGAACAGGTGGTACCGATCGGCCGAGCGAAGTGTCTCAGGGAGGGGCAACAGGCGACGATCGTAGCCCTATCGAGCATGGTTGGTCCCGCTTTGGCTGCAGCCGACGATTTGATGGCTGATGGAATTTCGGTCGAAGTCATCGATCCGCGCACTGTGTCACCGCTGGATATCGCAGCAATAGCCGACTCGGTCAAGAAGACTGGCCGCTTGCTGGTCGTTCACGAAGCAGTCGAGCAAGGTGGCATTGGCGCTGAGATTATTGCACGCGCTCAACAGGAAACTTTTTATTACCTTGACAGCCCCATCCTTCGCGTTGCCGCGCCATGGGCTCCAGTTCCTGCGAGCCCAACGCTCGAAAAGGAGTTTGTGCCCAACAAAGCGCGCATCATCGAGGCGGTTCGCAAAATGATCGTGAGCGGGATGGTGTAAACTTGCGGGCATCGTCACGAATGTTTAGCGTAAGCCGCTGCGGATATCTGGATTTTAAAAATTCTGTAAAAGAACTTTACGCTTTCGCACTGCGGCGCCGATCAGCGAACTCGGCGGTTCAGAAAAGGCGCCGAGCTACCATCGCTGCATCGCCGTGCCCTGGAAACTCTCTCACTGTCAAAGCTGACATAGCCCTGACACCGTGCGCTTGACAAAAGGCGATCTGGCGCACGTTTCCGCACACGAAAACCCCTCAAAAACGGTGCACGAGCCAGCTGCAAGGTTTGGCACGGTGATTGCTGCTCCCCTCGCCAGCGGATTGGAGAAAGCACATGCAGCCGAAGACTCGCAATAGCTCTAAGGTTATTTCACTGGACACGAGAAAGTTGCGAGCAGCTCGATGTGAAAGATGCGGAGCCAAGATCTATCCGACGTCGCACCTCAAGCCGCACCTGGCACGACATCGGGCACGTCACCGTTGGCTTAATGCCGAGTTGAAAAAGCTGCAATTCACCTTCGCTCACATGCGCGATATTGCCTAGCTGTGCTGCTGCGAACTTCCCCGTAGGGGGAAGCTCTCCCCAACGAGCCCGCGCGCGCCCCCACGCTCGCGGGCTCGTCCCCTCCTCCAGTTCTCTGTTGCGCGT
>DATBMR010000115.1:0-21161 GCA_036554745.1 Binatia bacterium
CTCAGATAAAATCCTCGTTCCGGTAGAGTTCCCCGCACTGCCCATGCTTTCTCCTTGAGAGGAAACGGCGCGTCGCTGCGAACATCGACCCGGCTCAGGTGCGCGGCGAGAAAGATAGCGCCGCCTCAATCGTGCGGAACGACGCCGGCATGTAATCGAAGCCATCGTGCGATGCCTGCACAAGCAGGAAGCACGCTTCGTCCGTCTTGCTCGGATTCGATATTTCGTGCCGCACGCTAGGCGGCATTCTACAAAACGCACCGGGCTTCAGTACGAACACGCCATTACCCTGCTGGCCTTCATAGCGGATTTCGACATTTCCCTTCACACCGACGAAAAGATCGTAGACGCGCGCATGCAGGTGGGTCGGCACGCCGCTGCCGGGCTTAACGCGGTACACCGACGTCTGCACCGGCTTATCCTCGTGCAGCATACCCTTCTCGCAGCCCGGCCGGCGTTCCTCGAGCACAATGTTCACGATGTCTTCGACAGTGATGACGGGTTTCTGGCTCATCGAATTACCCTTCTGTTGCGTCTCTAAACATCAACCGTCATGTAGCGCAGCAATACTGACCTAATCTCTGAGGCGATACAGCGCACACAATTCTTGGTCGCGAGTTTTCACTACGACTTCGGTATTCCCAACGCATGCTGTCTCAAGCACCAAATTGTGACTGACCGGCGCGACCGTGAGCACGCGTGACTCCCTCCACATCATATTCGGCGGCAACCGTAAATGTGTTTACCTTTGTGCCCCCGAAAAGTTTTCTCGGAAGCCTTTTTGGTTAACTCCGTCAGGGTTCTAGGAACGCCTGCGGTGGAACCACGTGCACCTCTGTTGTCACGTCGGTCACGCCGCGTATGATTTTCACAATCCTCACCAGCTCCTCTGCCGACCCTTGCTCGATTCTTCCTCCGATGTGAACATGGCCCTCCGTCGCGCGCACTTCGAGGCCTGATCCTCGCAGATCCGGCAGTGCAAATAACGCCGCCTGGACGCGGGAACCGACAGAGAGGTCGTTGAAAGCTTGGTTGGACTCTGGAGTAGGCTGGTACTCTTCGAGCTTTGCGGCCTCGATAACTATCCGCTTCGCACCCTCCCGGCGCATGGTGCTCATGTTGAGGACAAGATCATAGCGACTCGGATCGCGGCAATCCGTGCCGAACATCGCCATGAGCCGGCGGCCACGCGCCTTGTCGACTTCCTCGATAAACTGGCGGGCCGCGGTATCGGTCAGATTTTGCCGCGCCTGGACTTGTTGAATACGAAACTCGAAGGGAGCGGTCAAAAGTACTTTGAGCACGTGCCCAACACCCGGCAAGAGTTCATGACCCAGATGTCCGTGGTAAACAACTTTGCCGTCGTGAGCGAGCTCGCACAACGCCGCTTGAAGAGCGATTCGGTAGGGCCGCAGATCTTGCAACAGATGGTCCCACCAGTGCGGTCCTTTTTCCACGATTTCGTTGAGTTTGGCTTCGGGAATGCGATAGCTGCGACTCGCCTCAACCAGAACCTCACGCCCGACACAGCGGTAGCCAAGCGCCTCGGCAACCGACGCGGCCAGTTCCTGACCTTCCCCGGAAGCGCCTTGATAAATGGTGATAATCGGCATGGCAATTTTTCTCCTTAGCTCATGTAAATAACGGCCGAAAAGGTTCGCGACACCTTTTCTAGATCACTCGGTTCCAAGGTTTCATCCGTTTCGGTCTAGCGCCGACCGTCTCGCGGTCTATCGTCGGATCATTCCACGCCAATAAGCATTCGATTGAGATCGGGATGACGACACCGTACTCTTCCCTTTGAATGCTTTTCTCAGTTCCGAGCCATGATTTGCTCCGCCAGATACGCCGCGTCCTCCGCGCCTGAAGCCCGAAGCAGAAAAGCCGATTTCCGCTTGTAGAGCCAACGCAGTCCAAGAAAATAGATGCCGGGCAACTGAGTCAAACCGCGGCGATGCACCGGCTCGCCCGCGTCGTCGAAAATAGGCAGTTTCACCCAGTCGAAGTTGCAGCGGAACCCACTCGCCCAGACAATCGCACCGATGCCCGTGTCTTTAAAGTTCAGTCGCGAGATCCGACTCGGAATGTTGAGTTCTATGTCCGGCTCCCGCTCAGCCGGAAAGTCCAAGCCGTTCTTAGTCACATAGTCGTCCACCGCCCGTTTGAAATTTCCCAGCGACTCGTCGCCTCTAGCGAGGTTCTGCGCCAGATCATCGGCTAATATCAACTCACCATCGTTGATCCTTTGTAAGTAACCTAACAAAACGATCCCGCGTTCGGCCATGGCACGTAAATCTACGTCGTAGCCGCCATTGGCGCCCGTAAGTAAAATCTCGGATCCTTTTCTCAGCTGCTCTGGCACCGTATCGACGATTTGCTCGGTCGTCCCCAGCGCAGGTCCCCAATAGGCGAAGTCTTTGCCCCGATATCTTCTCGGCCTACGGCTATGGCGTCCAACCGAGAGGTAGACCTCGCGGCCGCTTTGATTTAAGTCGTCGGCGATCTGGCAGCCCGAAGCTCCACTGCCCACAACCAGCACCGCACCTGCCGGCAGCTGGGCCGGATTGCGATAGGCGCTGGAATGTACCTGGAAGATATTTTTCGGAACTTCGGAACTCACGGCCGGTATCACAGGCAGTTGATACGGACCTGTGGCGATCACCACGTTGGCAGCTTCAATAACATCAGTGTTTGTCTTAAGCAGATAGCGGCTGGAACCGGCTGCTCGTTCCAGTGAAGTGACCTCCACTCCACAACGCACCGGAGCCTTGATGAAATCAGCATAGCCATCGAGAAATCGCACGACTTCGCGTCCGGGGGCGAAAGCCTCTGGATCGTCGCATTGGTATTTGTATCCGGGTAGTTCGATGGTCCAGTTAGGGAATTGGAAACAAAAGGAATCCCATCGTTCACTACGCCAGCGCTCCGCTACGCGCCCTCGCTCCAATACCAAGTGTTCGCGTCCACATTGACTGAGGTAGTAGCTCATCGTAAGACCTGCGTGACCACCACCAACGACGATTGTTTCTATCTGTTCACCGTCGCTATTCATAATTCCGCCTTCGACGAGTCGCTAGGTTACGATAGTTTCTCAGTAAGGATTTTCAATAAAACAAAACGTTCAGGCTATTTGGCTTTTCGAGCAGTCATTAAGCTGCCTCCATCAGGCAGCAACGAACGCTCAATGTCTACGAATCCTGCGCCACCTAACCAGTCGCGGTGCTCGCTGTCGGTGTAAGACTCGCCCGCATCGAAAAAGTTTATAAACGTTAAATTGAACCCGACCGCGTCCAAAGGGGATCTCCGCGAGTCGTCAAGAATCTGGCCGATGATGAAGACCCTGCCTCCGGGATTTAACACCGCACCGATGTTCTGTATCGCCCGGCGCGCATCTTGTGGAGAGAGCACCTGAAGAAACGCTCTCAAAACCGCTGCATCGTAGGTTCCCGATAACGGTCCGTTTACAACGTCCGCCGCGACGACTTTGACTCTCTCGACTGCTCCTTCTTCGGCTACGATTTTTTGAGCAATCGGTACCACCTGTGGCAGGTCAATCGCCGTCGCGTTTATGTGAGCGCACGCCTTCGCTATCGTTATGGCCATCCCTGCGCCTCCGCACCCCACATCCAACAGTGTCTTCACCGACGAAAAATCAACTTTCTGAATCAAAGCACGCGCTGATGGAACTGTGCTTGTATTGATGTTGCGAAGGAATGTTTCCAGTTGCTCGGGCGGAGCATTGGAGAAGTCCAGCCTTGCTTTTGGGACGCCGCTACGGATGGAGTCAGCCGTTTTGAAACTCTCCCGCCACCGCATCGCTATGGCCGCATGTCTATTGCCCATGTACGAAGGCTCGCCTTTTACCAGAAATTGATTCGCTTCGTCAGTGTTCGCAAATCGTCCATCGCTCTCGGTTAAGAGTGCTGCGCCAACTAGGACGTAGAGTAGAAGGCGAAGTCGTGCAGGTCCCACGCCGATAGCAGCAGCGAGCTGCTCGGCGGTCATCGGACCGGCCTTCAATGGTGTGAACACGTCGAGCTCCATACCTGCCAACATGGCGAAGGCTCCATCGGTTGCGAATCTCAACTTGTTTATAGTGTCGGTTCGAGGAACTTGGTTTTGCATATATACGCCTCCGACTCTACTGAAGTAGCCCGCAAACGAAATGATACATTTCACCGCGATACATTGAACACGACCATGCCCCTATATTCGGAACAGAGAGGCGATTCAATCCCCGGGTCTCTTCGGCAGGTTCAGCCGATAACGAACCTCGCGGATGACAAAGGTTTTCCAATGGCCGTCATCCTTCGTCGTGCCGTCCTTCACAAATCCGAAGGACTCATAAAATAGCCGTGCTCGTTGGTTTGCTTCCAATACCCACAGCGCAACTTCGTCAAACTTGGGCTTTCGAACTTCATCGAGCGATGCGGACAGCAGTGCGCGACCAATGCCCTTTTCCCATTTCTCCGGGTTAACGTAGATTGCGCTGACCTCAGCCGTGTTGGGATCTGCATCTGGGTCACGTGAAGGGCCCAAAGCAGAAAACCCCACAACGTTGTTTTCGCTATCTTCAGCGACGAAGACCATCTTGTCAGGATTCTGCGTCAACTCACGCCACATATTTGTGCGTTTTTCGGCGTCGAGGCTGTCAAGAAACTCATCCGGCATGTGGCCCCGATAAGCAACCTGCATGAGCGCATGTGGACCAATGTAATTCCGGAGGCATCTTCAGCGTTGGCTTTACGAACCTTTTGTGATGCGACATTTGTCGCCCCAACTATTCAGTCCATGTCAGTCCATGCGGTCCGCCTATCAGCGATCTCTGTGGCTCCCCATTTTCACCTGGAAGAGTGTCACCAGACAGACGCTCCAACCCGTAGCGCAACCGTTGTGCCATTTAGGAACTGATACCAGGCCGTGTTAATACCCTCAAGAAATCCCAAAACTAAATGTGGTCGAGGAAGGAAAGTGATTTCAAACGGAATGTTCGAACAGATACGGGGAGGGTAAAAAACAACACATCTTGGTGGGTGGCGATCTCTAGGTTCGCGGTCATCAGATTAGCGCGCGAGCAATCCCCGCCTAACTTTCGACGGAGCCGCTAGAGGACGACAACGGCCGCTCTATATCCAAACCAACAGACCACACTTGCCAAGATTGAATTGTGCGATGCTTATTTCGATCATGGGATACCGGAAGAATTGGATCGAAGAATTCAGTTCAATAAGCGGCTTAACTTCGACACGAGCGGTAGATGCCGGCAAGCGTAGCCCGCCGTGGCTGTAAGTTCGATGGAGGGACTAGGTTCAACTCTCAGAGGAGTCATCTTGTGCATGCTGCGGATCCTGCCCCACCGACTGCTGCTTCGCCGACGCAACGAGCACAGAGCGACGCTGCAAACTTTCGCTCGACCAACGCTCGGAAGGCTTATAGTACTCGGCAACCGCTGGTGTGTTCGGCGGCAGCACTACCCACGGTTGCTTTGAGGCCGTGAAGATGTGGATGTCGGGTGGAAAGCGATCCGGATCGTCCAGCGTACCGACTCGGACGAAACGCACTGCGTCCCCCGCACCGGCGTAGTTGCTCCAGAGTGCGACGTGGCATCTTGGACAGCGCGCGATCCTCTGCCCCTTGCCGCTATTGGACGGCGTGAGGACCACCTCAACCTCGCCTTTAAGGCACTGAACTCGATCAGCTTCGATCAGCGCGTTCAGCGCGAAAGAAGCCCCGGTCTCACGCTGACACCACCGGCAATGGCAGCAGTGGACAAACAGCGGCCTTGAGGACATGCGATACCGAACGAAGCGGCAAGTACAGCCGCCGTCGAAGGAATGAGCCTCGCCATTCATAGCACGCGTTCGGGCGAATCTAACCGCCGCGGCTGAGCCGCACTTTGAGCAGAGGTCTCAAGCCGGTTGTTAGGGTATCGATTGATGAACTGAAAAGATCCTTGCATTCTTACGGACCAATTCGCTCCGGCATTGGCTTCCCTGTAACCCCAAGCAGCGGAACACTTCCCGTTCCTTGCCGGAGAAAAGTGAGCATAATCGACACGATCTTGACGTGCAAATGGAGAGAGCACTGGAGTGTTCTGGAACGGTCTCCTTTCCTGGTTAGTACCGGAATAAATTGTATCTCTACACAGAGTTTTCAAAGATCGCCGAGATTCGCTAACGTGATAAGTTTCCAGAGCCGTGGAGGACTCTCAGAATCAAGTTCAATCAAGTAAAGTTCGTTATTGGCCTGCCAGATCGAGATGGCTTGCTCGAGGGTAAGATCAAAAAGCGTTCGAAGAATCATTTGGTTCACCAGGCCAACCTTGGCTCTGAGATCTTTTTGAGCAGCCTGCAACCCGGTTTTTTCATCAACCTGCTAGATCGAGAAAGCACCGACGAATTTCATTTTCATGTTTCCTAACGGCTGGACGCTAGCCATGCACGTTTTTTTGCACTTCAAGGCTCACTGACTTTAGAGCCCACGGGGACAAACTAAGTGGACGCCCTGTCAACGAAGTGCCCTTGGCGAGGTCAAGCTCACGTTAACGACACAGCAATTCTCTTTACTAATTCCGAACATTGCTTCAAAGGCGTTGTCGGGTTGCCCCGGCACAAGCGTTGCTCATAGTAAAGCTCGTCGACACCGAGAAACGCCGGTGCCGGTGCCGTAGTTCTCAAATGGAGGGTGACTCAAATGCTTATCAACACACCTGCCGGATTGGCCGATGTTGTAGTGTTCGTGCTCCTGCTGGTTGGCCTATTCTGCGTCTCCTGATACCCAGTCAATTGATCGAGAACAGGAACACTCTTATCGGAGGACGACGGATATGAATCTTTTACCGTATAAAAATGATGATGAGTTTGAGCCGATAAAACTGCCCATTGAGTTGCTGCGTAAGTTCGATCCGGAGCTGATCACAATTCCCCAGCAACCACCTCCCAACGTCTCAAAGGTCGAGGAGTGCTACGGCAAGTGGATAGAGGCGATCACCTGGTTAGAGGCGGCAATGATCGCAAAGAAGCAGGGGCAGGACCAGCTAGCCAATATTTTCCATCGTGCTGGCGAGTTGTGTCACAAAGAGTTGCGCGATGGGAAGTGACCCGCGTAAGTAGCCCGTCGCGTCAAGCGGTTCATTATCTGGTGCCGCAGTTCTCAATCAAATGGAGTGTGACTCAGATGCTTATCGAAACACAAGTGGTTCCAGCGGAGCACGGTCTGCGCCTGCGCCGATTAGAACAGACTAAACGCTGTTCGTCGTGGTGGAGTACGCGAATCGCCTGGTTAGAGGCGGCAATGATCGCAAAGGAGCAGGGACAGCACGGGCAAGAAGTCGCAACAGAGGCTAGCAAGAACTTGGGCGATTGGAACTAATCCACACCGTTTCACGTATTACGAAGGGCTGCGGGTAAGCCGAGCGCTAAAACGTGGGTCGAACTCGGTGCTGTAGGGCGCTTGGGGTGGCTTCACGGCCCTTCTTACTGGTCGTCCCAGTTCTGAGAGCCGTGTGCGCGGTCAGTGCGCGACTCTATTAACAACGATGACGCAAACATGAATGAAGGGCGAAAATCAGTTCACCTCTGAGCGCCTGAGCTTGCATGCGAACGCTCAAGCGCCGCGTCGCTAAACAGCGATCGACTGGCTGTAGTCGGCGTTTCCGATTTGGCCCTCCGGAAATAGCTTCGATCGCTCCATCCAGCGATGGGTGCGTTCGAACATCTCGCGTGTATAGGCCTCGAAGATCAGCCGCTCACCGGGCCCGAAACCGCTGACGTCGATCATGCTGTGATATTTCTCCGGCAGTTCTTTGAGAAAATAATGTTTATAGCGCTCCGGCTCGATGTCGATGTCTCGCTGGGCGCGCCGCAGCGCGTTGAAATAGCGTTCCACATCTTTCAGCACGGCATCTTTGTGCAGCAGAAAGCCGATCATGAACGTCGTATCGAGCACTTTGCGAAAACCCTGCTGTTCCGCCAGGTACAATGGCCCACCGAACAGGTTCACCGACGCTATTTTGCGGTCGAGCAGCGCGGCCAACCGATCGCGCGGCTGACCGATATAGCGCAATTTGACTTGGTCCGGCTTGAGCACATGCTCCAACGCCTGGATTGCCGAAAAGTAGCTACCGGAGTGATAACCCACGCCCACTTCTACGTTAGCCAGGTCGCGCGGCTTTTTAATCGGCGACTCCGGCGCAACGACGATCGCCGATGGCGTTACCGAGTAAGCATGGCCCCACATCCTCCCGTGCCCCGACGAAGAAGCCATATTGACCGCCCAGTGGCACGCGCAGCTGACATCCGCCACGCGGCCGCGCTCCATGTTTTCAAAAGCACCCCGTTTCACTTCCGGCGCCGCGGATTCGGCGGACTGGACAGCCGCATAGCCGGACTCTCCCGCGACGTAGGAGTTGACGAACTCGTAGTCCAACCCTTCGTCTTTGAAATAGCCCTTCTCTTCGGCCACCCATTCCTGAAGGCGTCCATGCGGCTCAATGCGGAATTTGCTCATAAACACCTCCTTCTAAGAATGCTACGATGGAAGGACTGCGCGCCAGTCGCGCGGAAATTCAAACGGATAGAACACAGGATTCTCCCAGCATTACCGATCCTGTCAAGTGGCTTTGAGCAACTTATCTTCGCCTAACCGGTCTCGGTGCTCGACCCCTGGGCCCGTGCGGCATCCGTCGGGCCGGTGTTGACCAGATGGGTACGCTGAACGTGTAGCAGCACGGGTAGGTTAGAAATGGCTGATAGCGCTGCAGATATAGCTGGTAGTGCATGACGTGGAGATCATAGTACGGGTCGTTCTGCCGCCAATAATCCAAATACTGCTGCTGCCACTGCAAATACTGCTGATACTGAATGTCTGCGTATGGGCTGTAGTAGGGACCATAGACCTGTGCTCGAAGGTCGGGCGCGCCCAGAACCAACAGCCCCAGAAGGCCAATCACCAATACAGATACTTTCATCTGGTTTTCCTCCGCTGCAACGCTAGCGATTTCCGCTAATCAAAAACGGCAATCCCAAATGGGATGGCATAACTACCGGCTGATCCTAAACTCGGCTGTGCAATTTTCCTTCGCAAAAAGCCCTCTCACTTTTTCGCTTCTTACGACGGCACGAATATCATACCGGAAAATGCAGCTCAATGTGGTTGATAGAGCAAGCTTCCAAAGCGAAACGATTTAAAAGTTGCCCGGACGAGTGAGAAAACCAAAAAGGTTTCTCGGTGAATACTAGCTTGAAGGTTTTTTTTGTTGTCGTTAGTGTGAAGGCGTGCACAAGGTGAGCAAAAAGCGGCGAGCTTCCGCTTTGACGGCGAAGTATCGATCGCTTCTCAACAACAGCCCTTACCCGGCGCTCGCGCGCGCTCATCTTGAGCGTTTGACCGAAAGCGCCGGCGCCAAAGCACTCGCCTCCGTACCCGCTGGGGACTTGCCGGCTCTTTTCGGCCTGCTTGGCAGCAGCCGCTTCTTGAGCGAGGTGCTCATACGGCTGGGGGAAAATTGGCCGGAGCGGTTTGCGCGCCAGCTAGCGGTTTCGACAAAATCGGCCGCTGAGCACAGCAAAGAGCTGGTCCAAGCAACTAAAAACTGTTCTTCCTTACACGAATTTTGTGCGGTATTGCGCCGCCACAAGCAGCAAGAATACTTGCGTATCGGCGCCCGCGACCTTTTGCCTGAGGTTGCCGTAGGGGAAACCGTCCGGGAGCTGACCGCGCTCGCCGAAGCGTCCCTGGAAGCGGCCTATCAATTTTGTCGGCGGGAAGTGGAAAGAGATTATGGTGGGCTCAATCTACCCGGGTCAAACGAACCCAACCGCTTCCTCGTTCTCGGGATGGGCAAGCTCGGCGGCGGCG
This sequence comes from Binatia bacterium, assembly GCA_036554745.1. Classification (GTDB taxonomy): domain Bacteria; phylum Desulfobacterota; class Binatia; order UBA9968; family UBA9968; genus DP-20. Next base: position 9,859 of record DATBMR010000115.1, read on the forward strand.
AGCTCAACTTCAGCTCCGATATCGATGTCATCTTCCTCTACGACAGCGATGAGGGCGAAAGCAGCGGCGGACCCAAAGGCAAATTGGCACCGCGCGAATTTTTCACCGCTGTCGGCAAAAAAATCATTCAGGCCATGGGCCAAGTCACCGAGGATGGCTTCGTTTTTCGCATCGATCTCAGGCTTCGTCCGCTGGGCGCCAACGGTCCGCTGGTACAATCGCTCGGCTCGGCCATGTTCTATTACGAATCCTGGGGACAGTGCTGGGAGCGCGCCGCCATGATCAAGGCCAGGCCGGTGGCCGGCGCTTGCGACCTGGGAAATCGTTTTCTCAAGGAGCTCGAGCCGTTCATCTATAGGCGATATCTCGACTACACAACCGTGGATGAGCTGCGTCATATGAAAGCGCGTATCGAAAGCGAGCTTCTCAGTGGCGCCGGCAAAGAACGCAATGTGAAACTCGGCTTGGGCGGCATCCGCGAGATCGAGTTCTTCACCCAGGCGCTTCAGTTGGTGAATGGCGGCTATGAGGCGAGTTTAAGGGGTCCGAGCACGCTGCCGGCGCTTGCCGAGTTGGCCCGGCATAATTTTATTTCCGCCAAAGAACGGGATGTGTTGATCGAGGCCTACTGCTTTTTGCGGCAGGTCGAACACAAGGTGCAAATCGTTCAGGAAGCCCACGCGCACTCGATTCCCGAAAAGGAAGACGAAGAACAAGCTCTGGCGCGCCGTCTGGGCTATCGGCGCAAGGGCAAACTTACGGAGCGTGAACAGTTTTGGCGTGATTACCGCCGCCATACGCAAAACGTGCGCAGCATGTTTGACCGGCTATTTTATAGCGCCCAAAAAGAGATCGAGCAGGAAGTCGCATCCGCCGCCGGCTCGGTGTGGAATGACCTCGATCGTAAAGAAGTTGTCACGGCGGCACTGTCAAAGGCCGGCTTCGCCGATCCCCTCAAAGCGTATGAACACCTGCTCGCCGTGCGCGACGGCGAGGTCTATCAGCCGCCCAGCGCGAGACGCCTCAAAGTGATGCGTCTGCTCGGGCCGGCGTTGATGAATGAAATCATCAATTCGAGCGCACCCGACCGCGCGCTGCTAAACCTGGCCGAATTTAGTCACCGGATCGGCGGCCGTACCGGCTTTCTCACTCTGCTGGCCGAAAATCCCCAGACTATGCGACTGTTGATCACCCTCTTTGCCGAGAGCCAATTTTTAACTGACCTATTTCTCAACCGCCCCGAGCTGATCGACACTTTGATTCGTGTCGATCTCACCCGCGTCGAAAAATCCGGAGAACAGGTGCTGGAGGAGTTGCGCGCGGCACTCGCTGAGCCTATCGATATTGAAGACAAGCTCAACGTGCTGCGGCGCCACAAGGCCGAAGAGTTCATCCGCATCGGCCTCCACGATCTCGGCGGCACGCTCGACTTGATGCAAGTGCTGACCCAACTATCCGATCTTGCCGACGCCTGCGTCCAGGCGGCCCTCGATATGACCTTTGCGGAACTCGCCCGTAAGTACGGTCCGCTGCCGCAGGGGCAGTTTTCGATTGTCGGCGGCGGCAAGCTCGGCGGCAGGGAGCTCGATTATAATTCCGATCTCGATTTAATTTTCGTCTACGACGCCGGCGTCGAAGCGCTCAGCAGCGGCGGCCTCCCGGCTCATGAATACTACGTGCGCGCCGGCCAAAAGCTGCTCACTTTTTTATCCGCGCCGACCGAAGAAGGCATCGCCTACAAGATCGACATGCAGCTGCGGCCGTCGGGCAAGGCCGGTCCTTTGGTATCTTCGCTCGATGCCTTCCGCGAATATCACAAGAGCAGCTCGCAGCTCTGGGAGCGTCAAGCGCTGATCAAGACCCGGCATGTCGCCGGCGACCCGTCGCTCGGCAGAGAAGTTGAGAGGATCACCCAGGCGTTCGCGTACGGCCGCGGCCTCGAACGCGCAGAGGTCGGCGAGATTCATCATCTGCGCATGCGCATGGAGCGCGAGCTCGCCGGCGAAAATGAAAACCGCTTCAATCTCAAGAAGGGGCGCGGCGGCCTGGTCGATATCGAATTTGTCACCCAGATGTTGCAACTAACGCACGGCCATCGGCTTGCCAAGCTACGGCGCCGCGAGACGCTCGGCGCATTGAAGGCGTTGCATGATGAGAAAATCCTTGACCGCGATGAATATCGTGTGCTCGCCGATGGCTACCTTTTTCTCCGCCGGCTTGACCACCGGTTGCGCCTGGAACGCGATCAATCGATCGACGCGTTCGAGGCACAGCCGGGAAGGGTTGAAAGCATCGCCCACGCGCTGGGCTACGGCAACGGCGCCGGGCGCGGTAAGAGAAATAAGGCGAGCTCCGGCGCAAAGCTGCTGCGCGATTACCAAGCGAGACGGGAGCGCGTTCGCGCGTGTTATGAGCGCTATTTCCTCTCGGACGAGGACTCCGGTCCGGATTCAAAGTGACCCGATTCCAACGCTAGCAGGTCCTGAAGCGTCGTGGCGGAGTCGTTCGACTGCGCTCGGATCGGTTTGGCGCGTAGTTAGCGAGTAGGCTGCAGCGATCCGATTGGCGCAACGAAGCTGATACATCTCTCCAGTACCTGCTAGACAATCCGCACGCAGTCATGGTAGCTGTTTGATGATCCGCGCGACACACGATCATACTCTGAAAACTTTCATTCAAGGGGTACGCCCATGAAAACTTCGAACGGTCGTCGAGCTCAAGGGCTTGGTTTGATGGTTTTGATTGCGGCTTTTTCGACGCTCGCCTCCGCGACGTCGGCGGGAACCCTCAAAGGGACCGTCCGCTTCGCCGGTCCGCCGTTGCCAACGAAAAAAATTCCAGTCACGATCGATCAGTACCTCTGCGGCAAGGAAAAGGTACCGCAAGACCTGGTGCTTTCTCCGACCCAGGGAATCAAAAACGCGGTCGTCGCTCTCCAGGGTGTTCCGCCCCGCGTCAAAGCACCGAATCTTCCGCAGACGGTAAAGATGGATCAGAAGGCGTGCGTCTTCGACCCGCGGGTAGTCGTGGTGCCGGTCGGCGGAACGGTCGAATTCCTGAACAGCGACCGGCTATTGCATAACGTCCGGGGCGATGCCAAAGAAAATCGTCCGTTCAACCGGGCGCAACCGCACGCACGAACCATTTCCATCGCGTTCAAGAGCCCCGAAACTCTTCGGGTAGATTGCGATCTTCACTCATGGATGCGCGGCTGGGTCGTTGTTTCCGAGCACCCGTTTTACGTTGTCACGAATGACGCGGGAGAATTCGTGTTCGAGAACATACCTCCCGGCAAGTATACCCTCGACGTGTGGCAGGAAACCCTCGGACGAGTTAGCCAAGCGGTGACGGTCGCCGACGATGGCGTCCGCGAGGTGACGGTGTCGATGGCGAAGAAGTAGGTTGATCTGTCTCCTTTTAAGGCGCTACCGCAATCTTTTTCGAAGCTTCCCACGCGGCCGAGTGCGTCGGCTCTTCCACCGCGCGGAGCGATCCGCCCTCATCGAGCGCTATGGTAAGCGTCACTTTCGGGTATGAGTAGACCGGGTGGAGATACACCCGGGCGATTTCCGCCGTATTGATGTACAAGCCGATATAGCGAACGAAGTGCTCGCTCAGGGAAGGATGTTCGCCTCCTTCACCAATGGTGATAGTTACATCAAACCACTCGCCGCGCTTGACCTTGTCGGGTGCGGTGATTTTCGGCGTGTGTTTGGCATCGAAAGATTTGCGCATTGTCCTGAACTCGGGAGTGAACTGTTCTGCTTGTCCTGCCGAGACGGAGCGTACCATGCCGCCGGCGGTCAGTTGAGCGAACGCAAGTCCGACCACCGCCGTGGCTCGGATAAACCGCTGTCTGTGTTTTCCAATCATGTGAAACCCTCCTGATCCTACTCTATCGGTTGCGGCGACACTTCCGGTCCGATTCAACGCTCGCCCTCGTGCCATCTGAGAACGTCGTAAGCCGGAACCCCGTCTTGTTTGCCGCTGACTCGCAAAACTCCCAGCTCGCGTACGTCGACCCGCGCCTTGACCCGCTCGTAAGTGGCGCCGGTGATAAGTGTTTGTCCCGGCCCGGCGCCTGATTCAAAACGCTGAGCAACATTGACCTCGTCGCCGATCACTGTGTAATCCGCCCGCCGTTCGGATCCGATGTTGCCCGCAATAACGGTCCCGGTATTGATGCCGATACCCATCTGCAGGCGAAGATCGGGAAATGCAGCAAACGTCACGCCTTTCACCCGCTCGTGCAGAGTGAGCGCGCAGCGGACGGCGTTGGCGGGATCATCGTCGTGTTGGATCGGTGCACCGAAAAACGCCATAAAGCCGTCGCCGCGAAACTTGTCGAGGGAGCCCTTATGGGCGAAGACCACATCGACCACGTGGGTCAGAAAAACGTTAAGAATGTCGACGGCATGCTCCGGGGCGATGGTTTCGGCTAACGGGGTGAAGCCGCGTAAGTCGCCGAACAGAACGGTGACCTCGCGCTTTTCCCCACCCAATTTCAAGTGACGTCCGGGGTTGGCGACGATGTCCGCGGCAACCTCTTCAGAGACGTAACGGCCGAACAGAGTGCGCAAGAGACGGTTCTTCGTTTCGATATCGTCGTAAAGCGTCTTGATCCGCAGCAATGACCTGACCCGGGTCAACAGCTCTTCGCGATTGAACGGCTTGCTCAAAAAATCATCGGCCCCTGCTTCGATTCCGCGGATGCGATGGGATACCTCATGGAGAGCGGTCAGCATGACGATCGGCAAGCGCCCCCCAACCTCGTTGGCGCGGATTTTCTCGCACACGTCATAGCCCGACATTCCGGGCATGACCACGTCCAACAAGATCAAATCGGGAGAATCGCTTTCAACCAGCCTGAGCGCAGTGGGCCCGTCGGTTGCGGTGATGATCTCGTAGTTCGCCGCCGTCAACGCTTTCGTCAGCACCTCGAGGTTCTGTTGATTATCGTCGACAGCGAGGATCTTGGACGTGGAACCGTTTGGGACCATGTGACTTCTGCGTCTAGGCGCTCAGTTTTCTGGAGCCAGTTGCCGGATGAGCTGAAGCAGCTCGCGCGGACTATACGGTTTCGCCAAATAGGCCGTGGCGCCCGCATCCTTGGCCTTCTCGCTGTCCCCGCTGAGAGCGAACGAGGTGATTGCCACGATCGGAATGTGGGCGGTCTTGGGATCGACGCGCAACTCGCGGGTCGCATCGAGTCCGGATATCTTGGGCAGCTGAATGTCCATGAGGATAAGATCGGGAAGTTCGCGGCGCGCGGCTGCGACCCCCTCTTCGCCGTCCATCGCCTCGATCAGACGGTAACTCGTGCGGCTCAAGAGTTGTCGGACGATCTTGAGGTTATACTCGTTGTCCTCGACGTAGAGAATGGTTTTGTTACTCACGATGCGCTCCCCGCTCGACTCGTAACGGAATCTGAAAAGAAATGGTCGAGCCTTTGCCTAACTCGCTTTCGGCTCGAATACGGCCGCCGTGCAATTCCACGAACTTTTTCGTGATGCTCAATCCCAATCCGGTCCCGCCGAATTCTCGCGCGACGGCGGCGTCCGCCTGCTCGAATTCGCCGAAGATTTTATCGATGCGGTCTTTGGGGATGCCGATCCCGGTGTCCGAGACACGGTACTCCAGCATGTCACCCTTTTGTTCGGCCCAAACTTCGACCTTGCCCTCCTTGGTGAACTTCAACGCGTTACCGGCCAGGTTCAAGAGACACTGCGTAATGCGCATCCCGTCGCCGAAGGCAAGGGGGATCCGCGGTTGCGCTCCGACTATCAGATGGATGCCCTTTTCCGCTGCCAAAGATTGCAACGAAGCTCCCACGGTGTCGACCACGTCCTGCACAGAGTATTCGGCCAACGCAAGTTCCATGCGTCCCGCTTCGATTTTGGAAAGATCGAGCACGTCATTGATCAGCTTGAGCAAGTGCTTGCCGTTCGTTTGAATGTCGGCGAGCGGATCCCTCAGGTGCGTCGGCACTTCGCCATAAAGGTCGTCGAGAATCATTTCATTGAATCCCAGGATAGCATTCATCGGCGTGCGCAGCTCGTGGCTCATATTGGCCAGAAACGCCGACTTCGCCTTGCTGGCGTCTTTTAACTCCTGATTCAATCTTTGGAGCTCCTGCGTATGCGCGCGCTGATCCGCGTACAAGATGCCCAACTGGCGGCTCATCCGGTTCATCCGTTCGCCCAGGACTCCGAATTCATCGCGATTCGGCACGTTGATGCTCGCGCGAAAGTTGCCGTTGGCGACCTCGTTCAAAAAACCATAGGCTTCGTGCACCGGAAGAATGAACGACCAGGAGATCACGAAGCCGAGCACGAGCGCCAAGATGATCGAACTTGCCACGAATCCGACCATGAGTAACTGCGTTCTTCGCGTCACGGCGGCGACGCTCGCCCTCAGACCGGTCATCTTGGCCTGTTCGATCGCCACCACCTGATCAACCAACCCCGCAATCTTCTCGTAGAGCGGATATCCCTTGCCCAGCTGCAAATTCATCGCGTCGTCGACCTTCTTATCGCGCAGCAGATTCGCAATATCGGCGACCGCCGATAAAGCTTCTTCCTGGGCGACCCGGATTCGCTGGATGATCTGTTGTTCCTCCGGAACCGCTGCCTCGGCGATCAACGCGAGCGTATTGTTGAAGCGATTGTTTTCGCGCAGAATCTTTTCGACCGTAACTTCGTCCCGCAGGAGCAGCGCCATCGCGGTAAAATTCATCTGCAGCGCCAGCGCATGCTGGATCTGACGCGACCATTCAACTCTCTTGTGGGCCTGCTCCAGCAGCGCGCTTTGTTGCGAGACGGTATTTGTCGCCTGCAGGCTCAACGCTCCCATCGCAACAAACAGCAGGATCACGATGAAAAAGCCGGTAACGAGCTTTACGTGGACGGAGGATTTGATCCCCGCGACCCAACGAACCAGCTTGCCCAGCGGCGTGCGGTTCAGAAAAAAATAGGCGAGGCTGACGCCCCAGCCCTTGGGCAGCGGAGTCGAGGACAAAGCAGCATTCGGGAGAGTCTGTTCTATTTGAGACACGCAACTATTCCAGAAAGACGGATGCTAGCAAACGCCGCTCGGGGTCGTCAATGAAAACGGCAGTCTCGGATAAGAGCTTAACGCCTCGTAACATTCTTCATGAATTCGCGGACCTCATCGGCGCCACTCGGCAATGGCTAAACGGCCTAATTCGAAAGCGCTCCGAATTCGCTTCGCGTGAGTGCATTCGCAGACTTCGGCGACCTGTCTACCGTATTTACTTATAGCGGCTCTCGTACATTTTGCGCAGCGCCTCGGCCTCCTCGGGCTTTAAGCCTTTTTGCCAGGCATGCTCCTCCTTGGCGAGATGGGCGCGAACTAACTTTTCATATTTCTGCTTCATCGCCGGTCCCTTGGTGGCGGCGGCATTGATCACCTCGGGCAAGAACTTCTGGTAATAGTGTTTCGATACTTCATACATGCCATGCCAATGGGTGTAGTCGGGGCCCATCATGCTGGCGCCGTGGCGGGCGCGCCGGCCTTCGTGATGCCAGAGCTCCCAGAATACCCATTGCACTTCATGCTCGAACGGCGCGGCGGGATTGAGAACTTTGTCAGCGGTTAGCTGGTTGATGAAGTCCTGCGCCGGTTGGGCAAACTTCTCGTTATAGAGTGTGACCAGACTATCAAACTGCTGATAAAAGTTATCGACATAGGTGTCGTTATGGCAATTCAAGCAGACGCCCTTCATGTTCTTGCGGCGTTCTTGCCAGGTCAGAATGCTCTTGACCGTGCGGGTGACGGTTTTCTTAACTAGCGCTTCATTTTCGAGGACGTTTTCGACGGTCTCGACCTTGTCGCCGATCTTCGGTAGCGGTCGCGTATCGGGATAATCTTCCTTGTAACCGTCTTCGTAGGTGACGCGATTGATCTTCGTGCTTATCACCGGCCGCAGCGTCCAGCTGATGCGTTCGCCGACATCGTGGTTGTTGCCGGCGTTGATGCCTTGGGGCGTCATGTGCCCGCTGATGTGACAGGTTGCGCAGGTGGGTGCCGCATAATAGTCGCGCCCGAGGATCCAGTCGCCGGGCTTGGAGAGCGCCATTTTGTCGCGGTTGGCGTAAAAGGCGATACCGTGTTTCGACTCGTTGTAGATCTCGATTTGCGGGTGATCCGGTCCCATGTGGCATTTACCGCAGTTCTCCGGCGAGCGCGCGACGTTGGCTTGAAACCCGTGGCGTGAGTGACAGGCGTGGCAGGAACCTTTCGAGCCGTCGGGGTTCAGTCGTCCCATACCGCTGTTCGGCCAGGTGTCGGGATCAATCATCGGTTTGTTGTCTTTGCCGACGCGAAGGACTTGACCTTTCTCGTCTCGTTTGAATTTCACGATGCTGCCGTGGCATTGCCAGCAACCGTTGACCGCGTCGGCGATGTTGCCGGGCTTACCGGCAACTCGCTCGGCTAAGATGTTGTCCAAACTGGCAAGAATCTCGCCAGCTTTGGCGTGGTGGCTCTTGGCAAATTCTTGGTGTTGTTTCGTATGGCAGCGGGCGCAGTCTTTGGGGGTGACCAAAGCCGAGATCAACACGCCTTCATGGGTCCAAGCGTCGACATCGCCTTGCTCGGCTTGGTGACAATTGACGCAACCGACGCCGAGTTGAGCGTGGCGCGAGTCCTGCCAGTCCTTCACCAGCGCCGGCGCGTCGGTCCGATGACAATTGACGCAGCCCGAGTTGGCCGCGGTAACCACCGGTTCCAGACCCTGCTCCACGCGGTGACGTCTCGATTCCTGGTAGGCTACCAGCAAAAGCGCGCCAAGAAGCAGGAATGACAAAGCGGCAACGACCCAGCGTTTCGCGTTTAGCGACATGCGCAGCTCTCCAATCTCAGGCAAACGCTTCCCATACAGTCAGAAGCAAAAACAACAAAAAGGCCAAGACGCCAAGCGCAACCGGAACTCGGTCGCTGATGCGCCAGCGCCGGCTGAACCACTCTTCGATGAAAGGCCAGAAAAATGCGATAGCACCGATGGCCAGGGTGAGCACCACGCTGAGTTTCAACGAGGTCAGCTTGAGCAAACGAAAATTAAAATAAAAATACCACTCGGGCTTGATATGGAGCGGCGTCTCGTTAGGATTAGCCGGCTCACCGAGACCGGCGGGAAAAACCAGTGCCAGGATGGTCAGCAGGTACATCAACAGAACGCCGATGAGAATCTCCGTCGTGGCGTGATCGGGCCAGAACTGAAAGTGACGCTCTTCTTCGGGAACTGTTTCACCCTCGAAATGCAACTCGGTGACTCCATGCAGGCGAACGAGCAGTATGTGCGCCGCGATCAAAATAAACGCGACCGTGGGCAGGACGCCGATATGCAGAACGAAAAAACGCGTCAAGGTATTCTCTCCGACTTCCGGTCCGCCGCGCAAAAAATACGCGATCCATGCGCCGATGAGCGGCACGGCCTCAGCTAGATTGGTCGCCACCGTGGCGCCCCAAAAGCTCAACTGTTCATAGACGAGCGAATAGCCAGTGAAGCCGAAGGTCATGGTGGTTGCCAGCAAAAGGAACCCGACGCACCAATTGAGTTGGCGTGGGTGGCGATAGGCGGCGGTAAAAAATACCCGCAGCATATGCAGCATGACGGCGACGATCATCAGGTTCCCCGACCACTTGTGCAGTGAGCGAATGTACCAGCCGAAGCGAACTTCCCGGGTAATCGTCGCGATGCTGGCATAGGCTTCCTGAGGTGTCGGCACATAATAGAAAGTCAGAGCGATGCCGGTAGCCACCTGAACGGCGAACAGATAGAGAATCGTGCCTCCCAAACAGAACCACCATTTCTTGAGGTGATTGGGGATTGGCTCGGCACCCATGTGGCGAATGAGTTCCCAATCGAGCGGAAACATCGACTTGACGCGCTCGATCAGCGCCGATTCCCGCTGTGTCTGCGGTCCGACTTTCACGCGAGTCTCTTCCGGATCTCTTTCACTTCGAGATAAACGACGCCGCTTCTGGAGTCTACCTCCAGCGGTAAGGACGCCAGACTTTGTCCCGCCGCGGCCGGTGGGCCTTCGATAGCGACCCCGTCTTCGTCGAACACGCCGTTGTGGCAAGGGCAGAAGAAGCGCTTGCGATCGCTTTCCCAGTGCACGCGGCAGCCGAGGTGCGGGCAGGTGGAATTAAAAGCCCTGAGCTGCTTGGCATCGCGCTTGATCAGGATTTCATTACCTTGCAGATCCAAGAGGGTTTTGAGCGTACCGACTTGGAACTCGTCGAGTTGGCCGGCGAAAATCCGACGCGTGCGCGGCGCGAGCCGCTGCGGAATGAGGAAGAGGAGACCCTGAACCGCAAGCAGCCCATAGCTCAGCAAGAGCCCCGCGCCCATCGCAATCAGTGATATCAGCTCGCGTCTCGACCGGTTTGTTTCCATCGTCTGAATATTTCGTTGACGAAAGGTTTCGACGCCCGAGCTATCTTTTGGCGATAGGCAAAAGCCGTTCGAGAAAATTACAACGAAAGCAAACGGTACGCGCGCGACCGCGTCGCTGTTCGCCGCTCGTAATCCACCTAGCGCCTAGCTAACAGAAACCGCTTGCCGATGGCAACACTTGGACAGTATCGACGCCGCGGGCATCCATAAGATCCCCAACTTAAGATCAATTCCCAACGGAAGCAGTGGAGCAAAATCGCACGTGAAGGTTCCGGCACGAACGACCTATTTGCAAACCGACGACCCGGTTACCGGTGAAAATATGTAAATCCATCTAAAGTGATTCCGCGCGAGGTTTCCCGGGCTCGACCAGCAGTGATCTCGTCGCTGCACAGGATAGGGGCTCTATTGGACTGCTGCTTAGATTCCGTAAAGCCGTTTCGGGTTATCCCATAAGATTTTCCGACTCAACTCCGCGGGCAAATCTTCGCGTTCGGCGAACCCCTTCACTTCCTCGACGAAGCGTTCGAACGTAAAGCTGTGAGGGAAGTCGGTCGGAAAAACGATGTGATCGTCGCCCAGCCACTGGGCGACGAACGGTAGTGTCTTCTCCGCCGCCTCACAGCCGACGTAGATATTGCCCTGCGTGAAATATTGACTCGGCATCTTGGTGATCGGTGGGGCCGCAGAGGGACGCCATTCAAAACTCGGTCTTAACCGTTCGATCTCAAAGTCCATGCGCTCCATTAAGAACGGCACCCAGCTGCTGCCGGCTTCCAGGAACGCGATGCGAAGCTTGGGGAACTTCTCGATCACGCCGCCGAACACAATGCTGATGCAATGCACTGCGATCGGCAGCGGATGACTCAGCACGTGAGCT
>DATBMR010000127.1:0-8178 GCA_036554745.1 Binatia bacterium
TGAAGATCCCGCAGCATCTCGTCTGGATTGAATTTGACGCCCATGTATTGCACGCGCAGAATGCCGCTCTGATCCGCGATCGAAGTGAGAAACGTATGGTCGACGTCGCCCCGCCGCGTTTTCTTGTAATAGATGCCGTAGCGCTTGGCGACGTCGCGGATCTCTGCCTGTGTGCCGGTGAGAAACACCCAGCCGGTGGCATTCGCCTTGTGCGCTTCCGCGTAACGCTTGAGAACTTCCGGCGTGTCACGCTCAGGATCCACGGTGATCGAGACGAAAGAGACTTTCGACCCGAAGTCTGAGCGAAGACGATTCTGGATGCCGGCCATCTTCGCTGTCAGCAGGGGACAGGTGTCGGTGCAGCTTGCGAAGATGAAGGTAATAGCGAGTACCTTGCCGCGCAGTTCTCTTAGAGTGACGCGCTTGCCGTCGTGATTTGTGAGCGTGAACTCCGGCGCCGGCCCGATCTTCGAGAGCCGCTGGTTCTCCTTGGTGTCGTGACACGAGGCGTCCGTCAGCCAGGCGAGCGTGGTTACCAGAGTGAGAATTGCGACGAGCGTGCAGTTGCGCTTTTTTAACAGTTCTTGATTAATCATCGGGCTTCTCTCTTCGCTCTCTCTCCTGATTCCTCACTTCTTAGGCCTTCAGTTCCTTTTTCAGCTCTCTAAGGAACCGCCAGTCGGTCCCTTGCGCGATGAGCTTCTGCGGACTCGATTTGACCATGCCGGCTTCATGGAGGCGGAGGGCATAGAAGCGCAGCGTGTCCTCGGGGTCATACTCCCCCCAACGATCGTAGGGCAGCTCCTTGATGGTCTGGAGTGTGTGGTCGTAGCGACGGACGAGGCCTTTGTCGACCATAAAGCGGGCGGCTCGCTCGGGCTCCACGGTGCACACATTGGCTGCTTTAAAGATGGCCCGCATCGCGCGCTTGACCGCCACGGGGTGACGCTGGACAAATTCACGGTTGCCAACCAGCATGCAGCAGAAGTAGTGAGACCACGGCCGATCCGTGGTGCTGTTAACCACTAGCTGCCCAATCTTGCGTTCGCGGAACTCTTGAGGCCACGGCGCAAAGGCCAGCACGGCGTCGATTTTTCCGGCTGCCAGCAGCTCAATGTGTTTGGGCGAGGGATGCGTGACCCAGCGCACGTCCCGGCGTGGATCAACGCCCACGTTGGCAAGCATGCTGCTGAGGAAAACGTGCTGGCTCGACCCCATTGCCTCGACGGCGACCGTTTTGCCTTTGAGGTCGCGGACGGTGCGGACGCCAGGCCCTCCAAACAACTCGAAACAACCCACGTGGACACCGGCGAGCACTACGATCGGATGGCCGGTGTCGAGGTTCAAGAGGACGGGGCCGGCGAAGTTCATGTTAATGTCTGCCTCACCCGCCGCTAGCGCAGGTGCGATGTCGGCGCTGCTTCCCCGTTTAACATACTCTACGTTGGTGAAACCCTCGCCACGCAGCAATTCCTCGGCAAGGTACTGGGGAGTGTGGCAAGTACTGGGGATCCGAATAAGCCGTATCCGCGTCGTTTCCGGCGGCGGCTCGGCGGCGAACGTATCAGACCGCAATCCCAAAAGAGTTCCAGTTCCGGCAACCGACACTGCACCCAAGAATTCTCTACGGCTCCAATAATCGTTGCGTAGTTTCATCACAGGTCCCTCCTTTTTCGAGCGATCCGCTATCAGCAACCCTGCGCCTACCTCCTCACGCTTCACCCCTCACTGTTTACGCTTTCAGCTCTTTCTTCAGCTCCTTCCAAAATCGCCAGTCAGTGCCCTGTGAGATAATTTTTTGTGGGCTCGATTTGATCATGCCGGCCTCGTGAAGGCGCAGCGACCAGAACCTGACCGTGTCTTCGGCATCGAATTCACGCCAGCGTCCGTAGGGCAGGCTTTTAATCGCTTCGAGGGCGTAATCATAGTTGTTAGACAGACCCTTGCCGACGATGGATTTAGCCACCTTCTCGGGCGCGACGGCGCAGATCTCAGCCGATTTCAAAATCGCGCGCATGGCGCGCTTTGTCGCCACCGGGTGTTTGCGGACAAACTCCCGATTTCCTACCAGCATACAGCAGAAGTACTGAGACCACGGCCGGTCCACCGCACTGTTCACGACAACCCGACCGATCTTTTTCGCGCGGAACTCTTGCGGCTCGGTAGGGAAGCCGAGATAGGCGTCGATCTTGCCGGCGGCGAGCAATTGCATCGCTTCGCCGGCGCGGTGTTTGACCCAATTGACGTCTTTATTCGGATTTAGACCGACGTACGAAACCATGCTCGCGAGGAACGCATAAGGTGAGGGGTCCAGCGCGGGGATGGCGACCGCACGTCCTTTGAGGTCGCGTATGGTTCGAATGCGCTCACTGCCCAAGAGCTCGAAGCAACCGACATGCTCGCCGCCCAATATGATAATGGGGTCGCCCGCTTCCAGTCGAAGAATGACCGGTGCCGCGAAGTGTCCGGCGATGTCCGCCTCCCCGTTCGCTAAAGCTTGCTCGACACCGCGCGTCCCTTGCACACGATTGTACTGGATGTCGGTGAATCCTTCGGTGCGGAGCAGCTCCTCGGCGATCCATTCCGGGCTCCGGCACGCGCTGGGAATCTGGGGAATTCTGATACGAGTCGTCTCCGGCGGCGGCTCGGCGGCGAATGAATCAGCGGTCGATCCGAACAGTGCACCTGCGCCTGCGGAGCTAATCTTGGCGAGGAATTCACGCCGCGTCCAACGGTGGTTGCTTCGGTGCTTCATCGATTGTCCTTTCAGCCCCCCAACGTTCTCAAGAGAACGGGAACTTTCGAAGAGCAATCCCAACTTGCGGAGCAAGTAGCAAGGGTGAGGTTGTTTTACATTAAGCCTGGTGTCTGACCCTTCACCTCTTTCGGTCCCAGTGTCAGTTCGATCGGAATCGTGATGGTGAACTTCGAGCCTTTGCCTTCTTCGCTTTCGACGACGATATCGCCGCCCATCAAATTGATGAACTTCTTGACAATCGCCAAGCCGAGGCCGGTGCCGCCATACTTGCGCGTGCTGGACATATCGGCCTGCCGGAACTCGTCAAAGATGTACCGCAAAGCCTCCTGGTTCATGCCGATGCCGGTGTCCGAGACGATAAGCTTCAAAGAACCGTTGTCGCGCCAGGCGGCGACCTTGATCTCGCCTTTCTCGGTGAACTTAACAGCGTTGCTGAGGAGATTGAGCACCGATTGCTTCAGCTTGTCGCGGTCGGTTTTGAGCGGCGGGATGTTCGGTGCGATGTCGGTGACCAGTTTGACGTTGCCGTTCTTTAACAGGGGCTCGATGGTGGTGGTGGCAACGCGGATGATTTCGTCGATTTTGAACGTCTCGGCGAAGGCTTCCATGCGGCCGGCCTCGATCTTTGCGAGATCGAGTAGCTCGTTAATCAAATTCAGCAGATGGTCCGAGCTGATCAAAACTTTTTGCAGGTTTTCTTTCTGCAGGCTTTCGATCTTGCCTTCGGTGCGGCGCAACACGATTCGGGTAAAGCCGATGATCGAGTTGAGCGGTGTCCGCAGCTCATGGCTGACGTTGGCGAGAAATTGGGACTTGTGCTTATTGGCAGCTTCCAGTTGTTGGTTCTTGTCCTGAATCTCTTGAAACAGCCGCACGTTCTCTATGGCGATGACCGCCTGGTCGGCGAATATTTTGAGTAGAGCGATTTGCTTGTCGGTGAACGGCCGAATTTCTCTGCGGTACACAACAATGGCGCCGACCAGATTATTTTCCTTAAGCATGGGAACCGCGAGAACCGTCCGTATCCCTTCCTTGCGGTATTCTTCCGGCGGCTTCCAATTAGGGTCGGCTGACACGTCAGGAATGTGCACGATTTTCTTTTCGAGCCCAACGCGACCGACAGCGGTGGTCGGATCCGGCCGAAACGTTCGGTCGGCCAATACCGTAATGTGCGGGGAAACGTATTGAGCCGTAGCCAGACTGAAAACTTCTCCGTCAAACCTGAAAATCGCACCGTAATCGGAACCGCCCAGACGTGTCGCGTTGGCGAGCATGGCTTCGAACACGGGCTGCAAGTCTCTTGGCGAGCTGCTGATAACGCTCAACACCTGGCTCGTGGCAGTCTGTTGCTCCAGGGACTCTGTCAGCTCGCGGTTCTTATCTTGAATTTCCTGGAACAGGCGCACGTTCTCGATGGCGATCACCGCCTGGTCGGCGAAGGTCTTGAGCAGCGCGATCTGTTTTTCGGAGAAGGGGCGCACTTGCAGGCGGCGTATGACGATGGCCCCGATCGCTACCCCCTCGCGCAATAACGGCGTGGCGAGCACGGTACGTTGCCCGATCTCTTTCTGGATTGCTTTGACATCGGCATACTCGGTGTCGATTACCGCCTCGATGTCGTGGATGTGAACCGTCTCTCGGTCAAGGATGGCTCGGCCGCCCGGGAAGCCTCGCGTGATGGGAACGGGAAACTCCGGCGCTGGTATAGTGCCGAATTTGGCGACTCGCTGGTGATAGTCGCCGGTTACGCGAAAGATGATCGCATCTTCCGCCTCGCATAAGCGCGCGGCGCGCTCCGCGACCACATCCAGCACGGGCTTAATATCGGTCGGCGAACTGGCGATCACGCCCAAAATTTCGCTAGTTGCCGTCTGCTGTTCTAGCGATTCGGTCAGCTCACGGGTCCGATCTTCGACTTTTTGCTCCAGGTTTACGTACGATTCCTGCAGCTGCGAGGTCATCCGGTTGAATTCGTCGGCGAGCACCTCGATCTCGTCGCCGGTCTTGAGGTTCAGACGGTAACCGAGGTCGCCGGTGCCGATGCGCTCCACGCCTTCGCGCAAGGTCCGCATCGGCCGAACCACCCGTCGCGCGAGAAAGAAGCTTGCAAACAGCGCCATGCCGAGGCCGATCAAAAACAAAATCGAGGTTCGAAGAATCGAGGCGTAGAGCGCTTCATAGGCCTCTGCCACAGGCAGGTCGACAATCACGGCCCAGTCGTAGCCCGGAATGAGCGCGAACGAGCTCAAGACATCCTTACCCTGGATATTCGGCGCGACCAGCGCGTCTTGAACGGGCAATCCCGGCGCGTTCGCAAATGCCGCTTGGACTGCCGCTAGCGCCTGGACATTGCGCCGCTGCAATACCAGGCTGATGTCCGGATGCGCGATCAGCTCGCCCGACCGGCTGACGGCGTAAGCGTAACCGCCTTTGCCGATCGTGATGCTCGAAACCACGTCGCCGATGTACTTGAGGTTGACCTCGGCCTGCAGGACGCCGATAACGTCGCCGGCAAAGCGCTCGATCGGCACGGCGATCGTCATGTAAGGCTCGGAGCCGCGCACGAAGTAGACCGGGCTGAAGTAAGATTTCCCTTGGTGCGCTTGTTTGAATGCCGCGGAATCGGACAGATCTTTTTTAGCGTCAGGTAAAACCGTTCGCAGCCGTGATGCCTGCACCTGAATCATGCCGTTTTCGTTGAGCGCTACGGCTTCGGTCACCGCCGGCGCAATCAGCAGAAGTTTTTCCAACTCGAAACGAAATTCCGCAGTGAGTCCTTTGGGTGCAATGTCGCGGCTCTTGGTCGCGCCTTTGAGGATGTTGTGAATCTCCTGAACGAAGTTCTGGATCTTGGAGGCGGCGCTCGCGGCGATTTCCTTCTGCAAGCGGCCCAACTGATCGCGGCTCTCGTGGTAGCGATAGTAGATCTCGACCAGACCGCTGGTGATCAAGCCGCCGCCGATCAACACCACGGAGATCAAAAAATAGTCGCGCATCAAGCGCTCACGGCGGCGCGCCCCGGCTGTGCGGAAGCCTAGTAAACTACGAATTCTGTCGCTCCACTTGGCCATAACGGGATTGGTACTTATTGTCTTGTTCCTTCACTTGCAGCCGGCATCGCGCAAAGAGCATAGCGCAAAGCGTAGGCCCGACAAACACCCTTTTCATCAGCTTCTCGGCGGAACCAGTTCAATTTTGGATTTTAGATTCGCCTTACGTCTCACCCTTCACTCCTTACCGAATTACTCGGTCGGCTCTGGCCAAAACGTTCGGGGGAATGGTGAGGCCGATCTGCTTGGCAGTCTTCAGATTGATCACCAACTCGAACTTGGTCGGCTGCTCGATCGGTAGTTCGGCGGGTTTTGAGCCTTTTAGAATCCTGTCTACGTAGCTGGCGGCACGACGGAACAATTCGGTAATTTTGACGCCGTAGGTCATGAGCCCCCCAACTTCGACATATTCCGGCCTGCTGTATGTCGCCGGAAGCCGGCTCTTGGTCGCGAGTTCCACAATCCGCGTTCGCTGAGAATTGAGAATCGGGCTTCCCAGCACGACGACCGCGCCTGCGTGCTCCGTGTTTGCCGCTCGGAATGCGCTCTCAATACCTTTCTCATTGAGCACGTCCAGATATTGAACCTTCACGCCGGAAGCTTTTGCGGCGAGCTCGATCTCTTTGACCACCAGTGCGTACTGAGGGACCGTCGATGTCCCGAGAACGGCGACGCGCGCGAGCTCCGGAACGATCTCTTTCAAAAGCTCCAGTTGTTTTCCGCTGATCTCCGGGGCAAGGCTGGACAGGCCCGTGACGTTTCCGCCAGGTCGGGCGAGGCTGCTGACGAACCCCGAGCCAACAGGGTCATCAGCAAACGCCATAACAACGGGAATTGTGGCAGTTGCTGTCTTCGCAGCACGGGTTGGCGGCGGAGCAGCCGCAACGATGACGTCTACTTTCAGGCGCACTAGCTCGGCTGCAAGCGAGGGGAGGCGATCTAGTTTTCCCTCCGCAGATCGCCACTCAATGACAATGTTCTTCCCTTCCACGTAACCTAGCTCGCGCAGGCCCTGGCGTAAGGCGTCGATTCGCGCTGCGTTAACGGAAAATGAAACCGTGCTCAGGTATCCAATCCGCGGGATTCTCGTTGGCTGCTGCGCCTGGGCGGAACTGCAAAGCGCAAAGAGCACGGCGCCCAGTAAGCAAAGTGCGTGGGGCATAGTGCATGGAGCCAAATGCAAGACCTGAAAGTTTTTTCTCATGACCCTTTGCATTGCTCTTTCAGTCCATTCTCCGCCCTATGCACTTTGCACTCTGCGCTCTGCTCTCTCATCTGATCACCCTGTCCGCTCTCGCGAGAACGTTCGGCGGAATAGTCAGTCTGATTTGTTTTGCGCTCTTCAAGTTGATCACTAGCTCGAACTTGGTGGGCTGTTCGACGGGCAAGTCGGCTGGTTTGGCGCCTTTGAGGATCTTGTCGACGTAAATGGCCGCGCGCCTAGCCAGGTCTTTGGAATTTGCGTCATAGCTCATTAGCCCTCCGGATTGCGCATATTCGCTTGTCGGGTAGCTGCCGGGGAGCCGGTGTTTTGCAGCGAGTTGAACGATCCGTGTTTGGTGAGGATTCAACACAGGGCTGCGCAGCACGAAGATTGCGTCGGCGAGTCCGTTTCCCGCGGCTAGGAATGCGCTCTGAATATCCTTCGGTCCGACTATGTCCAGGTATTGAACCTTCACCCCCAGCGCCGCAGCAGCGACCTCAGTCTCTTTTTGCGATTGTTTGTTGCCTTGGTTGGTTGAGGTTCCGAAGACCGCAATGCGGGAGAGCTTAGGCAGGATTTCTTTGAACAGCTCCAGCCGCTTCCCGTTTAAGTCAGAGGTCAGCGAAGACAATCCCGTAATGTTGCCGCCCGGTCGGGCGAGGCTTGCCACGAAGCCGTTGCCAATGGGATCGGAGTCTTGTGCCATAACAATGGGAATCGTCGACGTTAATTCCTTGGCAGCCCGCGTCGTGGTCGGACCATGCGAGAGAATGACGTCAATCTTGAGACGCACTAACTCCGCCATGAGCGCAGGCATCTTGTCAAATTTTCCCTCTGCAGATCGGTGTTCGATAACAATGGTTTTCCCTACAAGGTAACCTAGCTCGCGCAGTCCTTGTCGAAAAGCCTCATCACGGTCCGCGATAGCCGATAGCGGTTGAAGCGTCACGATGCCCACCCGCGGAACTTTTGCAGATTGTTGCGCCTCTGCGGAAAAGCAAAGCGCAAAGAGCATAGCGCCCAGTAAGCAAAGTGCGTAGGGCATAGTGCATGGCGCCAAATGCAAGATCAGAATTTTTTTTTTCATGAGCCTTTTCCCAGTGTCTTCCCGGTTCATTTTCGGCCCTTTGCTCCTTGCTCCATGCTCTCTGCTATTTGATCACTCG
>DATBMR010000131.1:0-5354 GCA_036554745.1 Binatia bacterium
TGGCCCGGCTGCCCCACGGCATGCGCCATATTCTTGCTCGCGATGAACGCTCGGCCGCGTACATGGCGGACGGCTATGCGCGAGTCTCGGGGAAGGTCGGTGTGTGCGAAGGTCCGAGCGGCGGCGGAGTCACCTACATCATCCCTGGACTCGCCGAGGCCAATGAATCCTCGGTGCCGTTGCTTTGCATCAACAGCGACATCTCGGTCGGGGCGCGCGGCCGCTATACCCTGACCGAATTGGATCAAGGCGCGCTCATGCGCTCCGTAACGAAATGGAACGCGGTGCTCAACCGCGCCGAGGACCTGCCGCGCATCTTTCGTGCGGCATTTAAGCAAATTACTTGCGGCCGGCCGGGCGCCGCCCATATCGCCCTCCCCTTCGACGTGCAAAATGGCGCTGTCAGCCGGGCCGAAGTTTGGGGCGATCCGTACTTCGGCCGCGCGCCGGTCGAGCGCGCAGCGCCCGATGCCGAATTGATCGAGCGCGCGGCTGGTTTGCTGAGCGCCGCTGCCAATCCTGTGTTTATCTGTGGCGGCGGAGTCGTGATCGCGGGAGGCGAAACGCAACTTTTGAACCTCGCCGAGCGGCTTTCTGCCCCGGTAGCAACGACGATTAGCGGCAAGGGTTCGATCGCCGAGCAACATCCGCTCGCGCTCGGTGTGGTCGGCTCCAATGGCGGTACGCCGGAGACCCGCGCGATCGTCGATCAAGCCGATCTCATCGTCTTCGTTGGTTGTCGCGCCGGTTCGGTGACCACCGAACGCTGGCGTCACCCCGCGCCTGGTACAACCAAAGTCATCCACATCGATGCCGATGCCGCAGTCCCGGGAACCAATTATCGCGCCGATGTGGCGCTTGTCGGGGATGCGAAGCTGGCGCTTGAAATGTTGAATGAGGCACTGGCAGACGCACACCGCCCGCTGCAGGCTTCGACCGTGCAAAAAGCCAAAGAACAGAAGTTCGCCAAATTCCAGGCACTCGCTGAATCCGCGGGAAAGCCGATCAAGCCGGAGCGGGTCATTGCGACGCTTGCCGGAGCGCTCGATGCCGATGCGATCGTCGTTGCCGATGCCGGTACTCCCTGTCCATATCTGTCGGCCTATTACGAAGTGCGCGCAACTGGGCGCCATTTTTTTTCCAACCGCGCGCATGGTGCGCTCGGTTATTCTATGGCGGCGGCGATGGGTGCTCATTTTGCAAAGCCGGAGGTCAAGTGTGTCGCCGTAATGGGCGATGGCAGTTTTGGTTTTACTTGCGGCGAGCTCGAGACGGCGGTGCGTTATCGGTTGCCGATCACCTTTATTGTGATCGCGAACGCGAGCTTTGGTTGGATCAAAGCGGGACAAAAAGTGGGCTATAGCCAGCGCTATTTCAATGTCGATTTCACTGCCGCCGATCACGCCGCCGTGGCCGCGGCCTTCGGGGTCAAGAGCTGGCGCGTGACCGAGCCTAGCGACGTAGCGAAAGCCCTAAAGGAAGCTTTAGCGCACGGCGGCCCAAGTCTGGTGGATATCGTTACCCAGCCGTTAGAGGAAGCCCAAGCGCCGGTATCGGAATGGATCGCGTGAAGAAATGGAATTGGCGTAATGGAGTAATGCAATACAACACTCCAGTCACTCCAATACTCCACTAATCCAAAGAGTTAATTCTGCAGCCGCACTTTCGTGCCGAGGCTGGCACAGTCATCGTCGGTCTTGAGGCCGGCGGCGCGAATGCCGTAGGCGGCTAGCTCCTCATCGCGTTCCTGGGTGTCGCCAGTAACGCCGACCGCGCCGAGCAACGCGCCGTTCTGATCACGAATGAGCATGCCGCCGCCCTCGGGAAAAATCTGATCGCCCGAAGCGCGGATCAAATACTGCATGAATAGCGGCCGCTCCTCGGTGCGCATGCGCACCAGCGATGACGACCGGCCAAGCGCAAGCGCGGCGTAAGCTTTACCATAGGCCATTTCAAATCGCATCATGGCGGAGTCGTCCTCTTTCTGAAAGGCTTTGACCTTGGCGCCCGGCTCGACGACGATGACACTCAACGGGCGGCAGTTTAATTCACCACCGCGCGCGAAAATGGCTTGAATGATACGGTTCGCTTGCTCCAGAGAAATCATGTCCGTGACGCCTCCTCCAACCGGTGCTTAGAGAACTCACCGCCGAGGCGCGGAGTACACCGAGAAAAGATTTTTATAAGAAACGCTCCGAACTCGACGCACTCTGCGTCTTTGCGGTGTAATATGCTGCTACTCCGCCGAACGAACTTTTAGCTGAACAGCACCTTGGCGAGCTCCGAGCGATACTTGTCGGTGAGCGGATCGTCCGAGCCGAGCACTTCGAAGATTTGCAGCATCGCCTTACGTGCGCCGTCATCTTGAAAGTTGCGGTCGGCTTTCACGATCTCGATAAACGTCTTAAGCGCTTCTTCGTAATTTTCCGCGCTTGCCAGCGCCTGGGCCAACTCGAACCGGGCCGCCAAGTCATTTGGATCGGACTGAACTTTCTCGCGTAGCGCGTTGACGTTGTCGGCCCCGCCCTCCTGAAGTTTGAGCCGCGCGATCAAGCGATCCGCTTCCTTACGCTCGTTGTCGGCCAGTAGAGAAACCTTGTCGAGATGTTGCAAAGCCGTCTGCGTATCACCCTCGTTCATCGCCAGCCGGCCAAGGCCGAGCAGCGCCCTGGGATGGTTGGGATCGGACTCGAGAATAGCTTGATAAAGCGCCTTGGCTTCCGTCGCCTTACCTTCCTCTTCAAGCCAAGCGGCTTCGTCGGCCTCTTTGTCCGCCGCCGTCGGCAGGAACTTGGTTAAGAACTCGCGCAGCAACGGCTCCGGCAAGGCGCCGGTAAATTCCGACAGCAAATCGCCGTCTTTGAAGAGCTTGACAGCCGGAATGCCTTGGATACCAAAAAGGGCCGCCAGGTTGGGGTTCTCGTCGACGTTAATTTTCGCCAGGCGAAAATCGCCGTTGTATTCTTCCGCTAACTTTTCCAACAGCGGTCCAAGGGTTTTGCAAGGACCGCACCACGGCGCCCAGAAATCTACCAGAACAGGAATCTCGGCCGAGCGTTGCAGAACCTCCGCTTCGAAATTCTCCTCGTTAACGTCATAGGTCCATTGATTCATATTGGCTCTACCCGCCCTTTAAAGTACGATCCGTGGAACCGTCGAAGTCTCTTGATCCCTCCGATCCCCCTTTTTCATCTTCCCCCGGGACCGGGGGAAGAAAGAGATGGGGGTGAACTGCCTGCCCTTTTCATGTTCTGTGGGCGTAGGATCATGAATCACTTCGTGGTGCGTCGGTCCTTTCCCGGTTCGGCATTACTTCTTATACGACAGTGGGTCGAAAGCGGTCCCGTTGAGCGTGTATTCGCTCTTCACCGTCGTCGGCTCGCGGATCGTTTGAATCACGTAGCAACCGGCTTCCGCGTTGCGCACGACCTTGGCAATTTTCTCGGGTGGCTCGTAGGATATAATCTCGCAGCGCGTCTCGACGCCGAGACCTTCCGCCCGTACGGTCTCGCGCAGCACGGAACCCTCGTTCTTAAAGCGCGCGGTAACGAACACCTTCGCTTTATCGATATGAGTCTTGAGCATTTCCCCGTACCGGGAAATTTGCGTGAGCAGTCAAAACCCGACGGACAGACCGAAATATGCCAGCGGCGGCGGCGCGGTATTGTCGCCGCCGATGCGCGCCCCTTCATCACAGAACACCGTAAAGCCGCGGGCGTGGCCTTCCTTGCGCATGCGCTCCAGAGTCTCCGCATCCGCCTCCAAAACGATCTCGCGTTTAATCTGCAGGTCTTCCGCCATAAAGTCTCCACCCTCTTTATTAACTATACTATTAACAAAAACCCGCGGTCGGCAACTCACTCGCCGGAGATTTGTGTACTCGGTTCGGGCCGCCGGTATCCTTCCGAATAGAGCGCCAATAGGGCTCGTAGCAAAGCAAATATCACGGGACCTAGCACGATTCCGAGCGCGCCGAATAGTGCTAAGCCGCCGAGAATACCGAAAAAAAGAAACAACACCGGGAGGCCGAGGCGGTTGCCGATGATCAATGGCTTAAGGACATTATCCACCGTGCCGACAATGCCGATCGACCAGCCGAGCAGCACGATCGCCCTGAGCATTTCACCCTGAAGAAACAAGTAGAGCGTTGCGGGGATGGTGACTAGCGTCGAGCCCCCGACCGGCAAAAGCGCAACGAATCCCGTGACAACCCCCCACAGAACCGCGAATGGCACGCCTAAAAAGTAATAGGCCAACCCAGCGAGAAGCCCCTGCACCATGCCGACTACGAGCGAGCCGTGCACGACGGCCAGTACGGCATCGACGATATTCTTGAACAAGCGCTGCTGGTGTTCTCGATCCATCGGCAGTAGGGTCTGGAGCCGGCTCACAAACTCCTTACCGTCGCGCAGCAAGAAAAACAAAGTAATCAAGGCGATCAGGATATTGACCGTGAAGAGCAAAACGTTCTGGGCGATCCATGTGACCCGCTCGACCAGGAACTTGGAAGAGCTCTGCGCCCCCTGTACCAGCAGCTCCTTCCAGTTGATGTTGATATTGAAACCCATTAAGTGAAACGAAAGTAGGTCCCACCATCCGATCAGCTGCTGCACCCATGGTTTTGCCAGCCACTCTTGTTTGTCGTCCCCCTCCAGCAGCGAGCGGACCGATTGAACCAGCAGGATCGCTTCTTCGGTTAAGAACCGCACCAGCTCGATTCCGGGGGCGATCACGATCAAGATGATTATGGCGATGACCGTAATCGCCGCCAGCGTAGAGCGTCCGCGCAGCATCCGGAGCAGCCATAGGTAGAGCGGATACACCAGAATGGCGAGGATGACCGCCCAGGTAATCGCCGTCAGAAACGGCGTCAAGATCAAAAATGCGCCGTAAAGAATAACGATTAGCAGGGTGAAGAAAAAAGCGGTAGCGAGCCAGGTCTGGTTCACCGGTCAGCCTCCGTTAAACCCGCTCAACTGTACGCATTAGCAGAGATAGTCGCAAGGATAGCTTCGCGTGCAGCAGAGCCAGCGCATCAAATTTGCTACTCCCCGTATCAAAACAACTACGCCTAATCCTGTCGAACGATCCCGATGCACCGTTCCTCGACAGCCGAGAGGTATGAAAAATCATAGAGTTAATACTCTTGCTCTCTCACTGCGCAGCTTGGTATACGCCTTGCGCCTGGGGCTGGTTGGATTCACATGCAAGCATACAGCGGCAAACACAGAAGTCTTCCAGCGATTGCCTTGCTTTCGAGCATCGTCTTCGTTGTTTTTCTTAGCTCCCCGCATGCCTTCGCCCAAACCGCCAAGCTCTATCGGGTCGGTGTGATCCACCCCGGCGGGGCCGTG
>DATBMR010000172.1:0-10056 GCA_036554745.1 Binatia bacterium
GCTTGCCGAAGGCGTTCGTTGGATTCCTCGAAAACGCGCTTTGCCTCTTCAAGATCAAACGGACGTTCTTCCAATGTCTGCGGATCCCATTGGCTGCGCGGCACCGCGAAAAAGTCACCGCCGTACACATGGATCGCCGCAGTGATCTGTTGGAGCGGATTGGTGACCGCGTGTATGACCGATTCGCCGAGAGGAAGCGCGTCTTTAGTCCTGAGTGTCTTATTCCCGTGCGCCGTCAGCCTGCCGTCCGCTCGACGGTAAAACGCGTTCTCTTCCTGCCCGCCGTAAACCCCAATGACGGCCCACATTCGATGATCGTGCGGATAAAGATTCATGCCGGGACCCCAGAGGACGTTGAGGATCGTCAGCTCATTGGATCGGTAAAGCGTCTCGATCCCGGCCCGCGTGGGCTGCCCCAAAGCTTTCAACACGTGCCCGGGTTCCGCTACCGCTCTTGCGACAATCTCTTTGACCGCTGCATGAGGAGCCTGCTCTCGAAGCGCGGCGCAACAATCTTCTCTAAATCGCTCGGCATCGAACATAACGGTCCTCCTCTCAGGCTATGGGTTTGACATGTCTCCGGCACGCAGCCGACAGTGTCATATTATTGATCACACGGGCTGATTCAAGAGGATGCTAGGTCCCTCGAAGCAAAGCGGACGAAACGTGAATAGCTTCAGGCGGTGAGCTAATCTTGTCTCGGCTGAGAGTTTACCAAATCTCCATTCTTTACTGAGCGTCAGTGCCGGGAATATCGGTGCGGACGCACCAGACACCTTTGCTCGTGTTCCGATCCGCAGGGGTAGGGAGCGCGCCGCCGCCGGCAAAAAAAGCCCCGGCACCGGAGAACGTCATGATCCACGCCGAGTTGATGTCTGTCGCAGACGAGGTGGCCGACCAGTAGCCGATTGTCGAGGCCACGTCCAAGAAAGGATGGACATCAGGAAGCGCTGGATCAGCGTTGCTGGTATTCACCAGACTTGCAAGTTCTTGAATCCTGGGAAGTCGCCAACCCATGCGATTACCCAAAATCCGCGTGTTGCACAACGCTTGAGCGTCGAACCAGGTTCTAGGAAATGGGTCCGGCTTTCTTTCCCAGATAAGATCGGTTTCACGATCCAAAACCGCAGCGGTATTAAAAATTAAGACGAAGCGGCTATCGGCCGGTATGTCTCGGCCCCATGGTGGGCCGTCCACAGTACTCTGGCCGAGTGACTCCCGGACCATCAGCTGTTCTGTACAAAAAGCGATGACGATCGCGCCCAAAACCGTGTAGAGGTATTTCATGGAGCCTCCTTTCAGGTCTGCACCGAATGGGAACAAACTCTCGAGTCGCCCTCACGGCAATGTTGCTGTGATCTCCCGCAGTAAACAAAAACTAACATCGATTTCAACAAAATTGCTACCCAGTTCAACGCCATCACCACCAGGCCAAGCTTACCTATGGAGACTAAGCCAAAGATCACTACCGTTGGAAAACGAGGGAAGTTCGGTGCAAAAAACAGTGAAAGATTGATCCGAATCGACCAATCGTTTTCAAACCGGGCAGTGGCGAAGCGCTTCGATTCGTTCGACCGGCGAGGGATGCGAATAATGGTAGGCCGAATACCAGGGGTGAGGGGTCAGGTTTGCCCAATTTTTTAACGTCAGCGTAATCAGCGCTTCTTCCATCGGTTTGGGATTGTGCAAAGTCGTCACCGCGAAACAATCCGCTTCGTACTCATGCCTTCGCGACAGCAGATTTAATATCGGACCAAGGACAAACGTAAGTGGTCCGGCAAGAAGACTAAAAAGCACCAAGGCCGCATGGTGGCTCGGCTCCAAGGCGAACGCGGCATAGAGCGGCCGGTAATCCAGGAGCAGACTGACAACGTACAGCCCGATCAGCGAGAAAACCGTCTGGACGATCAGCATTCTCTGAATATGCCTCATCTTGTAATGACCCATTTCGTGAGCCAGGACGGCGAGTCCTTGCTCGATGCTCATCTGCTCGACTAGTGTATCGAATAAAACGATGCGCTTGGACTTTCCGATTCCGGTGAAATAGGCGTTGGAATGAGACGAGCGCTTGGAGCCGTCCATCACGTAGATTCCGCTGGTCTGGAACCCAACCCGTTCGGCGAGCTTGAGAATGCGCTCGCGCCACTCGCCTTCCTTGAGCGGCTCAAATTTATTAAACCATGGCGCGATGAATGTCGGGAAAATAACAATTATTAAGAGTTGAAAAGAAGTAATGAACACAAACGCCCAAATCCACCACAACGGGCCCATCGCGTCCATGAGCCAAAGAACGACCCAAAGAAAAGGGGTGCCAATGGCAACTCCGAGTAAGAGTGCTTTCAGCTTATCCGCGATGTACAGGCTTGCGCTCGTGTTATTGAAGCCAAATCGGCCTTCGAGCGCGAACGTCGAGTAAGCGTCCGTCACCAGGCCCGCAACGCTAAATAAAAGACCGATGCCGAAACAGAAGAGAATACCATGAGCATAACCACCCAGCGGAATCGCTTGCCCGAGGCGAGCCGTGATTTGGTCGAGAAAGGGCAACGCGCCGCTAAACAAAACCGCCAGGACGATTGATCCTTCATAGATCGCGGCCCAGCGCTGAAAGCGGCCTTTGGCGAGCGTATAGGCGACCGACTTGTCGTATTCTTCCGCGCCTAGCCTGCCCCGAAAAATATCCGAGATATTTTTCTCCGCCCAGCGGGCGCGCACGTACCGCAGATTCAGTTCGTTGAGGACGAATTCGACCAGAATTTCGATCGAGAAGAAGAATAGAAATAGCGCAACGATCCAATGTTCCATCCGGAATTGGAGGAGCGGCGAATCACGAATCCTGATTCGCCGCCGATGACACCGCTGCAACGTTGGGGGTGCTGTAGGAAAAAACCAGCCGGCCGTCCTTTTCGTCGACTTCGACTTTGCCGCCGTTTTGCAGCTTGCCGAACAAGATCTCGTCGGCGAGAACGCGCTTGATTTCATTTTGAATCAGACGCGCCATCGGGCGCGCGCCGAACAGCGGATCATAACCGCGCTCGGCGAACCATCGCCGCGCCCGATTCGTAAGCTGCAGGAAGACCTTGCGGTCATTGAGCTGCTGATCCAACTCGATGATGAATTTATCGACCACGCGCTCGATGTTTTCCTGGTTAAGGGGGTTGAAGGTAATCATCGCATCGAGCCGGTTGCGAAACTCCGGGCTGAACATTTTTTCAATCGCTTCCTTGCCCTTGCCCAGATTGGTCTGGGCGCCGAAGCCGAGCGGTGCGCCGCTCATCTCCCGCGCGCCAGCGTTGGTCGTCATGATGAGAACGATGTTGCGGAAGTCCGCCTTCTTACCGTTGTTATCAGTCAAGGTCGCGTGATCCATCACCTGCAGCAATATATTAAAAAGGTCCGGATGCGCTTTTTCGATTTCATCGAGCAACAGGACGGCGTAGGGGTTGCGATTGATGGCATCCGTCAAGAGGCCGCCCTGATCGAAACCGACGTAGCCGGGCGGCGCGCCGATCAGCCGTGACACCGTGTGTTTCTCCATGTATTCGCTCATGTCAAAACGCAGAAACTCGATGCCCATGATCTTGGCCAGTTGTTTGGCCAGCTCCGTCTTGCCCACGCCAGTTGGCCCGGCGAAGAGAAAACAGCCGATCGGCTTTTCCGGATGACCTAACCCGGAGCGCGAGAGTTTGATCGTACTCGCCAACGTGTCAATGGCCGCGTCCTGGCCAAACACGACGAGCTTCAGGTCGCGATCGAGAGTTTGCAGCTGTTCCTTGTCCGAGCTTGACACGCTCCGCGGCGGGATCTTGGCGATCTTGGCGACCATTTTTTCGATGTCTTTGGGACCGATCGATTTGCGCCGCTTTTCCTCCGGCTGGATTTTCACCGCCGCGCCGATCTCATCGATCACGTCGATCGCCTTGTCAGGCAAACGGCGGTCATTGATGTGCTTGGCCGAAAGCTTGACCGCGGCGCGGATTGCGCCGGCACTGTAATGTACGCCGTGATGCTTTTCGTAGTGCGGCTTCAAGCCCTCGAGGATCTTTACCGCGTCTTCCTGGCTCGGCTCGGACACTTCGATCTTTTGAAACCGCCGCGCCAAAGCTCGGTCTCTTTCGAAGTAACTCTTGTAGTCGTGATAGGTAGTCGAGCCGATGCACTTGAGCTCGCCGGAAGCGAGCGCTGGTTTAAGAATATTGGATGCGTCCATGGAGCCGCCGCTGGTCGCACCGGCGCCGACGATGGTATGGATTTCGTCGATGAAAAGAATCGAATTGGGATGTTTCTTGAGCCCGCTCAGCACTCCCTTAAGCCGAGCCTCGAAATCGCCGCGGAATTTAGTGCCCGCCAGGAGCGCGCCCATGTCGAGCGCGTAGATGACCGCGTCCTTCAGTGCGTCCGGCACCTCGCCCTGATGGATCTTCATTGCCAATCCCTCGGCGATTGCGGTTTTACCGACGCCGGGATCCCCAACATAGATCGGATTATTTTTGCGCCGCCGACAGAGCACGTGAATCGTGCGTTCGATCTCGTCGTTCCGGCCGATCAGGGGATCGATAAGTCCTTGCGCCGCCTTATCGACGAGATTGACTGTAAACGCCTCCAGCGGGTTGACACGCCGCTTGGGACGTTCATCGGCGTCCTCGTTTTCCTCCTCGTGTTGCGACTCCGCTGGTTCATCCGCGCCGATCTTGGAGACGCCGTGGGAAACGTAGTTGACCAGATCGAAGCGCGTGATGCCCTGTTCTTGCAGCAGAAAAACCGCGTAAGAGTCGGGCTCGCGGTACATGGCGATGAGCACATTGCCGCCGTTGATCTCCTTGCGCTCGGCGGACTGGGCGTGAATGACCGCACGCTGCAGCACGCGGTGAAAGCTCAACGTCTGTTGCGGCTCTTGATTCCAGCCTTGCGGCAGCGTTTCCATCTGGCCGGTGAAGTATTCTTCGAGCGATTTGTGAAGCCGTTCGATGTCGCCGCCGCAGGCAATAATCGCAGCCTTTCCGTCCTTATCCCGTAGTAATGCGAAAAGAAGATGCTCAAGGCTGACATACTCGTGGCGCCGCGCCTTGGCTTCCTTCAGGGCGAAATTCAGGGTCGCTTCCAGTTCTTTGGTTATCATCCTAGGCCTCTTCCATTGTGCATTTCAGCGGATACTCATGCTGACGCGCCAGGTTCTCAACCAGCGCTACCTTGGTTTCGGCGATTTCATAGGTGTAGACGCCCGCCACGCCGATTCCTTTTTTGTGCACATGGAGCATGATTTGGACCGCCTCGGTTTGTTCCTTGTGAAACACATACTGTAGCACCTGCACGACGAATTCTTTCGTTGTGTAGTCGTCATTGTGCAGCAAAACTTTGTAGAGCGGCGGGCGTTTGACCTTTTTTTTAGTCTCGGTCACCAGCCCGTGTTCGTGTTCAGTTTCCCTACGGCTCATCGTCGATTTGCCTTGGTCTGAAGCTTGATCAAATCTAACATGCCGGCGCACCGGCTCGCAATATTCTCGCGCCGCTTTCGCGCGGCGCGGCAACCTTGTATCGCCCGGCGAAGGAGGTGCTATAATAGTGCTCGTTCAACAATGACAAATTAGCGGCTCCTTCAAAGGTGCAACAGGCAAGAGGTGGCCCATGCTTTCCAACAAAGTCAGCGAGATCATGACGACCCAACTCACCATGGCGCCAGCATCGGCTTCGATTTTTCAAGTGTTAGAAACGATGGCGGCGGAGGATGTCGGCCGCATCGTCGTTACCGACAACAACGTACCGATTGGCATTTTTACGGAGAAGGACGTGCTCAAACGGGTCGTCAACTCCGGTATCGAGCCCCGCAAGACGCCGATCAAGAACGTAATGACCACACCTGTCCGTGCCGTGCGTGAAGAGACCCACATAATTGAGGCTTTCGGCAAAATGTACCGGGGTAAGTTTCGCCACCTCTTGGTACGCGGCCGACGCGGCAAGATCATCGGCATCGTCTCGATGCGACGCATTCTCAATCTCGCGGTTGAACTCGGGCAGGGGCTGAGCGAAACACGAACCCTGGGCGAGATCGCCGCGCACGCCGTCGAGTCGGTCGATCAAGCCGCAAGTGTTCGTGAGGCGATCGATCTCATGAATCAGAAAAATGTCGCTGCCGTAGTGATAACTGTTTTCGGCAAGCCAGCCGGTATCTTCACCGAACGCGACGTGCTCAAGCGAGTGGCTGCGAAGGAAATTCCCGTCGACAAAACGCTCGTGAAAGATGTGATGACGGCACCGATTATTACCATGCCGCGAAACTCCCTGGTCGGCGACGTACTCGCGGAGATGTACAGGCGGGACATACGCAATATGCCGGTCACTACAGACGAAGGCCAACTGACCGGGCTTATGTCCATGCCCGAGATTCTCCAGTACGCACGCGCGTTTAACATTGACGAGCAGGTGCGCCGGACTTGGAAGGAGGTTGCCGCGTACCTCGATACGGAGGATCAGTACACCCCCGGCTAAAGCCCGTAAGCAATTGTCTTTCCACGGCTATATGATAAACTTGTGGAGTTGCCAAAGAGCCCTAAGGAGGTCGTATTTTGGACACACCGCTAATCAATGATCTCAACATCTGCGTCGCCACCGAGAATGGCTCGGGCAGCGCTTCGTCGAACAATATTTTGTTCAAGGCAATCTTTAAAATGGGCATTCCTTGCTCGTCCAAGAACATGTTTCCGTCGAATATTCAAGGATTGCCTACTTGGTATCAGATTCGCGCCTCGGCGGACGGCTACCTGAGTCGAAAAGACGTCATTGACGTGATGGTGATGTTCAACGATGTTACCGCTGCGAAAGATATCCACCGGGTGCGCGACGGCGGTTTGATCCTTTACGACGATTCCACGCCGCTGCCAGCGAACTTGAAGCGGGAGGGGGTCCAGTACATCGGTTTTCCGGCTAACAAGCTGGTTGCCAAGCTCGTACCCGCATCGCCACTGCGAGCCAAACAGCGGAACATGGTCTATGTCGGCGCACTCGCTTACCTCTTTGGCATCGATATGTCAGTAATCAAAGCCGTGCTCGAAGACACGTTCGGCAAGAAGCCGGCAGTCATCGAATCGAACTTAATTTGCATCGACGCCGGTTATCAGTACTGCAAAGAACACAATTTCAAGCAAAACATCGCCCGCTTGGAGAGCATTCCAAACGGCAACAAGGGCAAGATCATCACCGAAGGCAACACCGCGGCGGCGTTAGGCGCCATTTACGGCGGCGCATCGGTGATTTGCTGGTACCCGATTACGCCGTCAAGCTCGCTGGCGGAGTCTCTGGAGTATTACCTCCCGCGCCTACGCAAACCAAAAGACGGTAAGAAAACTTACGCCATCGTTCAGGCGGAAGATGAAATCGCCTCCGCCGGCATGGTTGTCGGCGCCGGCTGGGCCGGAGCCCGTGCGATGACCTCAACCTCGGGTCCCGGCGTCTCGCTCATGAACGAAACTATCGGGCTCGCTTACTACGCGGAAATCCCGTGCGTCTTCTTTATTGTTCAACGCGGCGGTCCATCGACCGGACTGCCGACCCGGACCCAGCAAGCCGACATCTCGCTCATGTACAACGCCTCGCACGGCGACACTCGCCACATGATATTGATCCCCCATGACGTCAATTCCTGTTTCGACTTTGCGCGGCGCAGTTTCGACTATGCCGATCGGTTCCAGACGCCGGTTTTCGTCGCCATGGACCTTGATCTCGGCATGAATCTCTGGTCCTCGGAACCGCTCAAGCTAAATCAAGAACCTTTCGATCTCGGCAAACGTCTGACCGCTCAGGATCTCGAAGAGTGGACCAAGGCCGGCAAGAAATTCCGCCGTTACTTCGATCAGGACGGCGATGGGATTCCGTATCGGACGGTGCCCGGCAATCAGAACCGTATGGCCTCTTACTTTACCCGCGGCTCGGGCCATGATGCCGATGCGCGTTACTCAGAAGACGAGCACGACTATAAATACATCCTCGACCGCCTGCGAAAAAAATTTGAAACCGCCCGCAAATTTGTCCCCAAGCCGATTGTGGAAAAGGAACGGGGCGTCAAGACCGGCATTATCTGTTACGGCTCCAGCTACGAGCCGGTGCGCGAAGCGCGCGACCGCTTGAAGGCTCGGGGATTGAAGACCAACCATATGTTGATTCGTGCGCTACCGCTGACCAGTGAAGTCAGAGACTTCTTGGCCGAGCATGACACCGTCTACCTCGTGGAGCAAAACCGCGACGCCCAGATGGCGGCGATCATCAAAGATGAACATCCCGAATTCGGCACCAAGATTGTCAGTGTGTTGATATACAACGGCCTACCGGCCACACCTCTCGAAGTCGTCAATCAAATTTTCGCCGCAAGCCAGGCGGCAAAGACAGCCTAAGACAGGATAAGCAAAAATGGCAGAAGCAAAACTGAATCGGCTAAATCTAACTGAAAAAGACTATGACGGCGCGCCGTCGACCATGTGTCGGGGCTGCGGCCACGACGCGATCTCAGCGTCGGTCCAGCGCGCCTATTTCGAAAGCAGCATCGATCCGCGAAAGGTGGTTAAGCTCAGCGGCATCGGCTGTTCTTCCAAGACTCCGGCCTATTTCTTGAGCCAATCGTTCGGCTTCAATGCCGTCCACGGCAGAATGTCGGCGGTGGCAACCGGCGCGAATCTGGCAAATCATACATTGCTACCGATCGGCGTCTCCGGGGATGGCGACACCGCTGCGATCGGCTTGGGCAACTTTTGCCACATGATGCGGCGCAATGTGAACATCACCTACATCATTGAAAACAACGGCGTCTATGGTTTGACCAAGGGTCAGTTCTCCGCCACCGCCGATGTCGGCTCAGTCATGAAAGGAGGCAAGGTCAACGACATCCCGGCTATCGACTTGGCCGAGTTGGCGATCACGCTCGGGGCGACTTACGTCGCGCGGAGCTTTTCCGGAGATCGCAAACAGCTAACGCCGCTCGTTCAAGGCGCATTAGCGCACCGCGGTAGTGCGATTTTGGATGTCATTAGCCCCTGCGTCACCTTCAACAACCATGAAGGCTCGACCAAGAGCTTGAAATACGTTAAGGGGCACATGGATCCGATTCATGACATTGACTTCATCCCGCCCTACGAGAATATCGAAGCCGATTATGACCAGGGCACCGACCACGAGGTCGAGTTGCACGACGGTTCACGCATCATCCTGCATAAGCTCAGCAAGGATTACGATCCGACCAACAAGCAGCAAGCGATCCAAGCCATTCACGGCGCCATCGCCGAGGGAAAATTCTTGACCGGATTGATCTATTACAACCCCAACCGCAAGGAATTCGCCGAAGAATTGAACTTGTGCGACACCCCGCTTGCGGAGCTTATCCAGGACGATCTGCAGCCGCCGATTGAGGCTCTCGAAAGAATTAATGCCGACCTGATGAAGTAAATCTTCTCCGACAACTCAATCCGTTAGCCTAGATTTACGGTCGTCGTCCCCTTCTGCTCGCGAAACCTGGGTGGGCTTCGCCACTTAGAGTCCCGCCGCCTGCTTTGCTGGTAGGTCGCGCCAGGTTTCGATAATTTCCCTCGACGACGCCACCAGGCCAAAGTGCCGGCGCATGTTATCGAGCGTGCCAAGATGCAGCTTGGCTTCATAAGCCGCCGAGCAATCGTCGATCAAAGTGACGTAATAGTCGTACATGTAGGCGTCCCGCGCGGTCGTCTCAACGCACACGTTGGTGGCCACGCCGCACACCAGCACGCTCTGAATGTTGCGCGCCTTGAGGACGGTGTTGAGATCGGTGTTGATGAAGGCGCTGTAACGGTGCTTGATCACCACACGCTCGCTCGGCAGCGGCGAAATTCCCTGGTAGAATTCCGCACCCCATGTCCCTTCGCGGCAGGTGCTGAGTCCCCCCTTCTGTGAGGTGCGATAGATCCACGAAGGTGTGTCGGTCCACTCGCTGTGCGTGGTCCGGATATACACGATCGTGAGTCCCACCCGGCGGGCCTCGTCGATCAAGTGCAGCAGATTCGGCACCATCGCCATCGCTGCGCTCACATCTTCGCCGCGCTT
>DATBMR010000296.1:0-6006 GCA_036554745.1 Binatia bacterium
CAATGCCGGAACGACTTCGGATAGGAGGGCATTCAGCGAAACTATAGTTTCCCTTTTGATTTGAAGTGGTCGATGCGCCATTTGATGATCTCGCTCAGGTCGTGACCCGGCAAGTCATCCTCCTCCACGGATAAAGGCTGCTGACCTAATTTGGAGAGTTCGGTGTTGATCAGGCGAAGTGAATCCCGCACTCGCCTGTACTCCTCTAACGATTTACGGCAATCGATCAACCGATGATCGATCTGTTCGATGCATTGACTGATTCTCCGAGATTCGCCCTCTTGGAGAGCGCGGATCAGGTGTTCAAAAGGTTGTTCCGATTTCTTGACTTGCTCCGACATTGTAATCTTCCTTTCTGCTAACTGTTCTCGCTTTCCCAGTCAATCTACATGGCTCACGCGACTTCGCGACCGAGCCGCAACATCGCCGCCCTGAGGCTCGAACGCATCCGCTCTAGCGAGCGGGCCAAGTCACCAATCTCATCGGGCGAGCTTACACACTCTCCGCCGACCGAGGTTTCAAGATCGCCCATAGTGACCTTGTCGGCAATTTCTCTTAGGCTGACGATGGGCCGCACGATCCAATGAGCGAGCAAAAACGAGAGCAGCGCGCCAACCAACGGAACGACGGCGATGATCCCGACGATTGGAAGGAGAGCGCGCTGGATTTCAGTTTGCACGGCATCTGCCCAAAATCCTACGTGGACACGACCCAACTGTCCCTCCAGGATCGGTACGGCCGTTTCATGCACGCTTCTGCTAGCCAATGATAATTCACGCCGCTGAACTTGACGCATTGTTCCATTGGAAGATTTCGGCTGCAGTGCTTGGGGAAAACTACCCAACGTATGAGCAACGACCTCCCCTTTGCCATTCTCAACGAATGCATACGCGACGCCGTCGAGAAGGCTATATTTTCTTGCTAACGTGTATAGTCCAAGCTGGTTTCTGCTCGCAACGTGTCCGGCCGCGGCATCGCTGAAGTTGATGGCGATCGCCAACGCCCTTTTGTCGAGTTGATCTCGGAGCGTGCCTTGGGCAAGCTGGTAAACTGCGATAATTACGCCCACGCCCAGGATGAGCATGACAGCCGTGTAAATTCCGCCGATCTTCCACTTGAGGCCTATCCGACGTGGTTCCTGCATTGTGTTCTCCTTAAAAAACGGAGTTTCTCACATCGTTTTGAGAGCGGCAATTTCGCGGAACATGGTACTCTGAAAACGTGCTCTCATAGTTTCATTCAGAATTTCCCCGCTCACCCGCTGAATCAGCTCTCCAAGCTTAACCTGCGGAAATTCATGGCGCGATTCACCGAGTGCGGAAATCTGGTCCCCTAGGATGCGATCGGCCATCGGGCCCATCGCTTCCGTGGCGGCGCGGGCCATGCGATCAAAAAATTGCGAGGACACAGACGGTCCACGCGTGGCGATCCGGGACAACGTGACGCGATCGGATTCCCGAAGCGGTATGAGAGGGACACCAGGCTGATCGTTGCTGTTGGTCTCATCGCTGTTCGCTTCAATCCGCCGTTGGCTGGCACGCAGCGCTGCGTTTCTCATCCTGAGCAGGCCGGCATCCGACGCCAACTTGGGAGTTTCAGCTCCGGGCTCCAGCAGAAGCCCGCCAGCGGCCTTCATGATCATATAGGGAGAAACCTTCTTTTTCGAGGCAGCGCACGCCATAGCGAGCGCATTATCACAAAGGATATTGATCAACCTGGGCGTTCCTCCCGAATACTGCCAGATCGCCTCGACCGCCTCCTTGTTGAATATTTCCGGGCCCTCGTAACCCGCGACGTTAAGTCGGTGGCGAATGTAATGTTCGACTTCGGTGGGAGTCTGCAATGAATACAGTCGGTGATGCAGCGCGATTCTTTGTTTGATCCGGCGCAGGGCGGGTTTGTTCAACTTACTGGCGATCTCCGGTTGTCCGACCAACACAATCTGCAGCAATTTTTCCTCATCGGTCTCCAAATTGGACAAGTCGCATAGCCCTTCCAGGGCCTCGTCGCTGAGTTTCTGCGCTTCGTCGATCAGCAAAGCCACCGTGTTGCCGGCACTGAGCTGCTGAACGAGATAGCTATTTAGGTCCTGAACCATTTCCAATCGACCCTTATCTCTTTGACCTAATCCCAAATTTTGGACAATCAGCTCAGTCAACCCATAGGAAGTCAGATGGCTGTTTGAGACAAAAACAAATTGGACTCGCGCTTCCAGGTGACGCATGAGCTTGCGCAGGAGGATCGTCTTCCCGGTGCCGACTTCGCCAGTGACGAGCATGAACCCCTTCTTGCCTTCAATTCCATGGACGAGCGCCGCTAAACCCTCGAGATAAAGAGGATGTTCGTAAAAAAAACGTGGATCGGGCGTTACACCGAACGGCATCTCGCGAAAGCCAAAATGACTTTCGAACATGGCTTTCTGCTCTTGGGGCCTGGGGTGTTCAGTCATGGCTTACCTCCCGAGGTCGATCGTGCGACCGGGAACGTGGCTAAACTCTAGCGGCTTCGTGTCCACCTTTAGAAACACGATCGCATGTTCCATCGCAATAAAACTAGATCGTGGCGCCGACGCTGGTGCGAGGAGGAGCAACACATAAATTTTTCAACAAAAATTGTCAAGCAGAAATGCTCTTCAGTTTGAAAAAAAGTTTCGTGCGCAGCACGCGAAGATTGTTCATAAGGCTGTGAACACGAGTCAATAACGACTCGGCACTTCTGATAAAAACAAATTATCCACATCTGTGGATAATTTCTTGTCGGAAAGCGCGTCTCTGGGCCGACAAATTGAATAGCGCGGCGACGATCCTTATCTGCCAGCAAAACCTTTTGCGCCAACGGCTTCATTTACTGTCCCCAACGCGTTGACCGGCCATGCGTATAATATGACTGAAGCTATTGCGTGCGCCAAATGCCACGGCAACCGTGAGGAAAGCGATGCCGATGATGCTCCAAGGATAGTAGCGTTGAAGCGCCTCACGCCTTATCAGACTGGCCTTGACTCGATCCCGTTAGCGCGCGAGTCTGGAAAGGAAGGTCTTAGCCTGAAAATAACGAGGGGGGAAAATGGCAAACCAAACATGTCCCACGCTTGTGAACGGCAACTTATGCGGGCTGGCACTGGTTTTGGTCGAACAGGATATCGACACCGAAACGGAAATTTACGAGTGCGCTTTGGGGCATCGCAAATATGTTCTGCTCGGCGAGATTGAAAAAACAACCTGCCCCGCCCTTGTTGAGGGAAAGGCGTGCGGTCTGAACCTAAGCGTGGTCGAGCGGGAAACCGAAACCGCAACGGAAATATCCGAGTGCCCAATGGGGCACCGCATTTACGTCCCGCTTGAACCGGAAGCGATCGACGAATCGTGTTGACGCCCGAACCGTACCACGCCAAGGCACAAACAGAAATCCGCTGACGTTACGATGCCAAACAGTTTGGCAAGGTCGTCCTGCCACGAATGCGTGACGCTGAAACGGCGCTTGTCGCCGACGCCGCGTTCACGCGCTGCAACGGAGATTCGATTGACTTGGTGTTGTTTCGCGGGCCTCTGCCCCGGCGACACCTTTAGTGGGCCGGGCGTACCTCGTCGGCCCTTCGGCGAATTGCCCTCAGCACTTTCTCAGCTGTGATCGGCAAATCGTAAATGCGCGCGGCGACGGCGTCCTCGACCGCATTGGCGATCGCCGCGGCCGTCGGAA
Source organism: Binatia bacterium (assembly GCA_036554745.1). Classification (GTDB taxonomy): domain Bacteria; phylum Desulfobacterota; class Binatia; order UBA9968; family UBA9968; genus DP-20. Next base: position 3,697 of record DATBMR010000296.1, read on the forward strand.
CGACCGGCGGCTCACCGATGCTCATGCCGCCGTACGGACCATTACCGACCGGAAACTGCTGAATCACGGTTCGCAAAGCTGGGATATCGCGAATCGAAGGAATCTTGTTCTCGCCGAAATTCGTGGTTACCACAGCGCCGCCCTCGATCATGACGCCTTCCATGAGCGCGTATCCCATGCCCATCACGACCCCGCCATCGATCTGGCCTTGATGCATCAGCGGATTCAGCACCGTACCGGTGCTGTGCGCGCTCGTGAATCGTTTGACTCTCACCTCGCCGGTTTCGACATCCACGTCAACTTCCGCGACCTGAACACACAACGATGCTTCCGGACCGGGTTCGAAATTCTTGTAAAAGCCATAGCCGCGAATAGCGCCGCCGGCGGATTGGGCGATTTGCCCATAGGTAATTTTCTTGCCTTCCAGCGTTCGGACAGCGCCGTCCCCGGTGAGGGAGAGCTGGTTCTTGACAAACCCGAACTTATCGCTTGCGATCGTCAACAATTGCTCCCTCGCCTGGGCCGCCGCCAGCCGCGTCGCGTTACCGAAAATCCGTGTGCCCCGACTCGCGCCGATACCGGTATCGGGGCCGATTTGGCTAGTATCGATCGTTGCAGTACGAATTTTGTCGAGCGGAACCTGCAGCTCTTCGGCAGCGGTCAGGCGCATGGCGGTGTGCGTGCCCGCGCCTTGATCGAGCATCGCCGTCGCGACGGTGACAATTCCGGTTCCATCGACAGTCACGAAGGCGTGGCATTCGCCGCCTAGGGGCAGCCACTGTGCAATCGCAATGCCGCGCCCGGTGTGCTTCCGTTTCGCTCGTCGGTAGCCGGAGTGCTCTATGGCACCATTCAGAATCTCGTCGCTCTTGATATGCGGCACAGTGTGGCCGATCGGGGAGACATCACCATCGCGCATCAAGTTCATTTTCCTTAACGTGATCGGATCCATGGCTAGCTGGCGCGCGATCAAGTCCATTTGCGATTCGTTGGCGAAGAACCCCTGGGGATCGCCCGGCGCGCGCATGTGGCCGCATGGAACCTTGTTGGTGTAGACGATCTTCTCGTTGATCAAAACGTTAGGGATCCGATATGGGCCGGCGGCTTCTTTCGGACCTACGAGGTAGCCCTGCGGCTTAAAGGCGGCATACGCGCCGCTGTCGAAGACATATTCCATCCGATGGGCTACCAGCCGGCCGTCTTTCTTGACGCCAGTTTTTACGCGCACGATCGCCGCGTGGCGCGGATTTCCGGCAATGAACTCTTCTGCATAATTCATCACCATCTTCACCGGCCGGCCGCTCTTGAGCGATAGCAGGTAGCAGACCGGCACATCCATGAAATCGCCCTTACCCCCAAAGCAGCCGCCGATATAAACCGGCCGCACGACAAAATCTTCTGTGTTTTTTTGGAATGCTGTAGCGAGTTGCTCGCGCAGAGCAAAAGGAACCTTGGAACAAGCCCATATATCACTAACACTGCCAGCGCGTGCGCGCACCAGACAGGAGTGGGGCTCGATGTAGGCTTGATGCACGGGCTTGGTCGTAAACGTATTCTCGATAATCAGATCGGCTTCGTGAAAGCCCGACTCGACATCGCCTTTTTTCCAATGCATGTCGATGAAGACATTGCTTGGGGTTTCGATTGGATGGAGCAAGCCGCGGTAGCTTTGCAGCTCCGGATGCAGCAGGGGTGCCGAAGCATCGACCGCTAAGAGCGGGTCGAGCAGAGGCGTCATTTCCTCGTACTCGATGTCGATCAGGCTCACCGCCTCTTCGGCGACCGCTTCGTTTTCCGCCGCAACGGCCGCTACTTTTTCGCCGATGAATCTGACGACTCGGTCGGCCAAAATCGGCATATCGTAGATTTTTCGACCGATCAGAAGACCCTTGGCGTCTTCGCCGGTGGCCACCGCATGCACGCCGGGCAATTTCAATGCACGGCTCGTATCGATCTTTTTGATCCGTCCATGCGCGATCTGACTGCGCAACACCTTGCACCAAAGCATCCCGGGCAGGACCATGTCGGTGGCATAGACTGCCTTGCCGGAGACCTTTTCGGGACCCTCGGATCTCACCGTCGCCGCGCCGATAATTTTTTTTCTGCCTTTATTCACAGGAGCGATGCTACGTGGCGCTGAATGTTAAACGACCGCTGAGCCGCAGGGCGAGGCGCGCCCTGCAGAATTTTCATCCGCCTTCCTCGGTAATAGCTATCGCTATTGTCCGAGGATCCGCTCGTCTCTCAGCTCGCGTTCCAACTTGGCGATTTCCTCTTTGGGCATCTGCTCGGTCTCCCACTTGGGAAAGC
>DATBMR010000005.1:0-9340 GCA_036554745.1 Binatia bacterium
GATGAGAAAGTTCACTGAATGTCAACCAGAGGGAGTTGGCGCTGACGCACCGCTTCGGCAGCAAAGCGCAGCGCTTCGGAAATGTCTGCGGCTTCGAGATCGGGAAAGGCGTTGACAATCTCGCTCGCTGTCATGCCGTCCGCAACCATGCTGACCACCGAAGCTACGGGACTGCGCAAATTTCTGATGCAAGGCACTCCATCCATCTTCTTAGGGTTAATCGTAATGCGTTCGAATCTCATCTAAGCCTCCAAGTAGTCCTCTTAAAACAACGAGCGTCCTGAAGCCGCAACGTGAATTCACGGAGCCGGCCGATGAAAAGACTTTTGGCGGGCAATGCGAAACGTGGCTCGAGCGCTTATGTCTTGAACGCGTAGTTTTCCGGAGTTTCTGCCGCGGAATCCTCTCCCTCAGCAACGCCGCCAGTTTGGCCTAACGCCGGATTGTATTCGAGCGGGAGGTGAATCCTAAAAGTTGCGCCCTTTCCAGGCTCACTATCGACGGTTAAATCGCCGCCGTGATTTTGAACGATGCGACGGCAGATGGAAAGCCCGAGTCCTATGCCTTTGCCCTTTTTGGCCGAAAAGAACGGCTGAAAAATCCTCGCGAGATCGGCCGTGTCGATGCCGCTGCCGTTATCGATCACGGCGATGGCGATCCCGGGTGGATGTTCCGGCGCCGAATTTAACGCCGCATCGACACTGAGCCTGCCGCCGTTCGGCATGGCGTCGATCGCGTTCAACAGCAGGTTGATCAGGACCTGTTCCAATTGCTGCGGATCAACGGCGATTAGCGGCAAGTCGCTGGTCACGCTGATACGCGCCTCGATGTTTTGTTTGTGCAGGCGGTTGGAAACCATGTTCAAAGTTTTCTCGACGATCGATCGTACATCGGTAGGACAGGGAGCGGCATGCTTGGGACGGGCGAACTGTAACAGCTCCTGAATGATCCTCTGGCAGCGTCGGGTCTCTTCATCGATGATCTTCAAAGCCTGATAATTGCGGCTGTCCGGTTCGCAGTCGCTCAGGAGCTCCTGGGTGAAGCCCATTACGATACCGAGCGGGTTGTTGAACTCGTGCGCCATCGACGCTGTGACGACGCCGATCGAGACCAGACGTCCGGACGCAATCAGCTGCTGCTCCAATTCCTGGGCTTGCTTGCGCAACTTAGCTTCGCTCTCGCGCAGAATTTCATCGATCTTTTTCTTTTCGGTCAGATCGCGCGTGACGACGGAAAAACCCACTAGAGTACGTTGTTCATCGCACAGTGCGGAGATCACGGCGTTCGCCCAAAAACGCCCGCCGTCCCTGCGGAGGCGCCACCCTTCCTGTTCGCACCGCCCTTCCCGTGCGGCGTCCTGAAGTGCCCGAAGTGGCAGATTGCGTGCTTGATCCTCCGGCGTGTAAAAACGGGAAAACGGCTCGCCGACGATTTCCTCGTGATGATATCCTTTGATCCGTTCGGCCCCGGTATTCCACGAAGTTACCTGGCCTTCCGGATTGAGCATGAAGATCGCGTAGTCCTGCATGCTTTCCACCAGTAGGCGAAAGCGTTCTTCGCTTTGTTGAATCGCTTTTTGCTTCAAACGCTCGTTCATGTGGAATAGATCGACGAAAACCGAAACCTTAGCCTTCAGCACCTCGGGTACGACCGGTTTGAAGAGATAATCGACGGCACCACGGACCGCGCCGCGATAGACGTCGGCTTCGAGTGTATCGACCGCGGAGAGAAAAATGATCGGGACATGACGCAACCGCTCGCTCTGTCGGATCAACTCCGCAGTTTCGAAGCCGTCCATGTCCGGCATCCGCACGTCCAACAGAATCAGCGCAAATTGCTGCCGTAGCAGCCAGCGTAGCGCCTCTTGCCCCGACGCCGCCGTGACTATTTTTCGTCCACGCCCGGAGAGCAAAGCCTCCATGGCCAGGAGCGTCTTTCGATCGTCGTCGACGATGAGAATGTTAGCGATCGCTTCGGTACTCATAATTGATCCGAGGAGTTTTTGGTTTTCCGAAGAGCCAGATGCGCAAAAGCGCCAGCAGTTCCTCCGCATTGACCGGCTTGGCGATATAGTCGGAGGCACCGGCTTCGAGACATTTTTCACGATCGCCTTTCATGGCTTTGGCGGTGAGAGCGAGGATCGGCAACATCCTGTGTTTTCCGCTCAGGCGGATCCGACGCATGGTTTCGTATCCATCCATTTCCGGCATCATGATGTCCATCAGCACGGCATCGATGTCTCGATCTTGATCAAGCAGAGCGATGGCCTCCATACCGTTTTCGGCGTTGACCACCTGGAGACCGTGCTGCTCGAGCAAACTGGTCAATGCGAAGATGTTGCGCACATCGTCGTCAACGACGAGGATTTTTTTACCGATCAACGCTTGATCCGATTGCCGCAGGCGCTCGAGCATCTGCTGTTTGTGAGCCGGCAGATCGGCAGTGACCAGATGCAAGAAAAGCGAGACTTCGTCGAGCAGGCGCTCGGGAGACCGAACGTCTTTCAAGACCACGCTCTCGGCCATACGGGCCAGGCGCATGCTGTCATGTTCGGTCAACTCTTTGCCGGTGCACACGACGATCGGGAGTTCGCGCAGGTCGGGGTTTTCCCGGATTTTTTCCATCAGCTCGAAGCCGGAGATATCCGGCAGGCGGAGATCGAGTATTAGACAATCGCATTGAGCGTTGCGCAAAACCTCCATGGCTTCGCTGCCGGTTCCCGCCGACGTAATTTCCACGTTCTCATGGCTGAGCAATTCGACAATGCTCTGGCGTTCGATGTCATCGTCCTCGACCACCAGGAGACGGCGGCGGCGCGATTCAGCGTAGCGCATGACGCGGTCGAAAGATTTTTTCAACTCGTCGGTGGTCGCCGGCTTGATCAAATAAGAAAAAGCGCCGTGCCCGAGACCCTGCAAGCGCTCTTCCTCGACGCTAATAATCTGCACAGGAACGTGGCGCGTCATCGGGTCCTGCTTCAAATGATTCAAAACCGTCCAGCCGAGCATGTCCGGCAGAAAAATGTCGAGCATGATCGCGCGAGGGCTGAACTGGCGCGCCAATTCACGGGCGTGTGCCCCATGCGTCGTCACGACGCCCTTCAAGCCGCGCTCGCGTGCTAAGTCGAGCAGCACTTGCGCGAAATGCGCATCGTCCTCAACGATCAGCACAACCGGATCCCCGGGCGCGATGCTTTCGCGGTCATCAGGAATCGCTGCCGGCTTGGCGACCTGTTGAACGATTAGCGGCGCGGGACGCAGCGCTCCGCCGATTTCGGGGATCGCGCTCAGATGCGGGCCGCAGTAGTTTTCGGGCAAATAGAACGTGAAAATGCTGCCGCGGCCTGGCGCGCTGTTAAGGCGGATCTCGCCGCCGAGTAAAGTCGCCAGTTCGCGGCTGATCGCGAGGCCCAACCCCGTGCCGCCGTAGCGCCGGCTAGTGCCTGCGTCGGCCTGGTGAAAGGCTTCAAAAATGATCCGCTGTTTGTCCGGAGGAATGCCAATGCCGGTGTCTTCCACCTCGAAAGCGATCACTCGCGCCGCGCCGCTCAGAGCTGCATGATCGGCACTCCAACCGCTGGTCGCTACGTTCATGCGGAATACGACGCTGCCGTGGGACGTGAACTTGAAAGCGTTGGACAACAGGTTCCTTAGCACCTGTTGGAGCCGCTTGACATCCGTGTACATGCGGGGCGGTAGCTGCGGATCCAGCTCGATATCGAAAGCCAGTTGCTTGCTCTCGGCGACGTGACGAAAGCTTCGCTCGACGGCATCGCGCAGACTCTTGAATGAGATTTCTTCGGGCTCCACGGTGACTGTGCCCGATTCGATCTTCGAAAGGTCGAGAATGTCGCTGATGAGGTTAAGCAGGTCGGCGCCGGCGGCGTAAACGTTACGAGAAAATTCCACTTGCTTGGCGTTTAAGTTGCCCTCGGCGTTCTCCGCCAGTTGCTGAGCCAGAATGAGAATACTGTTGAGCGGCGTGCGCAGCTCGTGCGACATGTTGGCGAGAAATTCGGATTTGTACTTTGATGTCAACGCCAACTCAGCGGCTTTTTCTTCCAAGGCGTAGCGCGCTTGCTCGATCTCCCGGTTTTTGTGCTCGACTTCGGCGTTTTGCTCAGCAAGTTGCTGCGCCTTGCGCCCCAGCTCCTCGTTGGTTTGCTGTAATTCCTTTTGCTGCGCTTGCAGCTCGCTGGCGAGCTTTTGCGATTGCTGCAACAATCCTTCCGTACGCATCGTCGCTTCGATCGTGTTCAGCACGATGCCAAGGCTTTCGGTCAGCTGCGACAAGAACGTCAGATGGGTCGAAGTGAATTCCATCAAAGAAGCGAGCTCGATAACGGCCTTGGTTTCCGTTTCAAATAACACGGGCAGCACGATCAGACTGCGCGGCGGGGCATCCCCCAGACCGGAGCGCACGCGGATGTAATCTCGCGGGATGTCGGTCAGCAATGTGCGCTTCTTCTCAAGCGCGCATTGACCGACCAGGCCGTTGCCAAGCGCTACTTTCATGCTCTGCTGGTTTTCGCTGCCGGCATAGCTCGCGAGCATTGCCAGGTGCGGCGTACCGTTGCTTGTATCCATCTGGTAGATGGCGCCGTATTGCGCTCCCACCAGCGGCGCCAACTCCGACAACAGCATACGGCCGACGGTCGTAAGATCGCGCTGGCCCTGGAGCATATTGGTAAACTTGGCGAGATTGGTCTTGAGCCAGTCCTGCTCGTTATTCTGCTGGGTGGTGTTGCGCAGGTTTTGAATCATCGCGTTGATATTGTCTTTGAGCTCGACGACTTCGCCGCGAGCTTCCACCTTGATCTCGCGCGTCAGATCGCCCTTGGTCACGGAAGTCGCCACATCAGCGATGGCGCGCACTTGGGTGGTAAGGTTGGCGGCGAGCAGGTTAACGTTGTCGGTGAGATCTTTCCAAATGCCGGCGGCGCCAGGGACGTTCGCTTGTCCGCCTAAACGCCCCTCAACGCCGACTTCACGCGCTACGGTAGTCACCTGCTCGGCGAAGATCGCCAGCGTATCGGTCATACCGTTGATTGTTTCAGCCAATGCCGCAACCTCACCCTTCGCTTCGACGGTCAGTTTTTCCTTCAAGCTGCCGTTGGCGACGGCGGTCACGACCTTGACGATGCCCCGCACCTGCGCGGTCAGGTTGGCCGCCATGACATTGACGTTATCGGTGAGATTTTTCCAGGTGCCGGCGACGCCGGGGACGACCGCTTGGCCACCGAGCTTGCCGTCAGTGCCGACTTCACGGGCAACCCGGGTAACTTCGGCGGCGAAAGCGTTGAGCTGATCGACCATGGTGTTGATCGCTTCTTTAAGCTGGAGGATTTCGCCCTTGACATCGACGGTGATTTTTTTCGACAAATCGCCGTTGGCGACCGCGATCGTGACATCGGCGATGTTTCTGACCTGGGCGGTCAAATTGCCCGCCATCATGTTGACGCTGTCGGTCAAATCTTTCCAGGTGCCGGCGACGCCGGGGACGACCGCTTGGCCGCCGAGCTTGCCGTCGGTGCCGACTTCACGGGCGACGCGAGTAACTTCGGCGGCGAAGCTGCGCAGCTGATCGACCATGGTGTTGATCGTGTCTTTCAATTGCAGAATCTCACCGCGGACGTCGACGGTGATTTTCTTCGATAAGTCACCGTTAGCCACGGCCACGGTGACATCGGCGATGTTTCTGACCTGAGCGGTCAAATTGCCCGCCATCAAATTGACGCTTTCGGTCAGATCCTTCCACACGCCACTGACGTCGCGGACTTGAGCCTGACCGCCGAGCTTGCCGTCGGTGCCGACTTCGCGAGCGACCCGCGTGACTTCGGCGGCGAAAGCGTTGAGCTGATCGACCATGGTGTTGATCGCTTCCTTGAGTTGGAGGATTTCGCCGCGCACGTCGACGGTGATTTTCTTCGACAAGTCGCCGTTGGCGACGGCGATGGTGACGTCGGCGATGTTTCTAACCTGAGCGGTCAGATTGCCGGCCATGATATTCACGCTTTCGGTCAGGTCCTTCCACACGCCGCTCACGTCACGCACCTCGGCCTGGCCGCCGAGCTTGCCGTCGGTGCCGACTTCACGGGCGACGCGGGTGACTTCGGCGGCGAAGCTGCGCAGCTGATCGACCATGGTGTTGATCGCTTCCTTAAGCTGGAGGATTTCGCCGCGCACGTCGACGGTGATTTTTTTCGACAAGTCGCCATTGGCGACGGCGATGGTGACATCGGCGATGCTCCGGACCTGGGCGGTCAAATTGCCCGCCATCAGGTTGACGTTTTCGGTAAGATCCTTCCAAGTGCCGGCGACGCCGGGGACGACCGCTTGGCCGCCGAGCTTGCCGTCGGTGCCGACTTCACGGGCGACGCGAGTGACTTCGGCGGCGAAGCTGCGCAGCTGATCGACCATGGTATTGATCGCTTCCTTGAGTTGGAGGATTTCGCCGTGAACATCGACGGTGAATTTATTCGACAAGTCACCGTTGGCGAAGGCGATCGTGACATCGGCGATATTTCTCACCTGGGCAGTTAAATTGCCCGCCATGGCATTGACGCTGTCGGTCAAGTCTTTCCAGGTGCCGGCGACGCCGGGGACAACCGCTTGGCCGCCGAGCTTGCCGTCGGTGCCGACTTCACGGGCAACGCGGGTAACTTCGGCGGCGAAGCTGCGCAGCTGATCGACCATGGTGTTGATCGCTTCCTTGAGTTGAAGGATTTCGCCGTGAACATCGACGGTGATTTTCTTCGACAAGTCGCCGTTGGCGACGGCGATGGTGACATCGGCGATATTTCTGACCTGGGCGGTCAAATTGCCGGCCATCAGATTGACGCTATCGGTCAAGTCCTTCCAGACGCCGCTCACGTCACGCAATTGAGCTTGCCCTCCCAGTTTGCCCTCGGTGCCGACTTCGCGGGCGACGCGGGTCACTTCGCCCGCGAAGGCATCGAGCTGCTTGACCATCGCGTTTACTGTGCGGGCGGTTGTAAGAAAATCACCGCGGAGTGGCTGCCCTTCGGCCTCCAAGGCCACCGTCTGAGTGAGGTTACCTTTGGCTACCGCGCCGATCACGCGGGCCATTTCCGCGGTAGGGCGGACCAGGTTCTCGATCAGTTCATTAATCGCGTCCACCCGGCTCTTCCAGGAGCCGCGCCCCGCCGCTGGCGCAACGCGCTGGGAGAGTTTCCCCTCACGTCCTACGGCACGGCTCACCCGCTCTATTTCTCGAGTGCTTTCGGACATCATTTCGATGATATCGTTCAAAGTGTCGGCGATCTTACCGCCGATGCCGCTCCAATTTGCCGGCAGTCGCTCAGTGAAGTCGCCTTTTTTCACCGCTATGAGCGCCTGCAAAAGCTGTTTGGTGTCGAGCCCGTCCGCGTTCGCCGCCCGAGCCAGGTTCCTTGCCATAGCCTCTCCTAGGTTATTTGGATAAGAAAAAGTTCGCCACGTCGCGCGTACCTAGCGACGAAAACATCAATACTTGGTCAGAATGTTAATGGCACGGCGCGGCCGTGATGATCCGCACGGATGATGCGGTGAGAAACCTTTGTGTCGCTCCAGAAGCATCGCTTTTTGCTATGCCCGAGTATTACACATTAAGCGACTGTCTCAAGTAGCAACCAGGACTGGATAAAAATTCGACGCAGCCGCGAACTCAAAAGCGACAAAGTGGAGGATTTTCCCTACAAATTATTCGTGGTGCATCGTTGCTCAAACGGTTTTCGTGTAATATTTTGGGTGAACCGCTTTTGCTAGTCGTCCTCGCTCATGTCCGACCAGGTTATTCCTAATGATATCAATCAATTCATCATCGAGAAGATCGAATCGGTAGCGCAATTAGAAGCTTTGTTGCTCCTGCGCAACAACCCCGAGAAGGGATGGTCTGTGCGCGCTTTGGCGGCAAGGCTTTATATTTCCGACGAGCAGACAGCCGAGCTGTTGCTCGCTTTGTGCGCGCAGGGTTTTGCGGCCATTGATGCGGACAATCCGGCGGTGTATCGCTTTCGGCCGAGTTCGACTGAACTCAAGACCACGCTGGACCGGCTCGCCGAAATCTATGCGAAACATCTTGTGCCGGTCACGAATCTGATTCACTCGAAGCCGAAATCGCGCATCCAACAGTTCGCCGACGCCTTTCGGCTCAGAAAGGACAAATAATGGCCCCCATCTTCTACGGCCTATGTACGCTTAGCGCACTGTTTTGTGCTGCGCTACTGCTCCGTGCCTACTCTCGCAGCCGATATAAATTGCTTTTATGGGGTGGAATCTGTTTTTTGGGCTTGACCGTAAACAATGGTTTGCTCGTGCTTGACAAGATCATATTTCCGGAGGTCAAGCTCTTCCTGTTCGGGGTCGACCTTGTCATTTGGCGATTGCTCGCGGCATTGAGCGCGATGCTGATCTTATTGTACGGGATAATTTTTGACGCGGAGTGAGGTGATCTGTGGATCTGATGTTGCTCGGTGCCATTTCGATGGCATCGTTTGTGGTTGGGCTTTTTTTCCTACGGTTTTGGAAAGATACAGGTGACCGTTTATTTCTGTTTTTTGCTATTTCTTTTCTAATTGAAGGGATCAATCGTTGGGCACTGGGCTTGTCCGGAAATCCGGACGAGGGACGGCCATTTTTTTATTTTGTGCGATTCCTGTCGTTTCTGCTGATTCTCATCGCGATTGTGCAAAAGAATCTCAGCAAGCGTAAACGCGGTAACTGAGACCTGGGTAAAGCGCCCGAAAGCCAGGTTTCTGACCACGTCACCAACGGGGTGAAACAAGAGATCCCGCGCATAGCGCGCGGATAGGTCTGACGACGCGAAAAAAGTGAGTCAGGATGCGGTCTCCCGGTACGCTGTTCGCTTTCGGTGAATCGCTTATCGCACGCTGTTTAGCTGTCGGACAAAGCGGTCGTCGAAGAACTGCGCCGGTTTGGCATTCTTGGCCTCGGGAATAGACTCGGCGAGAAAGTCCAACATGCCCTGCAAGCCGGGTTCGGAGGTGACCAGCTCGCGGCGAAAGCCAGCCCGCTTGTAGAATTCGTAGGTGCGGTCGAGGATTTCCTGATTCGTCTCTTTTGTGTATTTGCCGATCACTTTCATCGCAAAGGGTTTGTCCGAGTAGTAGCGCTCAATACCGTGGCGAACCGCGCGCAGCAACGGCGTGAGGCGCGGCGCTAGCTCATCGATGCGGCTACGGCGCACGACTAAGCCGACGTTCTGATAGGGTACATCCAAAAGGCTAACGACCGAGCGGAACCCTGAGCGCTCCATCTGAAAGCTCGCCGGTGGCGAACCGACACCACCGGCGATCTGCTTGGCGTAAAATGCCGCAACG
>DATBMR010000009.1:0-26247 GCA_036554745.1 Binatia bacterium
CGTGTTGATCATCGGCCAGCATCATTTTTTCAAAGGACACCGGCTTGTGATTTGGATCGAGCCGTGGCTTACCGGTTACCACGCTGCCGTTTTGCGCTTGTTCGGCATCGCGTAAGGCTTGGCGTGCGACGCGTGTGACGACGACGACCACGGCGATGGTTGCCGCCAGGCCGACGTATTTTAAGATCTGCTGATAGAAATCGGTTGAAGCCGGCTGCCCGGCGAGGGCGTCGCGCGCCGTCGCGCCGATATAAACGAAAAGAAAGGTTGCCGGCAGCATGCCAAGGAGATTGCCCAAAACATAGGGGCCCGGGCGCACTGCTGTCAGACCGAGAAAATAGTTCAGCAAGACAAAGGGAAATACCGGGCTCAGCCGTGTGAGCAGGACCATTTTAAAGCCCTGGCGCCCGATCGCTTGGTCGAGCGAGCGAAATTTCGGATTCGCAGCGGCCCACCCCGCGACCTTCTCACGCAAAAAACTTCGCGCCAACAGAAAAGAGCAGAGCGCACCGAGATTGGCGCCGATCAATACGACGATGAAACCGGTCGTGAGACCAAAGAGCGTTCCGGAGCCGATGGTCAAGGCGCTACCGGGAATAAAAAATACCGTGCTCGCGACGTAGGCGATGATCACCAACAGGGGACCGAGACTGCCGAGTTGATGAACGTAATCTTCAAACGCCAAGAACCATTGGCGCACCGGCAAAAGTAAAAATCCGGCGATGGCGGCCGCGAGCAGCCCAACAATAAAGATAGCCTTGTATGCTTTCATAGGTATCCCCTTTGGCAAGGGTGTTTTGCTAACCACGTTCGCAGCCGGAAGGATGCACACTGCCCATGCTATTTGGGACAATGAAATTTGCAAAGAGTCTAAAGTAGCCGGAGCGAAAGATAAACGCCGGCGGATAATAAGGCGGCCGCGGGCAGGGTCAACAGCCAGGCCATGAGGATCGTGCGAATCATGTTCCAGTGCGCTTGGCCATTGGCAATGCCGATACCGAAGAGCGCGCCGCAGGATACGTGGGTCGTCGACACCGGGATGCCCCACCTGGACGCGAGAATGACCAGAGAGCTAGTCACCAAATTAGCCCAGAGACCATGATCGGGTTCCATTCCCGTGATTCTCTTACTGACCGTCTGCGCAACTGCTCTGGCATTGAGCACGCCGCCAAGCGCCATCGTTGCGGCGACCAACAGTATGGACAAGCGCAGGTCCAGCGTCCCGGCGACCAGTCCGAGCGCGACGATCTTCGGCGTGTCATTGAGACCGCGCGCGAAACCGACCGCGCCGGCGCTTACAAAATGGCTTGCATCGAGCATTTTCTGGCCGTTAACACCGAGAATCGTGCGTGATTGCGGCTGGGCGCAGACCGCTTCTCGATCCACGATCACTCGTAAGCCGGGCGTTGTTTCGACGAAAGCCACACCTTCTGGAGTGATCATCGTCGACGTCCCGGCCGCGACACAGAAACAATTCTCCCGGTTGAGGCCGGCGCGTTGCAAGACACGGCTCAGCAACGGAAAACCAAAGGTCGCAATCGCCACAGCGCACAACGGGCTGATCAACAAGGGGATGAAAAATTTGACCACGAGCGCTTGGAAACCTAGGTCGAAACCGACCGCAACTAGTCCGCCGCCGAAAAGCGCACCCGTCAGGCTGTGGGTCGTCGAAATCGGCATGCCGATCTTGGTCGCGAGCATGACCGTCAACGCGGCACCCAACACAACCGCGGCTACAAACGGCTCCGAGTCGGAGAGTGTCGATGGCACCAATCCCTGGCCCTGGAAGGTTGAAATCAATTGGGTGGCGAGAAAGAAAGCAGCCAGGGATCCGGCTAAAGTCGTGATCGTCGCCCAGCCAAGCGCTTTGTGGTAATCTGTCGTGCCGCTGCCAAAGAGCGTAGCCACGCCTTTGAAATTATCGTTTGCGCCGTTGGTGTAAGCGACCAAGAGGGTAGCCCCGATGATGATAATCGGCCAGCCGGTCATCTCGCTTTCGGAGCTAAATCAGTGCGCCGCCGCAGCTGCTGCCGGAACCGGCGGTGCAGGCATAGCAATGGTCGCCCACGACGATCGCCCGGTCGGCCACTGCATCGAGCGTGAGCGAGCCGATTTCCAGTTGCTTGCCGGCGTCGTCGGTGAGCGGCAGATCGAGCATCTGGTTAAAGTCGCAGTCATACACCGATCCCGCCCAACCGACGCTGATCAGGTTGCGGCACATCACCTGGTCGAGCGTGGCGGGATTAAAGCTGCTCTCAAGCAACTCCAGGTAGTGATCGTACTCGCCGCGCAGCTTGAGATGGGTGGCGTAGCGCGTGATCGGCATGTTGGTGAGACAAAAAAGCTGATTGAAGACGATGCCGAATTGTTCGCCGAGAATTTTCCGATAATCTTGCTCGAGCTTCCCCTGCGGCGGCGGCAAGTGGGGACCGACCGGATTGTAGACTAAATTCAACACCAGATCGCCGTCCGGTCGACCATAGCCGATCTCGTTCAATTGCTGGAGAGCCCGGATACTCGCGTCGAATGTCCCCTTGCCGCGCTGCTTGTCGACATTCCCCTCGGAATAACAGGGCAGCGAGCAAACCAGCTCGACTTGGTGGCGCTTGAAAAACTCCGGCAGGTACTCCATGCCGGGTTCGAAAATCACCGTCAGATTGCAGCGGTCCATCACGTGGCGCCCGAGTCCGCGCGCGGATGACACCAAATGAGCAAAATCAGGGTGCAACTCGGGAGCGCCGCCGGTGAGATCCAAAGTCGGAATCCCCGTGCGCGCGAGGAACTGCAGAACGGCGTCGACATTTTCCCGGCTCATCATTTCCTTGCGCGTCGGACCGGACTCGACGTGGCAGTGAATGCAAGCGAGATTGCAATATCGCCCCAGGTTGACCTGCAACACATCAACCCCGCGGCGTTTCAGGTTTTGACCATTCTTAGAAAGTTTTTCGAGAAAGCTTTGCATAGTAATGGAACGGCAATTGATTCTTTATCCGGTTCGTTTCAAGTATCAAACTATCAATTTCTTACGGGCAGCAATTCGATCCCGGCCCGCAAACACTGCCAGACAATTGCGTAACCTTGAACTCGGCTCCTTTGGTCTCACGCGGGTGACGCTTGTGATCGCGTGAGCAGTCGAAGGTACCGGCGTCCGGCATGGCGATTACTTCGCGCGGCGGGACTAAGATGAATTGCCCTTCGTAGGGCGGCTGAGAATACAGTGTAAAGGTCTTGTCGCACACCGCCATGCGCGCACCACGCTCCAGCGTATGGCCGTCGTCGTCAACCACTTGTTTCCAAGGCCCGCGGTAAATCACCGCCTGGTTGCGCTCGATGCAGGGTCCTTCTTTACCTTTGTAGGCCGTTACCGTGACGGCGCGGAACTCGATGCCCTCGACAGTCTGGTAGGCTTCCGAGTGGAAATCTTCGATCTGAATGCCGTGAAACTTGGCTTGTTCGAACGAGCGCAAAAAATCCTCTTCTTGGAAAGCGCCGGATACACAGGCGCTCCAGAGGTCCGGGTCGCTGGCCAGATGTTGCGGTACCCGCTCGTCGCTGACGATATCGGAAATCACCGCCCGGCCGCCGCGCTTCAAGACGCGGTACATCTCGGCGAAAAGTTGTTTTTTGTCCTCGGGTCGAACCAGATTGAGCACGCAATTGGATACAATAACGTCGATGGATTCGTCGGCGACCAAAGGCTGGTCCTGCCGAATTGTGTTTTGGAATTCCTCCAAGCG
Organism: Binatia bacterium; assembly: GCA_036554745.1. Classification (GTDB taxonomy): domain Bacteria; phylum Desulfobacterota; class Binatia; order UBA9968; family UBA9968; genus DP-20. Next base: position 3,738 of record DATBMR010000009.1, read on the forward strand.
CCCCAACTCCGCCGCTGAACCGACTGGATTTTGCCGCAAATATTCGTCCACCAATTCCAGGTTGGTTTTGAGGTCTTGAACCCTGCCGCGGCGAAATTCGACGTTGTGATAACCGAGCTTATCGCCGATCGATTTTTCATACTTGCGGGCGAGCGCCAGCATCGGCGGATTGAAATCAACACCAATGACTTTGCCGGCGGCGCCCACGATCTGAGCGATGATGTAGCAAGCCTTGCCGCTGCCCGATCCTAAATCGAGCACCGTCTCGCCTGCTTTGACGTAGCGCGAGGGATCGCCGCAACCGTAATCTTTTTCGAGGATCTCTTGCGGGATGACCTTCAGCAAATCTTGTTTATAACTCACTGGCAGACACAAACAGGACTCTACCTCCCGCGCCGCGTTGCCGTAGCGTTTAAGCACTGCCGCTTCGTGGTTGGGCGCCGAAGCAGCGCCGTTGGCGTGGGTTTTTTCGAAACCAAGATCTTCCATATTGTGTCTCCATTCTTGATGTAGCAATTTTCCGCGCTCTGAAGGTAACTGTCAAACACCGTCACCCTAGAATCACCTTCTTTGCCTTTTGCCTTCCCGCAAGACTGTTGTCAAAGCTTTGTACGATAACCGACCAAGGCAAAAAAAGTTCCCGGCGAACTACGATGAAGAAAATGCGCTTGCACTTTAACGTACGTAAGCGCTGATGCAGGGCAAGACGAACCGCCACAGACGCACAGGCGTTGAGTTTTCGCCGAACTTGCAAGCACCCGCGCGGGTGGGGTCACCGAATTTCAATATTGACGCCTATCGGCTAGGACCACAAGGGTTGCTCGCGACACCTACGTTGGGTGTAAGCAGTCGCAAAGGTTCCGGCCGGTACAGTTTGCGTCCGTTCGGGGAACCGACACCGGGGGAACGCCGTTAAATGAAAAAGGATCGCGATTGGATTCTCACCGTAGCGAAGGTGGTGGCGCGAGGCGGGAAACTTTCGCGCAGGAAGTCATGGTTTACCTCGACCATCTTTATCGCGTCGCGTTGCACTTGGCGAGAGACGAAGAAGAAGCCCAAGACTTAACCCAGGAGACCTTTGCTGCCCTTGCTTCTTATGACCAGTTTCGTCCCGGAACCAACATGAAAGCTTGGCTGACCAAAATTCTGCAGAATTTTCTCTTCGACCGCAACAAAGGAAGCGCTGGGTTTCAACGGATGACCCGGCCGGAGAAGCAGCCAATCTCCGCAAGGAACCGGCAGCGCAAAACTCAGGGCTGGAAAGTCATGTCCTGTCGGCGGAACTTAGCGCACAAATCACCGATGTCCTGAAAAAATTCCCCCTGAGTTCCGCGTTCCCATCGTTTTGGTCAACATGGGTGACTTCTCTTCCGCCGAGGTCGCAGAAATGCTTTCCTGCCCTGGCGGCACCATCCGTTCGAGGCTGTCGCGCGGCAGAAAGCTCATGCGGAGCTACCTTGGCGATTACCTGGATTTTGAACAACCGCGAGCCAAGAACAAATGAACTGCGACGAAGCCGAGGAGTTGATTACTGCCCTCGCGGATCGAGCGTTGCCGGACTCCGATGCGGCGTCATTGGAAGCACACCTTAAAGGGTGCGCGAACTGCCGAGGAGTCTTGCACGAAGAGCGCTCTCTCAAACAGGCCGTCCAGAAGATCGGCGAGCGCGTCCGAGCGCCAGAATCGCTGCGCGCTAAAATCATTTCCGATACGCGAATTTTTCCCGAGAGAAGCCGTCCCGTAAGGCCTTGGCGCGATTTTATATGGCCTACGCCCCTCGGTTATCGCCCCGCTCTCGGTGGCGCCCTCGTCATCGCCGTGGTGCTTTCAGCTTTTTACTTTTTCAGCCACAAGAAAGAACCCATCGCCATCGCCGCGCTTGACTCTTACGGTCTGGTTCTCAAGGGTAAACTTCCCGTCCCAAGGACGGCGAACCCGGATGAAATCGCCGAACGGCTGACTCGAGCGGTAGGCGGGCGGTTCCATCCTATGGGATATGATTTTAGCGCGATGGATTTGCGGCCTGTGGCGGGTCTGGTTCGGGAAATCCAAGGCCGTGAGTTACTCCTAGCTATCTATCAAGGCGGAGGCGACACAATTTTCTGCTATACCTTCATCGGCAACGAGGAAAACGCCCCGCGAAACGCTGCCAGGTTCTTCGACCCCGATAAGAAGATACACTTTTACGCGTTCTCCAGCGGTGCAGTCAATGCGGTCCTTCACCGCGAAGGGGAAGTGATCTGCATCCTGGCCTCGGAAATGCCGATGGACAAGCTCTTGGCGCTTGCTAAGTCGAAAGCCAAACCAAGCTAGCCCGAATTTTTTTAATAACGACTGAGTGTATTCGCGGGACAGAGCACTCTAGTCGCTCGGCGGTACCGGAACCACACAGCGGAGGATATGAAGGATAGGATATCGTTTTCTTCACACCGAAGCCTCCTTGGCAGAAAGTGGCAGCAACTCTATTCTGTTGTTGGCGATTGTCGTATTCTGTTCTCCAGTCATTTTGAGACAGCTGTTTGAGCAAAGCCGGCAAGTGCCTTCCGCATGTTTTCCACAGCCGGGCACTGCGATACGTCATGGCGTCTTGCTAAGAATTCAGGATCGTTGTAGCCGAGCCATACCTGCCCGGACGCATCTTCCCAGACAAGTGCCTTGACTGGAAGATCGATGCCGACTGTTTGGTTGCATTCCATGAATGGAGTGCCACCCTGCGGATTACCAAAGATCAATAACTCAGTTGAGCGCAGTTTCACCCCTACTTTCGCCGCCCCCGCCGAGTGATCGATGCGCGCAAATATCGTCATGCCTTTCTGCTTAGCAACGGTTTCTAGGCGATCCATTGTGTCTTTCGAACTATGCGGACTCTTAACAATAATTAACCCGTCCGCACCCCACCCGTGAGTCGAAAAGATAAACACCAATGCAACCACGACTGCTTGGATAATTTTTTTCATAGTCAACTCAGTTAGCTCAGTAAAAATCCCCATCAACGACCCGGGCGTTTTACCTTAAAGAAAATCAAGTGCTTAATGCCCACGGCGTCGGCCATCCGGTCATTAAAATTGTAAAGGCAGATCACGTAGACGATATTCAAAATATCCCGGTCGTCGAAACCGTGGTTGCGCAACGTCTGCACATCCACTTCGTTTACTGTCGACGGCGCGACCGTCAGCTTAACCGCGCAATCCAACATCGCCCGCTCCACAGGAGTCAAGTCCAGCTTTTTATAGTCTCGTTTGATCCCTGCCCGACCCGAGATCGAGCAAGGTTTCACCCGCGTTGACCGTAGTGCGAAGGATCGCCGCAGCCGGAGTCTTTTTCGAGGATCTCCCGCGGAATGACTTTCAATAAATCCTGGTCGTATTCCACCGCAAGCAGAGACAGACTTCGACTTCCTTGGCGGCGGCGCCGTAGCGCTGTAACACCGCGGCCTCCAGGGCAGCCGGCGCCACGCCGGCGTCTCTTCCGTTCACAAGCATTGGCTGTGGCTCCATCAATAATCCTCAATGGTGGAATAAGGGAGTATCGCCGGGACCGGCGCCCAAATCAATTCGGTGCCAAGCGTTCTGCCTATTTAACTTGTACCGGATCGAAAAGTTCCCAGAATCGGGAGGGGGGATTCCCAAAAGCCGAGTTTTTTCGTCGCGTCAGCGCGCCCAAGGCTCCAGGGAAGGCTTTCTCCGGAGCAGCTTTTCCGGCTCGTGCGGTAAAATCAGGCAAAATGGATCGGCAAGCGTTTCGGCAAGTGCACAGGGAGCAACATAGAAGTGCATCGCCCAGGGGAAAATCGATTATTGTAGAAAATCATGCTCTGTAGTGCCTGTCGGGTCGGGCCCTGCGGTCGTTTGAAATTGTGCAGACAAATCACATTGACGATCTCTAAAAAACCGCGCTCGTCCAAGCCGGCGCGACGGTCTTGATATGAGGCATATTACGTCTTTTGAGCCGGGATCGCCCGGCGCGCTTGCTTCTCGAACAAGACATGCCTGACCGCCTCGATGATTTCGTAGCGATAGCCTGCTCGATCCGGGTTGGCACGCAGCATGTTGACGATTTTCTGCGCCTCGGCCTGCGAGTAGAACAAACCGACGGTGCTGACCTCGCCGTCGGGACCAATCTCGTTCACATAGAGTTTTTCCATACGGAAGTTTTCCGAACTTGGCGTCTTCGCGCCCTCGCGGGGATCATCTTTTCCGACCACGATTTCATGCTAATAACTCTTCGGCGTCTTGTAGCCAACCTGCCTGCGCTGTTTCATCAGGGCGCGATAGGTTTCCGGATGCGATTTGACGTTGTACGGACAAACATCCACGCATAGATGGCAGTACTCCTCGCGCAGCCGCGAATAGGGGTAGCACTTCTCCAGATCGATGAGCCAGCGCTTGATGCCGTGCGTGACCACGTAATCCTGCGGGATCGCGTCCCCTGGGCAATTGAGCTGGCAGACGTTGCAGTTCGCGCAGAAATCCTGCACGCCGAATTCCCGCGGCTGGTCTTCGACGAGAGGCAGGTCGGTTGTTACGAAGCCGGGGCGGAAGCTGGCGCCATAGGTCTCGTTGATCAGACTGCCGTGGCGGCCCAGTTCGCCGAATCCGACCTGGTAAAAGATCGGGATCGCCTGTACCTCGCTGGCGCCGTTATGGTGCGCGATGGCGGGGTATCCGATGTCGCGCACATGGGCCGCCAGTTCCGTGGCGATCTCGGCGCATTTAACATAAACCCGCATGCCTTCTTCTTCGACGTCATCCGGACCCAGCAGGACCTTTTCGTAATCTTCGGCGACGCAACAGGCGATCACGAACTCGTGCGGCACCTCCGAGCCAAGGTCGATCATCTGCGGCTGCAAGCGGCAGACGCCGACCAGATTCGCACCCAAATTGATCGCTTTCGCCTTGATCCGGGCGGTCATCGCCGCCGGATCGTCGACCGCAACTCGTTTAGGATTAACCGGGCCGTCGCGATACGGCGCGATCTTCACCCAACTGGCGCGATAGGCCCGAATCACCGGCTTCACCGCCGCGTAGTGGCGTGACTCCGTCGCGCCGGTGGCGTGCACCATCTCGGCCAACACCGGGTCCGCCATGCCTTGTTCTCGTCTCGGTGTGATACCGCGCATTGGAGTTACTCCTTTGCGAACCTGGACGAAGATCGCGAGAGGTTTGAATCGTCGCGCGCTTGCATCAAATAAGCCTGGATGAACTGATCGATGTCGCCGTCGAGCACTCCGTCGGCATTGCCGATTTCCACGTTGGTTCGATGGTCTTTGACCAAGCGGTAGGGGTGCAGCACGTAGGAACGAATCTGGCTCCCCCAGGCGATATCCTTCTTGGTTTTGTGGAACGTCTCCATCTTCTCTTTTTGCTTTTCGAGCTCAAGCTCGTAAAGGCGTGACTTTAGAATCTTCATCGCCATCGCGCGGTTCTTGTGTTGGGAGCGCTCGTTTTGGCAGGCAACGACGATGCCGGTTGGAAGGTGGGTTAGACGCACGGCAGAGTCGGTCTTGTTCACATGCTGCCCGCCCGCACCGCTGGAACGATAGGTATCCACGCGCAAATCGGCCTCGTTGATCTCGACTTTGATATCGTCGGCGACTTCCGGATAGACGAATACGGAAGCAAACGAAGTATGACGCCGGGCATTGGCATCAAATGGCGATATACGCACCAGCCGGTGAATTCCTGCTTCGGCTTTGAGATAGCCGTAGGCATAATCGCCCTCCACCAGGAAAGTGACGCTCTTGACCCCAGCCTCCTCGCCCGGTTGATATTCGAGGATCTCTTTCCGATAGCCGCGCCGGTCACACCAACGCAAATACATGCGCAAAAGAATTTCCGCCCAGTCCTGGGCTTCGGTGCCGCCCGCACCTGGATGAAGCGTGACGATCGCGTTGCGGCGATCGTCCGGGCCGGCGAGGAGTTGGGTCAACTCCGTTTGCGCCATCTCTGTGCCGACAGCGGCGATCTTCGTCGCGGCTTCGGCCAGAGCGTCGTCATTTTTTTCGTCCTTTGCGACGTTGAGAAAGAAACGCGCCTCTTCCAGATCTGAACGATGTTTGGACCAGGCGTCAATAACCGCTTTGAGCGCAGCCTGTTCTTTTAAAACAACTTGGGCTTTTTCGCCGTCGTTCCAGAATTCCGGGTGATGGGTGAGCTGGGTTAGGTCCGCGATCCTCTTCTGCTTGCTTTCTACGTCAAAGACGCCTCCGCAAAAGCTCGAGCCGCTCTTCTAGATGATTCAGTTGTTCGGATGTTTCCTCTAACATTTGGTTCTTCCCGACACGACTGGGCGTGCATCCTATCCGTAGTGTCGCAATTATACCTTTATTAAACCTTGGTCACAAAGCTTACGATAGATTTTGTTCTCCAGACGCTTCATCGAACGGGCATCCCTGGCGGAGCGTTCGTGATCATAGCCTAGCAGATGAACCACGCCGTGGATCAACAGCGTCGCTAGCTCTTGCTCCATCGTGCGGCCGCTTTCCTCGGCCTGTTCTCGCGCCTTCTCTACCGAAATGATGACATCACCGAGCAATCGCTCGGGCGCGGGCGCGGCTTGTTCACTCGGAAAAGACAGCACATCGGTGGGGTAGTCTTTGCGGCGGTATTTGGCGTTGAGCTTTCGTATCTCGGCATTGCCGATCAAAGCAATGCTCAACTCGGCCTCGGCTTGCCCGACCAGTGGCAGTATCGCGAGGGCAATTTTCTCGAACCGCCCGCTGCGAAGTTTTCGACCCACTCCTCGACGCGCGATCTCAACCGGCATGTGGAGATAGTAGCGTTTCACCCGATAACTTTCGACCGTCATCAACGCCGAACTGCAGCTAGGCACTAGTCCTGGATTTCGACGACGATGACTAAACTTAATTGACTTGCCGGAATCGATTTGCTAGTTAACTTGAAGCCCGCTGGAGGAGGAGAAGATGACCTACGTTATTGCCGAGCCTTGCATAGATGTAAAGGATACCGCTTGTGTGGATGTCTGCCCGGTGGACTGCATTCATCCTACCAAGAATGAGACCGAAGAGTTTGAAAAGGAAAAAAAACTCTATATCGACCCTGAAGAATGCATCGACTGTGGGGCTTGTGAGCCGGTCTGCCCGGTGGAGGCGATCTTCGAGGAAGCGGCGGTCCCCGACAAGTGGAAGCAGTTCATTCAGATTGACGCCGACTGGTACAAAGCGAAAAAGGGTTAAGCGCCGCCGGTCTAGCCGGTTGGAACAAAAATGGCCGAGGCAAAACCTCGGCCATTTTTGTTTTATAAGCCGCCTTGTTTCTTCATCGAACCGCCGCTTGTTGATTGCACCCGCTTCTTTCGTTCTCCGTTAAAACCTGACAAATGATTTCATCGGTGATATGGGTCGGGCGCATGTTACGCACGGCCCTATTGAGCCGGCTGGCGCAGCGCCGGAATTGAACAAGTGCAGGCAGATCGATGCATGCACAAATGCCGGAAAGTTATTTTTTCCGTACGGGATCGTAACTGAAAGGAGAGCTCGAGACGATGGCGGAAGCAGCAAAGCACGATGATCAGCGCTTTGATTTGGAAGCGGACGTGTTGGTGATCGGGTCTGGAGCCGCGGGGCTCCCCGCCGCGATCAAAGCGGTCGAAGGCGGCGCATCGGTAATCGTGGTGGAAGCCAATTACGATGTCGGCGGCCACGCGATTCTCAGCGGTGGCCACATGGCCCTCGGCGGCGGCACCAGCGCGCAGAGAAAACACCAGATCGAAGATTCTGCGGACACCGTCTTCTCCGATCTAACCGATTGGTCGATCGTTCAGCCTAACGGCTCGCCTGACTATCGTTATAATGATCGGGCGGTCATGCGCGCCTTCGCCGATCATTGTGCGCTCACGTTTGAATTCCTGCTCGCCAACGGCGTGGAGTTCGCCGATAAACCCCCGGATAATCATGGCGCATCGACCACCGGCAACTCCGCGCCGCGTGAGAACCATGCGTTCTGGACCAAAGGAGCCGGGATTGAAAGTCCCAACGCGGCGGCAGGTACCGGTGTCATTCGGCCGCTGGAGGCGAGCGCACGCGCCAAAGGTGTGCGATTTTTGCTGAACTACAAAATGACGAACTTGATCCGCGAGCCTGGCGCCAACGGACGTGTGATCGGCATCACCGCCGAGTACAACCCGCGGATTCTGCCGGGCGCCTCGACGCCGCTAAGAAGCTTTCACACCGACGGCAATATCGACAGCGCCGCGCAAACCTTGAAACTGCGCGCGGCCAAAGCGGTCATCATCGCCACCGGCGGCAGCACCAGCGATATCAATTTCCGTCGCATGTTTGATCCACGATTGACGGAAGTGGTGCAGGTGGGCGGTGAGCCATACAGCTATCAAGATGCGAGCGGCGAACTTGCCGCCATAGCGATCGGCGCAGCGCTGTGGGGATTGGCGAACCAAACTCTGGAAAACGGCGCGACGATGCGAACGCAACGGGCACTCGCCACCAAGTACAACTATACGACCTGGAAGCTCGAGAGCCCGATTTTTCCGCTCGTGCGCGCGACCGGTTTCAACGTCAAAGATTGGCAGAACCTGATCTTGGTGAACCAGGTCGGCAAGCGCTTTTATGATGAAACCAAAGGTGATGTGCCGCACGGCAATCACGGTGGCCAAGTGACACCCTATACGCCCAACGACTATCGTAATGCCGAGAAGGTCGAATACAATCCGACTAAATATAACTTCACGCACGCCGCGCTCGCGATGAACGAGTACTCGGAGCCGCCGGATTACTGCGCGGGGCCGGTTTGGGCGATCTTCGATGCCGCAGCGGTAGAACGCGAAGGCTGGAAAGTCGTTCCCCCGTACGTCGATCCAGACGGCTACTTCTTTGCGGGAAAGACGCTGGTCGAGCTCGCCGGAGCGATTAAAAACGAGTATCAGGCAAAACCCATGAAGGGTGCGACACTGCAGGCGACGGTGGAAAGATATAACTCGATGGTCGATCGAGGCGAAGACATTGATTTTGGCAAGCCCGCGCCGAAATACAAGATTCAAACACCGCCGTTCTACGCTGCCTGGGCGACTCCGGTTGTCCATGACGCCCGCGCGGGCCTAAGAATCAATGCGAAGTGCCAGGTGATCGATATGAAGGGCCGGGTGATTCCCGGTCTTTATTGCGCCGGCGAATCGGCCGGCGGCTTCAATCAACACGGCATGGGACGCTGCGCGACGCAGGGTTATATCGCCGGCATTAACGCCGCCGCAGAAACACGACACGCCAGCTCAATCACATTGCCCTGTGGCTGATCTCTTTCATCAGCTTTTCCCAACGTTGGAGGTCTTTCTCGTACTTTTCCACCGCAACCCCGTGATCCGGACGCCAACGCGTGAACGGCAGTTTCTTCGCAGCGCTGCCGTATTGGAACTTTTCCAGCACCGCCTGGCCTTCGGGGCCGAGAAGATAGTCGGCCAAAAGCAAGGCGCCATAAGGGTGCGGCGGCTGCACGGAGATCGCGGCGCCGCCGACATTGGTCGGCACAATGTCCATCGGGACCCAGTCCACCGGTGCGCCTTTGGCGATCGCATTCAGTGTGTGATTGCGAAAGATCGCGGGCGAGGCCAGCAATTCGCCTGCAGCGATCAAGTCGAGAACCGCCGGCGGAATGATCGTGTGCATCGTAATCCCTTGGACTTTGAGCTTCTTGACAAATTCCGCGCCACGGGTTTTGAGCATGGCGCCGATGACTTTGTAGGTCGGATCGCTGATGGAAACTCCCATACGTCCTTTTAACGCCGGGTGCAGCAGCCCTTGGTAGTTTTTTGGCACGGCGTCCCTGGGCAGCAGTTTCGTGTTGTAAGCGAAGCCGATGTACGATTCGCGCGCGATGCCCCAAAAATACAAGCCCCGTTCGCCCTTCTCCTTAGCGTCCTCCGGATAAGAAGCGAAGTGCGGTGAATGATACGGGCGCAAGAGGAAAGCCTCGCGCATAAACATAAGATTACCCTCGGTCGTTTCGACCGTATCGACAATGTAGCGTCGTGCTTTCGCTTCCTCCATCATCCGTACAGTCATGTCCGAACCCGACACTCGATAGGCTTCGATGCCGATGCCCGGGTATTTCGCTTCGAAGGCCTTAACGATCGCCTTATATGAACCGCCCGCCAGGGACGTGTACCATGTCACCTTGCCCTCGGTCTTGGCGCCGGTATAAAGCACTTGCTCGCGATCTTTGCCGGCATAAGTAACCAACTCGGCGATCGTCATCGGCTTGCGCGTTTGGGCATGGAGCGCTGCCGGAGCGAGCAATAATGCCACCATCAGTAAACCTAGGGTTTTCATCCGGTTCACCTCTAGCCCTCTAAGTATCTCTCGTGATCTTTTGACAAGTTTAGATATAGCAGTCGGTCGCAAAAAACGGACGCGCACGGCTTTCGGCCCTGGCTAAATTGAATCGCTTCCCGACATCATTTATTCGCTTCCTCGATGTACTTGCGCAAAAAGGCGATGACCTCCGGTTTGGTCTGGGACGCTAGCTGGAACAAGCGCTCTCCCGCAGCACCGACCTCAAAGCGGGGCTGAAAGCGCATCGCAGCGATCGCATCCTGGAGAAAATCTTGATCCCGCGACAGTGAGTCGAACGCGTTCCGCAAAATGGTGATCGATTCGGCCGGCACCTTGGGGGGCAGCAACACCATGCGGGTCATGTTCGTGCTCGACATATTTGCCGCTTTGAGCGCTTCGTATTTGATCCCGGAGGGCGGCTTGCCGAACGCTTCTCTATAGAAATGAGAGAAGGGCATCAGCTCCGGCACGTCGCGGCTCACCAATACTTCTCCGCTTGGCGCCACCAAGTCGGTATAGTAGAGCGGCGTGACCATACCGGTCTTCACCATTTGCGGCTCCACTTGTGAGCGGTAGCTGGGCAGCGTCTCGTCGTGATATTGCGCTTCGTTGCGCTGCACCGCGAGGCGCGCATCGGAGCTATTGTTATAACCGGTAACGTAAGCGTATTTCAGACCGAGCAGATCGAACGAGAGCCGGAACCGGACATCTTTGGAACTGCTGATGCCAAGTCCGGCGGCACGGAATTTCTGGGCCTTGAGAAAATCCATCGGCTTTTTGATTCCCGGCGGAACGTCGGCTCGTACATAGGAGACGGTGACGCCGTGCACGCCGGTAATGAAGCCGAACTTGCCGATGTCCACGCGCAATGCGGGATCTTTGATCTGGTGCTGAAACAGGCTACCAGTAAAGTAGGCGGCCGTGAAACCGTCCGGTTTTGCGACCTCGCCGATGTAATTGACCGCGATCAGGCCGCCGCCGCCACCCATGTTTTGCACCGTGACATTGGGCCGGCCGGGAATATGCTTCGACAAATGTCTGGCGAAGATTCGCGATTCGATATCGGTCGGACCACCGGGACCGAAATTGATCACGATGTTGAGAGTCTTGCCTTGATACAAGGGGGGTTTGTCCGCAGCAATGACCTCCGTGGACGGCGCCGCTAGGATGATGAAAATCAAGATCAAGCAGCATCGTCGAATAGTTCGTTTCATCACGTTCTCCTTTCGTTAGACAACGGAACGGCCAATCGTGCGGTCTCTATCTTGCTCCTCGTCGCACCGGAGATAAAATACGTTGGAATTTCAGATCTTCTGAGGATGCATCGCCGATCTTCATACTCCAACTAGACTCGCCTTGTCCAGCGCTGTGGCTGGATTCTGTTCCGTCGCCCAATTGTACGCGAGATCGGCCTGCCTACTTGGGCGGCCAGCAGCACTCGCGTGCGAGTTGCGCGTGACCAGTACGGGCTCCGGAAACCTTACCGGGTCGCACCGATGAATTAGCCCCGGCTCAATATAAATACCCCGAAGACGATCAATGCCGCAGCGATCCCGTCACGCAGAGTAACGACTTCGACGCCTTTCAAGGTGAAACGGGCGAGCGCAAAAGTGACGAGAGGGGAGATGCGCCAGATCGGCGACAGCAAGGCCGCCGGCCCGTAGCCGAGCGCAAAGAACGTAAACAGCGAGCCACAGGCTTCAGTCGCTCCTGAAAGAGCCAGAAGTATTAAGCCCGGCGCAGGTATCCGCTCCCATTTCGGCTTCAATCCCATGAATTTGCCCAAAAAGATCATGAAGACCAACGCCGTCGTCTGGGTGATCAAAGCTCCCAGTACAGGCAGATTGGCGGCGTTCATGCCGATCTTTTTAAAGATCGGGTTGATACCGAAACAGAGGGCGGCGATCAACGGAAACAAAAAATATCGCAAGCGATCGACCGGTCGACCGCTGCTCTCCCGGCTTTGCGTCAACACAGCGATCCCCAGGATGATGGCGAGAATGCCGGCGACGATAAAGCCGTTTACGTCTTCGCCGAGAAAAGCAATCGCGAGAATTGCGGTCAGAAGCGGAGAGCTGTTTTTGACCGAAGTCGCTTTGGACGCGCCGACTTTGTCGATACCCCGGTAATAGAACACTTTGCCAAAGCTCGCACCGACCGCCCCCGCGAGAAAAAATGCCCAGAAAGCCCGGTTGGTAAGATCCGCCGCAACGACCTCGCCGCTGTGCGCCGCCAAGCCAACCAGCAAAAGCACCGCGACATATTGCTCCACCAGAGTGGCGTTGCTGACGTTGGTGTATTTAATGGCGCGCTTGAGCAGGAGAGGACTCAAGCCCCACAGCACCCCTGCCAACAGAGCGTAAGCGATACCGGTCTGTAGTTCCTGGCTCATCTGCAACGAGCGGTCCTGTAGCTTGCTCTGATCGACAACTTCTTTGGCCTACGTATACAAAACCATGGCTGTTTTTTTACCGTCCGGCCAAGTCGCCTTGGTTTTCGCCCGATCCCTGTTCATCCGTGATTTGTCATCAATGACGCCGTTGTTTTTAACCCATCCCAATTAACCGTAAAGCAGCCTGAGTAGCAATCAAAACCATCGCTTCGCGCCGCGCTTTTCTTTCCTCCGCCGTTTGTTATCCTGGGTCCGCCATGATGAGGCGAAATTTGGCCGTCGCGATAATTCTCCCGGTGATCTTTCACGCCACCGCACAGGTTCTTTCTCAGCCCCCTAATAACGTTAAGATCGGCGCGACGCTCGCGGTTACCGAACCGGGAACATGGAAGGCGGTCCAAAAAGGACTGGAGTTTCGCAAGATCGTCATGGAGCGGTCGGAACCGGCGTATACGATCGAGTTCAAGCTGCTCCGCATGGATAGTCGAATTATCGTTCCGCGGGTTCTTGCGGCCGACAATTTTCAATTGAAAGCGGCAAATGCAAAAACTTTCGTCGAAAAGGCTGGGGCTCTCGCTGCCATCAACGCCAATTACTTCGATGAAAAAGGCCGACCGCTGGCCTATCTAAAGACGGCGGAAAAGGAAATCAATCGCTCAGTGTCGAAACATCGGCTCTACACGGGCGTCTTTGGCGTCACCGAGTCGGGGCCGTTTGTCACGCATCGCGACGAGTTTCAGCCGGACCGGGCGAGCGCCGCGCTACAATGCGGCCCGCTGCTGCTCCATCACAGCGCACCGGTCGAAATTATGACCGGCCTGGCGCGCTATGCGCGCCGCAGTGTCATTGGCACCGACAAAGCAAGCCGGATCATCGTCGGCGTTACCGAGGGAGTGATCGGCGGGCTCAGCTTCGCCGAGTTGCAGGATTTATTTGGCCAGCCCAAGTGGCACCTGGATGCCGTGGAATTGTTGAATCTCGACGGTGGCGGGTCGGCACAGCTCTACGTGAAGTCGGGCAAATTCGAAGAGTGGCTACCCGGCACGTCGGAAGTGCCGGTCGTCATCGGATTTTTTCTAAAGCAAAATTGAACTTGCTAAGAGAGATCTATTCTATGCCCGACCTCAGGGCTCCGGATTATTCGAGGGACAAGAAGGCGACACGGCTCCAATCCAGTCCGGAGGTTGGCAGCACCCCGAAGTAAACCGTGCCGGCGACGGCGAGCGCGATTGCGATGTACGCGTAAGGGTCTTGCCGAAAACTCTTGCCCGGACTGCCGCCCTCTTCCATGTACATGGCAACGATTACACGCAGATAATAGATCACCGACAACAGACTATTGAGCACGCCGATGACCGCGAGAGTCAATTGCCCGGACAGCACCGCAGAACGAAACAGATAAAATTTGCCGGTAAAGCCGGCAAGCGGCGGGAATCCCGCGAGCGATAACATAAAGAGCGACATGGCGAAACCGATAAACGGGCGTTTAAAACCCAAACCGGCGAAGTCGCGAAAGCCGTCGCGCGGTTCGGTGCCGTCGACGAGACAGCTGAGCACGGCGAAGGCTCCGGTGGTCATGAAACCATAAGCGATGACATAGAACAGCAGCGGCCAGCCGCCCCACTCCTGACCGACAACGACGGCGATCAGCAGATATCCGGCGTGCGCGATGCTGGAATACGCCAGCATGCGTTTGACACTGCTCTGGTTGATCGCCAGCACGTTACCCAAGGTCATCGTGCCAATCGTTATCACCCACAACGGGAACACCCAGTCGCTATCCAGCGGGGACAGCTTGTGCATCAAAACGCGGATCCAGGCGGCAAACGCGGCTGCTTTCACAGCGACCGACATAAAGCCGGTGACCGGCGTCGGCGCGCCGTCGTAAACGTCCGGGACCCAGAAGTGAAACGGCACGGCGCCAGCCTTGAAAGCGAAGCCAACCAACAGAAGAAAGCCTCCGCCGACCAGGTAAGTCGGCCATTCGCTCGGCTCTTCGAGCAAGTAATCGGCGATTAAATCAAGATTCGTCGCTCCAGTGGCGCCATAAATGAGCGCGATGCCATAGAGCAAAAATCCGGTGGCAAAAGCGCCCATGACGAAATATTTCATGGCCGCTTCGCTCGATGCGGCGCTGCCGCGCAGAGCGCCGGTCAGCACGTACACCGCTACCGACATGGTTTCCAAGGCGAGGAAAAACACCAGCAGGTCGTTGGCCGCAGCCATGAGCATCATGCCGACGGTGGCAAAAAGAATCAGCGCGTAAAATTCGCCTTCGGCGATCGCCGTCTGCCTAACGTAATGGATCGACGAGAGAATCGTCAGCGCGGCCACCGCCAAGAAGATCAGCGAGAAAAACAGCGCGAAACTATCCAGCATCACGCTATCGTTAAACGCGCTTTCGCGCGCACCCCATAGAGCCACCGCCTCGACCGCGGCGAGACCGATGCCGAGCAGGCTCACCACCGCCAGGAAACCCTTGGGTTTATGCGCATCGATGAAAAGATCGCGCAGCAAAACAACCAGCGCGGTGAGCAGTACCTGGATGGCGGGAAGCAGCGGCAGGAGATTGAAATCCATGCTACTTCGACTCTCCGGCAGCCCGGGGGACGGCGCTCACCGGCGCAGCAACGCTCCCGATTCTCTGCAAGGTCAGCTCGACGGCGGGTTTCATTCGCTGCAGGAACGGTTGCGGATAGACGCCCATCAGAACGATCAAGAACAAAATCGGCGCTAGCAGCAAAAGCTCACGAGCGTTCAAATCTTCGAGCTTCGCATTAGCCGGGTTGGCGAGCTGGCCGAAAATCACCCGCCGGTACATCCACAGCATGTAAACCGCTCCAAGAATGACGCCGCTCGCCGCCACCGCCGTCCAGAGCGGCATAACGCCGAAGGCGCCGAGCAAGATCAAGAACTCGCCGACGAAGCCGTTGAGCCCGGGTAAGCCGATGGATGCGAAGGTCACCAACATAAAAATGACCGAAAACAGCGGCACCTGTTTCCACAGACCGCCGAAATCGTCGATCATGCGCGTGTGGCGGCGCTCGTAAATCATTCCAACCAAAAGGAACAACGCGCCGGTGGACAGCCCGTGGCTGATCATTTGAAAAATCGCTCCTTGAACCCCCTGGATGTTCAATGCGAAGAGCCCAAGCATGACGAAACCCAAATGGCTCACGGACGAGTAGGCGACCAGCTTTTTGATATCGCTTTGCATCATCGCCACCAGCGCGCCATAAATAATGCCGATGACCGCCAAAGCGACGATGATTGGCGCCGCCGCCAACGCCGCGTCGGGAAACAGCGGCATAGCAAAGCGCAGAAAACCGTAAGTACCGAGCTTCAGTAGGATGCCGGCGAGAATCACTGAGCCGGCGGTGGGCGCCTCGACGTGCGCATCCGGTAGCCAGGTATGAAACGGAAAGAGCGGCACTTTGATCGCAAACGACAGCGCAAAGGCGAAGAAGAGCCAGGCCTGCTGATCCACCGGCAGGCGGAGGCCGTAGAGCCTCAAGAGATCGAACGTCAGCACCTGCTCAAGCTCGGCGTGGCGTGCAGCAAGGTAAATAATCGCGACCAACATGAGCAGGCTACCGGCCATGGTGTAGATGACAAATTTGAGTGCGGCGTAGACACGCCGCGTGCCGCCCCACACACCGATAAGAAAGTACATCGGCACCAGCATGACTTCCCAAAAAACGTAGAAAAGAAAAAGATCGATCGCGACAAACGCGCCAAGCATGCCGGTTTCCAGCAGCAGCATGGAAATCAGATATTCCTTGATCCGCTCCGTCACCGACCATGAGGCTAGAATCGCGATCGGCATGAGCAAGGTTGTGAGCAGGACCAAAAACAGACTGATGCCGTCGATGCCGACGCTGTACTCGATGCCAAAAGCCGGGACCCACGGGATGCGCTCGGCGAGTTGCATGTTGCCATTATGAACGTCAAAGCGGTTTAGAATGCGGAGCGACCAGGCAAAGTCGGCAACGCTGGCCAGCAACGCAATCGAAAATAGGGCGACGGCGCGCTGTCGGGCAGTAAACGCCAGCACCAGCGCCCCGATCACGGGTATGGCGAGCAGCACGCTCAGATTTCCCATCGTCATTGCCACATCACAACTCGCCGAAATAGTAAGCGAGGAGAGCTAACGTGCCGAGCAGAAAACCGGCCAGATAGTGCTGCACATTGCCGGTCTGCAAACCGCACCACACCCAGCTGAACCCGCGCACCGTAGCAGCGACCCCATTGACGGCGCCGTCAATCACCCACGGGTCGACAAACTGAGCGAGGAAGCGCGCGCAAGCGGTAAACGGGCGGACGATTAACAAATCATAAATCTCGTCGATGTAATATTTGTTGAGCGAGAGCCGATAGAGCAGGCGCGCCGGTTGTTGATCGACGCGGGCGCCCGGTCGGCCGTAGCTTAGATAAGCCCGGCAAATCGCCACCGCGACAACCGCGAGAGTCAGCAAAGTCACCATGACTTCGGTTATGACCGAGCCGTGATGCTCCGGCGTGCCGAAAACCGGCTGCAGAAAATGGTCCCACCAACTGCCCCAGAGATAATCCGGCGCGCTCAACCACCCGGCAAAGATCGAACCGGCGGCGAGAATGATCAACGGCAACGTCATCACCGGCGGCGATTCATGCAAATGGGATTTAGCTTGCTCATCGGCGCGACACTCGTTGTGAAAGACCATAAAGAGCTGGCGAAACATGTAAAACGCCGTCAGCCCCGCTGTCACCAAGCCAATCCCCCAGAGCATGAAGGCGCCGTGGCTGAAGGCCTGCCAGAGGATCAAATCCTTCGAGAAAAACCCCGCCGTTAGCGGCGCACCGGCGATCGCCAACGTGGCCAGCAGATAGGTCCAATACGTCGTCGGCAGATAACTCTTGAGACCGCCCATGCGGCGCATGTCCTGCTCGCCGCCCAGGGCGTGAATTACGCTACCCGAGCCGAGAAATAAACACGCTTTGAAAAAGGCGTGGGTAAAAACATGAAAGATCGCCGCGCCGAACGCGCCGATGCCGACCGCGAGAAACATATAGCCGAGCTGGCTCACGGTCGAGTAGGCCAGGACTTTTTTTATATCGTTTTGGGTCAGCGCAATGGTGGCCGCAACCAATGCGGTCGCCGCGCCGGTCCACGCGATCAGCGCCAAGGTGAAGGGCGCCAGGTCGAAAAGAAAATGCAGCCGGGCCGTCATGTAGACGCCTGCGGTCACCATGGTGGCGGCATGGATCAAGGCGCTCACCGGGGTCGGCCCCGCCATCGCGTCGGGTAACCAGACGAACAACGGGATTTGCGCCGACTTGCCGATGGCGCCGACGAACAACAAAGCCGTAATCATCCCGATGGCCGCCGGACTGAGGAGTTGCACATGACCCTGCAACGCAGAAAAGTCGAGCGTCCAAATATTCTGTCTACCCAGCTCCGCCACCAGCAGAAAAATTCCCAGAATGAAGCCGAAGTCGCCGATGCGATTAACGATAAAAGCCTTGTTGCCGGCGATGCTATTTCGTTCATCGTGGTACCAAAAACCGATTAGCAGCCAGGAACACAGCCCGACGCCTTCCCAGCCGACGAAGAGCACGAGCAGATTATCGGCCATCACCAGCACGAGCATGAAAAAAATAAAAAGATTCAGATAAATGAAGAAACGCACCACGCCCTCGTCGTGGCCCATATAACCAAGCGAGTAGACATGGATGAGAAAACCGATACCGGTGACGATCAGCAGCATGACCACCGTCAACGCGTCGGCTTGCAAGGCGAACACGACGTTGAACGAACCGGACTCGATCCAAGTATAGATCGTGTCGCGAAAGAACCCCGCCGCCGGCAGCTGAAAGAAAATCGCTAACGCGAGCGCAAACGAGGCACCCGCAGCGGCGCAGGCCAGCAGCGCAGCGTTCTTCCGGCCCAGCGCCTCACCGGCAAAAGTGTTGATGACGCTGCCAAGCAGCGGAATTAAAGGAATCCAGCGCAGCAGATCGTACGGGACAACGCCCGGCTCCGAGCTCACCATTTGAGCAGTTGCATCTCCTGAGGATTGACGCTCTGGCGATGGCGAAACACGGCGATCACGATCGCGAGACCGATCACGGCCTCGGCGGCGGCGACCGCCATGACAAAGAAAACCGCCACTTGCCCGTCCATGGAACCCAAAAAGCGCGAAAACGCGATAAAGGTCAAATTGACCGCATTGAGCATCAATTCGATCGACATCAACACGACGATCAGGTTACGCCGGACCAGGACCCCGATCACGCCGATGCTGAATACGATCGCGCTGAGCATCAAATAATAATCGAGCGGCACTTCACCATGCATCAGTTCCCTCGCTTTGCCAAAACCACCGCACCGATAATGGCCACCAACAAAAGCACCGAGGCGATCTCGAAAGGCAGGACAAAATCGTTGAACAGGCTCCTGGCCAGCATCTCCGGACTGCCGAATAGCTCGCTGGAAGCCACCGGGCCGCCAGGCGTTTGGGTATCGGTCAAGATCGCCGCCATCAAACCGGCCAGCAGCAACGCCAAGGCGCCGGCCAAGCTCAACCACCCAAGGCGGCGCGGCTCGGTCGCCGTAAGGTTCAGAAACATGATCACGAAAAGAAACAACACCATGATCGCGCCGGCGTAAACCAGTACCTGGAGCACGCCGACCATCGGCGCCTGCAAGATCACGAAGAAAACCGAGATGATGAGCAAGGCCGCGACCAGCGCCAGCGCGCTGTGCACGACGTTACGGAGAAAAACCACCAGCAGCGAGGAGCCAATCAGCAGCGCCGCGAGAGCGAAGAAAATCAGCGTCGGCATAGCCATGGCGGTTCTACTATTGTGCGGCGACGACGAATATTGCCGTAATCAGCACGTTGACTAACGCGAGGGGCAGCAACATCTTCCAGCCCAGCCGCATGACCTGATCGTAACGGAAGCGCGGCACGCTCCAACGCAAGAGTATCTGTACCCAGCAGAAAAACAGAACTTTGAGAGTAAACGCGCCGAGTTGAAGAACAACCACGGCCAGGTGGGGCAGGAGCCATTGGCCGCCCCAGGGGAAATAAAAACCGTCGCGCATCAGATAGGGCACCTGCCAACCGCCGAAGAAAAGCGTCGTCACCAGCGCTGCTGCGGTGACGATCTCGGCGAATTCGCCGGCGAAGAACATGAGGAACTTGCCGCCCGAGTATTCGACGTGGTAACCAGCGACCAACTCGGACTCGCCTTCGGGCAAATCGAATGGGATGCGCTTGGTCTCTGCCACTGCGGCGGTAAAAAACAGCAAGAAGGCGAGCGGCTGCAGAAAAACTCCCCAGGCGGGCAGCCAGCCGACCACCGGTCCGAGGAACGCCAGCCACTGCGGCAGCAGATCGCGAATCAGCGTGCCTTGCCCGCGCGCGATCTCCTGCAAATCCAGCGAGCCGTAAACCAACAATATGCCGATCACCGAAAGACCCATCGCGATCTCGTAGGAGATCATCTGCGCCGAACCGCGCACGCCTCCCAGCAGAGAAAACTTATTGTTGGACGCCCAGGCGCCGATCACGACGCCGTACACGCCGAGCGACGCCATCGCAAAGACATAAAGGATACCGACGTTGAGATTGGCCACTTGAAGATTGATCACGCGGTCGCCAACGACCAGGACGTCGCCGAAAGGAATCACCGCGAACACCACCAACGCCGGAAACAGCGCCATGCATGGCGCCAGCGTGTGCAGAAATTTGTCACCCGCCGGCGGTATGAAGTCTTCCTTAGTGAGAAACTTGAGCGGATCGGCGATCAGCGTGTTCACCAACCCCAGGCCCGCAAAACCGAAGATCGATGCCCGATTGGCGCCGATCCGGTCTTGAATGAGCGCGCTGCCCTTTCGCTCGATCCAGCCGAGAACGCCGGCCAGATTGAGGACCATGAACAGAACCAAAAATGCTTTCACCGCGATGATCGCCAGGTCAACGATCATAATGCTCCGCCACCACCACTACCCGGCTCGATCCCAAGATCGCCGATCGAGTCATAACTCAGTCCGTTATAAGCCGGTATTTCTCGCGCCAAGGCAGCAAAGATATCGGCGGGCGTTGCAAAACCGTTGCGTGACCCGGCGAGTTCCAACAGCCGCATGAAAATGTCGCTGTCTTGGAGCACGCCTTCGGGCGCGATCAGCGCTGCATTGACTTTCTGCACGCGGCCTTGGCGATTGGTATAGGTCCCTTCCTTTTCGCCAAAGTGCGTTGCCGGCAAAACCACGTGCGCCAGTTTGGCGGTCTCGGTCACGCGAATGTCCTGCACCGCTAAAAAAGAAAGTTGTTCCAGCGCCGCGCGAACCTTGTCCGGCTCACCGGCCGTTGCGGTCAAGTCTTCGCCGACTATGTAGGCGGACGCGTAGTTGCCGCTGATGATCTTCTCCAGCAAAGCGCCGAAGCCGCCATTGCCGACCCCCGTCTCGCGCGCGCCGCGAAAGTTGGGTGAGCGATCCGGACTCATGAGAATCTTTTGCACCGGCGTAAGCTCGCGCTCCTGGTAGAATACCTCCAGCGCTGACCGGGCGCCGATCATGTTACCCAGCTTGGCGAACAGAAAAGCCTCTTCGTTGGTGTTTCGACCGGAGAGAATGCCGGCCATGGGCGCCGCCGCCCGCAGGCCCGAAAACACCGCCTGCAGCGCCTTGTCCCAGGTCGTCGGCACCAGGCCGCCGCCTTCCTGGCGAATCATCGGCGTGGTCAAGCGCTCGCCCCCCGTCAACTCATGGAAGCAATAGCGGCCCTCGTCGCAAATCCAGTGACTGTTGACCGCTTCGTTGACCCTCGGCTTAAAGCGCGCGATGCGATTCTGATAAGTCTCGACGCTGATGTTGCAGCCGGTGCTGCAGCCGGGACAGATCGACGGGGTCTTCTGCAAGTACCAGACGCGCACCTTGAAGCGAAAATCTCGATCGGTGAGCGCGCCCACCGGACAGATGTCGACGACGTTGGCCGAGAGCGGGTTGTCGAGGATGGCACCGGGGAACAAATCGATGGTGGAGTGGTCGCTCCGGTTGACCACGGTGAGCTCGTTGGTCTTGGTGATCTCCTGACAAAAGCGCACGCAGCGCGTGCACTTGATGCAGCGCTCGCCGTCAAAAACCACGTTGGGTCCGAATACGGTTCTTTTGCGATCGTGCACTTTGCCGGCATCGAAGCGGCTTTCCTCGCGATCGTGCTGCATGTAGTAGTCCTGCAGCCAGCACTCTCCGGCCTGGTCGCAGATCGGGCAGTCGACCGGATGATTGATCAGCAGGAACTCGAGTACCGCTTTGCGCGCATCAAGCACTTTGGCGCTTTGGGTGAGAACCCCCATGCCCTCCGCCACCGGGGTGTTGCAGGCGATTTGCAGCTTGGGCATTTTTTCGATCTCGACCAGGCACATGCGGCAATTTCCGGCAATCGAGAGCTTGGGGTGATAGCAGTAATGCGGGATCGATACGCCGATTTCCGCCGCCGCCTGAATGACGGTTTTCCCTTTGGTGGTGACGACTTCTTTGCCGTCGATGGTGATCTTTACCGGATCCATAAAAAAGACTGGTTTACTGGAGTGCTGGAGTATTGGAGTCTTGATCCCCACCCATCACTCCATTACTCCATTCTTAACCGTCGCACCGTACATTTCCGATCCTTGACGTGCGCCTCGAACTCGTCGCGATACTTCTTGATGAACGCGGCCGCCGGCATGGCCGCGGCGTCGCCGAACGGACAGATGGTGTTGCCCATGATGTTGCCGCTGATGTTGAGGATGAGATCGAGATCGCTCTCGACGCCCTCGCCGTGTTC
>DATBMR010000087.1:0-13976 GCA_036554745.1 Binatia bacterium
AGCCTCATATCCTGCGTTGCGCTCGATCGTCTCGCTACAACGTACTCGCTAAGTACGCCTCCGCTCGCCGATTTTTCGCGCGCCTTGGCTCTGAGGTCTTTTTGAGCAGCCTGCAATCCGGGTTTTTCATCAACCTGCTAGTATTCCGCCTGTTGTGAGCGCTGAAGCTGCTGGTTATTTCGTTCGATTGTTCGCTGATTCTGCTGGATCTGTTGCTGATTGCTTTGGTACTGCTGCTGCTCCTGTCCCTGCAGGTAGTCGCCGACCAGCGCACCGGCGCCCAATCCGAGCGCTCCGCCGATCGCTGCGCCTGCGCCCGGGTGACCCATTGTGGCGCCGATAATCCCGCCTGCCGCAGCGCCACCGAGAGCACCGATACCCGCGCCCTTTTCCCGAGTGCTCAATGATCCGCCGGCGCAGCCGGTGAAGACGATTCCGGCCAGCGCAAACGCGGCCAATCTTGAAAATCGCATGGTGCCTCCTTTGGGGCTTTCACGAACGACACAGCCGCACTTGCGACCCAGTTGAGCAACGCTTGTGCCAGGCACAAGCGCGTCGTCAGACGGCAAGTTTTGCCAAGAAGCTACGGAAAAACGGAATCCGAGGGCGATCCGCTTTCAACGAGTGTGCAGGGTTAAGCAGGCTTGGCCATTTTTTCCAGCTCGGCGATGGTCGGACCGGTCAAGCGGAACGCGCGATGCGCGCGCCATTCCCGAACCTCCATTTGGCGGATCCCCTGAGCGTGATGTGGGTCTTGGGCAGCGATCGCTTTGGCCTCATCCAGGCTGGACGCGAGCATGATATAGATGCCGTACTCTCCATCGGTGGTCGGTCCCGAGAAAAGCAGCCGGCCGGCGCGGTGTTGATCGTCAAGCCATTGGCGATGCGCCTCATAGTTCCCTTGCTTTTCTCTTTCCCGCTCCGGCAAAGAACGGGACAGGACGATATACCACATAAATTTCCTCTAAACGATTTGGTCAGCTCAATGTTCGGCGCTCATATTAATCGTTGAGTGCTGAGTTTGCCAAATTGGCCCGATAGAAACCACAGTCAACCAATCTGGAGAGCGTCAGAGCAATCCTTTCGCGACAAGGAACGAGGGATCGCTCCGTGTCGGTTGCGGTGGTCGAGCGCCAGCGCCGACTTGAACGCGAGCCGTTGGCAAAACTGCCACCAACAGTTTGATCAGGCGGCGAGCCTGCGCATCGCCGAAAACTTCCGCGCGCGATCCGGTGAAGGTTCGTTTTCCGGATCTGGCGCGGGATCAATCTACTTAGCCGTGGTTTCGTCGGTCACAGATAGCGTCGATGAGCGCCGGTTTTCCTTGTTTAACCTGCTCGATGGCGCGCTTGAGCGCCGGTTTCAGCTCGTCGCCTTTTTCGAATGGGCCTTCGGCGTACCAGCCCATGGAACGGGCAAGGCCGGCAAAGTCCGGATCGGGATCGAAAAGGTCCATGCCGATGTGCGCCCGGCTCGGATCGGTGCCGCGCGTGCGCGCGAGAACGAGTTGATGGTTCCAGTCGTTGTAGTAGGCGCGGTTATTGAACATGACGATCAGCATCGGAATTTTATATTTTGCCGCAATCCAGAGCGAACCGGCGTCAAACATGAGGTCGCCGTCGGGCTGCAAGTCGACGACCAGCCGGCCGGTCCCTTTATTCGCCAGCGCAACCCCGAGTGACAGACCGATTTGCGTGCCGGTGCCGAGCTCGCGTCCTCCATGGCAATAGGCCCGGTCGAAGTTCCACAATTTCTTCCCCCAGCTGCCCAGATCGCCGGCGGTGAGCACCCAGTCTTCACCTTTGATCGCCTCCCAAACCTCGAGCGCGAGCCGCGGCACGGTCATCGGCTTGGCGTCCCAGTGCTCTTGCGCCTGCTTGCTCCACTTGGCGCGGATTTCCGCATGGCGCTTGCCGATCGCTTCCGTGCGCCTGGCAATTTTTTCGGCGAGACCAGGAGTTTTGGTGATGCGTTCCTTTAACAAGTGGGTTAATTGGGGCGCTGCGGTAACGGGATCTGCGGTCATGCGCTGATGGGAGTAGAACGGCCGGGCATAATCCATCGACCATTTGCTGATCTCGATGTCGGTGAAGCCGATGTCGATCCAGGTCGCGTTCGCCGGAACTTTGCTCACGACCGTGCGGGTCGCGATATCGCGCACATGAGTCGGTTTTTCGAAGTCGGCAATGTCGAGAGTCAAAACAACGTCAACTCCTTCGTAGCAGCCGTCCGGGTCCATCGTGAGGTTAAGCGGGTGGTCGCCGGGAAAATTGAGCCGCGAGCCCACGTCCCAAACCGAAGCGCCAAGCGTTTCCGCCAGCTCGACCACATGATTCCAGCCGTGGGGTGGACGGGCGGCGAAATCGGCGATGATGGCAACGCGATTCGCTCTCGCGAGGGTATCGGCGGCTTTCGCCAACGCGACCGGATCTGCGGACGGTGCAGTAGGCACGTCCGTAGCGCCTGCCGGCGGCATCTCCACGTCGTGATCGAGTTGGGCCTCCTGGAGGCCGGCATCGTAAACCATATAGACTGGTCCCTGGCGTGCGCTCATCATCACCGAATAGGCGCGCGCGAACGCGCCGGGCACACCGTCGACCGTGGTCGGCTGATAATCCCACTTGACGAAATTTCGAATCGCTTCGCCTTGCCCGTTGGCGGTGTGAATCCAGTCGATGAATGGGCGGCGCTTGGGCTCCGCCATCGGACCGGTGGCGCCAATGATAAAGACCGGGGCGCGGTCGAGATAGGCGTAATAAACGCCCATCGGCGCGTGCAACAGCCCGACCAGATTATGCACGATGGCGATCATCGATTTGCCCTTAGCGCGCGCATAGCCGTGGGCGATCTGCACGGCGATCTTTTCGTGCTGGCAGAGCATCATGGGGGGATCATTCTCGCCGTAGTTGACCAGCGAGTCGTGTAGACCGCGGTAGCTCGCGCCTGGATTGAGCGCGATATATTCGAAGCCGTAACGCTTGATCATGTCGACGATGACGTCAGACTGCCAACGCCGATCGGATTTCTTGATAACCTCTGCTTTTGGGGCGGGTTTCGCCATGTAACTCTCCTCCTAAAAAGTTTTTACCTAAGGAATAGTAAACGCCGAGCCGTAACAGTCATTGGCCATGATCCGCAGAAATCCCAAGCCTTTGCTGCTGCTAATGGCTCTCTGCCTGCTGTTCGGTCTACGCATTCTCGCCGCGGCGCCAGACGACGGCATCGACGAGCGCCGGCTTGCCGGCTTTGACCTGGGCGACGGCGCGTTTTACCGCAGCGCCGACCTCGCTCGGATCTTCGATCGGTCCTTCGGCATACCAGCCCATGCCTTTGGCGATATGCGCGAAGTCCGGTGGCGGACCTTCGAGATCCATGCCGATGTAAGCGCGTGCTGGATCGGTGCCGCGCTGGTGTGCCATGTGAATCTGGTGCGCCCAGTCGTTGTAGTAGGCACGGTTGTTGTACATCACGATGAGCATCGGGATGTCGTACTTGACCGGCATCCAAAGTGCGCCGAGATCAAACATCAGGTCGCCGTCGGGCTGCAGATCGACGACGAGCTTACCCGAGCCCTTGTGTGCCAGAGCGACGCCGATCGACATGCCGATTTGGGTACCGGTGCCGAGCTCGCGGCCAACATGTCGGTACGGCTTGTCAAAGTCCCAAACCTTGTGCACCCATTCTTTTAGCGTGTTCGCAGTGAGCACCCAGTCCTCGTCTCTGATCACCTGCCAAAGCTCATGGGCGAGGCGCGACTCGGTCATCGGCCGTTGGTCCCACTCGTCTTTGACCTGATCCTGCCACTTTTGCCACTGACGGGCGTGCCGTTCGCCAATCGCTTTCTTGCGTTCGTTGATTCTTGTCGTCAGCGCGCGATTGCCATCGATACGCTTGTGGCAGGCGGCGGTGAGCGCCGGCAGCGCAAGCGCGCTGTCGCCCAGCACGCGCAGGTCCCAGTTGTGATGTTTGTTATAATCTGTCGCCCACTTGCTGATCTCGATGTCGGCGAAGCCAACGTCGATCCACTTGCAGTCGGGAGCTGTCACAACGCTGATTTCGCGAGTCTGCGTGTTGAGCTTGTGGGAGCCGCGGGTCCAATCGACAACGTCCAAGGCGGCTACGACATCGACGCCTTTAAAAGCGTCGCCGTGAAAACTCACGCTCAGCGGATGACGGTTGGGAAAGCCGAGGCGCTTGTTGATGTCGAACACTGGCGCCCCGAGGGTTTCGGCAAGTTCCACGGTTGAATTAAAACCGATGGGCATGCGCGCGGCATATTCGGTCAAGAGCAAGGGGTTCTCCGCCGCCATGAGCATGTCGGCGGCTTGTTCGATAACCGCTGGTTCGGGAGCGATCCGCGACGGCACTTTGACCGAATATTTCGGCAACGCCATCTCCTCTTTCAACGGGCTTTCCTGCATCGCCGAGTCATAGACCATGTAGACTGGTCCTTGCGGCTCGCTCATCATGATCGAATAGGCGCGGGCGAAGGAATCCGGCACGCCGTGGATGCTGCCCGGTTGGTAGTCCCATTTAGTGAATTGGCGAACGACGTCGCCCTGGGCGAAGGCGGTGTGAATCCAGTCGATAAATGGCCGGCGCAGTTTTTCATCCATCGGGCCGGTCGCGCCGACGATAAAAACCGGGCAGCGATCGATGTAAGCGTAGTAAATGCCCATCGGCGCGTGCAGCAAGCCGACAACGTTGTGAACGATGGCCATCATCGGTTTACCGGTCGCTTTAGCGTAGCCGTGGGCGATCTGTACCGCGATTTTCTCATGGTTGCAGAGCAGCATCGGCGGTTGGTTTTCGCCGTAATTGACCAGTGAATCATGCAGGCCGCGGTAGCTCGCCCCGGGGTTCAGGGCGATGTAAGGGAAATCGTATTGCTTGATCAGATCGACGATGATGTCGGATTGCCAGCGTTGGGTAGATTTCTTGATGTTGGTATCGGCCATTGAGACTCCTCCTTGATACACGGATGAAGGCGCGGTTTCGCGATTAACGACCCCTTGTTACCTGGGAAATGAGTCAGCCGCAAGAGCTGCGCGCGGCGAGGCGCGCATGGAGCTGTCAGGTTGCTGGTTCAAAGCTCAACGACCTCGCCTTGGGACTCCGAATATCGCACCCTGAGTGCGCTATAGACCGAGATACGCGCGGCGCACCGCCTCGTTGTGGAGCAGCCCTTGGCCGGTGCCGGACAGGATGATGCGGCCGTTCTCGAGGACGAAAGCGCGCTGTGCAATCTTGAGTGACGCGGCGACATTTTGCTCGACCAGCAAAACCGTCAGGCCCTTTTGATTGAGCGTCTGGATCGTTTCAAGCAGCAGCTGCACGACCTTGGGCGCGAGTCCGAGCGAGGGCTCGTCGAGCATCATCAGCTCGGGGCGGCCCATCAGGCAGCGCCCGACCGCAAGCATCTGCTGCTCGCCTCCGGATAGGGTGCCGGCGAGTTGTTTGCGGCGTTCGGCGAGCCGTGGAAATAGCGCGAATACTTCTTCCAACGTTTGTTTGAAGCGGTGACCGCTGCGCGCGATCGTGCCCATTTCCAGGTTTTCCAACGCGGTCAGGTTGGGGAAGAGTTGGCGGTTCTCGGCGACCTGGCCAACGCCCAGACGGCAAATCTCATGGGAGTCAAGGTTGGTCACATCGCGGCCGGCAAAGAAGATACGCCCGGCGCGCGCGCGTTCGATCCCCGCAATGGTGCGGATCAGCGTAGATTTGCCAGCGCCGTTGGCGCCGACGATGACGGTGATTTCGCCCTTGAGCATTTCAAGCGAGACCCCGCCGAGCGCTTGGGCTTCGCCGTAATAGACATCGAGGGCTTGAACTTCAAGCAGCGCACTCACAGGTTTGCGCCCTCGCCGAGATAGCAGTCGAGCACCGCGGGCTCGCGTACGATTCGCTCCGGAGTGCCGCTAACGATGACCTCGCCTTGGTGCAGCACCACGACCGTTTGCGCCAGGGCCATGACCGCGCGCATGACATGCTCGATCAGCAAAATCGCGATCCCCTGGCGCCGATTGATCTCGCGCAGAAAGTCAATCATCGGTTCGCATTCGCTCGGCCTGAGACCCGCGAGGGCCTCATCAAGGAGCAAAAGACTGGGACCAGTAGCGAGAGCGCGTGCGACCTCGAGCCGCCGTCGATCGGGCAAGGCCAGAACCGAAGCCGGCGCATCTCTTACGGCGCCCAGACCTAACTTTTCGACAAGCGTTCGCGCCTGGTCGCGCGCCTGGCTCATCTTAGAGTTTCGCTTGAGCGCGCCAACTATGACGTTGTCGAGTACGGAGAGACCGCTAAACGGTTTGACGAGCTGAAATGTCCGGGCAATCCCGCTGGCGCAGATTCGGTGAGGGCGCAACCGGTCGATGCGCTTGCCATCGAACCGGATCTCGCCGGTATCGGGCGCCATGGCGCCTGCAACGATGTTGAACAGAGTGGTCTTGCCGGCACCGTTGGGACCGATGAGTGCCGATATTGAGCCTGCGCCGACATCTAGCGAAACATTCGACAGGGCGCGCACCCCGCGGAATGCTTTGCTGACATTTTGCAGCTCTAACAAGGAGCTCATTTCGCTAATTTGAGCTTTCGTGCCAGACTCGGCCAGATCCCTTCGGGGAGCAGTGTGATGACGGCGAAGAGCGCGATGCCGTAGATTAACCGCTTCACCCCGGGAAAATCCAGGCCCGCCGCCGCGAGACCTTCCGTGATGCCGTCAGCCATTATGGTTAGCAAAGCGGCCCCGATGATCGGTCCGAAGAGTGTGCCCATGCCTCCGATAACCGGCCCCAGAATGATCTCGATAGAACGAGAAATATGGAACACCTGGTCGGGAAAAAGGTTGTTGTAATAAAACACCAAAAACACTCCAGCGAGAGAGGTCATGGCGGCGCTGACCATCATGGCGAGGATTTTCCAGCGGAAGGTGTCGATGCCGAGCGCCTGGGCGGCATCTTCGTTTTCGCGAATGGCGAGCCAATAATAGCCTGGCCGGCTCCGCAGCAACCAAGCGCTCAAGCCAAAGGCGCCGGCAGCGAGCGCCAAAATCACGTAATAGAACATCGCCGGTGGTCCGCGTAGCTCGAGCAGATCGATCTGGTCGCGCTGCGTGACTCGGAGAAACAAGCCACCGGAGCCGCCGAGCCAAGCCCAATGATCGAAAGCGATGCGCATGAATTCCGCAACGGCGATGGTCAAGAGCGTAAAGTGGACGCCAGCGACCCTGTACTGAAACGCCAGCGCGCCGACCAGAGCTCCGAGACCGGCGCAAAGGGCGCCGGAAAGCCACATGCCTGACCAGGGTCCTATCCCGAAATGGAACTGCAGCGCGGCGGCGGCGTAGGCGCCGAGCCCGAGATATACCGAGTGGCCCAGCGAAAGCTGTCCCGCGAAGCCCATCAGAATATTCCATGCCTGCCCGGTGTAGGCGTAAAATAAAAAGAGAATAGCGACCGCTAAAACGTAGTCGCCCGCGATCAGCGGCAGCGAAAGCAGCAGCACGCAGAGGCCGCCGAGCAGAACAATCGCGCGCCAGTTCACCATCGATTATTTGAGAGCCCGCGCGGGCGCAAAAGCAGAACCGCGATGAGCAAGGCAAAGCTGAACATGCCCTTGGCGGACGGTGCGATGAGCAGTCCCGCAAGCGCCTCGGAGAGGCCGATGAGCACGCCGCCTGCGAGCGCGCCGGTCATCGACCCGAGGCCGCCGACTATGACAATGATGAAAGAGAGCAGGGTGTAACCAGGCCCCGATTCGGGCGTGAAATCGACTAACAGCACCATCATGCAGCCGGCAATGGCGGTCAAACTGCTGCCGAGGCCAAAGGCGATCGAGTAAAGCCGCCTTATTTCGAGCCCGACAACCTTGGCGCCGAAGCAGTTGTCGGCACACGCTCGTATCGCCGTGCCTGTACGAGTGAAACGGAAAAACGCGAACAGCGAAGTGGCAGCGACGCATGCGATCAGCGCCGCGTAAAACCGGCCTCGATCTACGAGCAAGCCGCCCAGCACGATGGGTTCCAGCAAAGTATCGAGCTGCACATGGCGGGCGTCGGGCCCGAAGCAGATCAAAAGCGCGTTGACGACGATCACGGCGAGCGCGAGCAGCAGCATGAATTGGCTATGTTCAGGGCGCGTAACAAACGGGTGGATCACAGCGTTCTGCAAAAAATAGCCGAAAACGAAGAATATAGCGGCGACCGGAACAAGCGCGAGGAATGGATCGATGTGCAGGTGCGCAAATGCGAGCACCGCAACATACATCGCCATCGTCATGATCTCGCCATGCGCGAAGTTGACCACCCGGGCAACGCCGAAAATGACCGAGAGGCCGAGCGCCATCAATCCGTAGACGAGGCCGGTGAGCGCGCCGGAGATGATGAGATTGGTCAAATTGACGAAGTCGAGCGGCATCGCAGCTGCTAAACGAAATGGGGTGTTGTACTAGTGGAATGCGGGAGAGCTGCGTTTCCGTGCATGACTCCAGCATCCCATGGCGATAGTACTCGAGCGTTTACATTGTAGCCAGCTATGCAGCGCAACCGGGCCTGGCGTTATTCTAGGAGACACTGCTAGGTCTTCTTGTACGCATGCCACGGGAATACTGGCGTCGCTTCCGCCGCCGGGGCAGGGAGCACGACGACGGGTCTCTGCCCTTGGTTCTGAATGCACGCCGAAAGATTTCCTTCGACCTGTCCCTTGGAATTGAACTTGATCGGGCCACCGATCATCATGCGGTTTTTGATTTCTGTTCGGCGAATCGCTTCGGTAAGCGCTGCGGGATCGGAAGAGCGCGCTCGTTTGTAGGCGTCGGCCGCGATCAGAATCGCTTCGAACGTGTAACCGACATTGAGCGCATGAAATCGAAGCCGATCCTCGGGGCTCAGTTGCCGGAACGCCGCTTCGACTGTTTTGCTGAGCTCGGCTTTCGGGTCATACCAAGGCACATTGGAGATGCAGTCTTCCGAGAGCTTGCCGAGCGTTCGATAAAACTGGTTTTCGTACATCCCAGGCGAGCCGGGACTCACGATGCCCATAATGTTCCAGCGCTGTTTCACGATCTCGCGGCGCAAAACGATGGCGTCATTCAAACGCGAAACCAGCAAAAGAAAATCAGCCCCCGCGGCCTTGGCTTTGACGACCTCGACCGACAAATCCTTGGCGCCCGGATCATAGGAAATGGTCTGGACGAGCTTGAACGGCAAGTCGAGCTTCGGAAAAAATGCGGCGATGGCTTGCGCGTTCGCTCGACCGAAAGTGTCGTTGACGTGCATGAACACCGCGGTACGCGGCGTGGCGCCGGTGACTTGGAAAAGATCGCGGATGAGAGTGAGGCCGTTCGTTACCAGCTCGGAAGCAACCGGGAAATTGCGGAAAACGAACTTATAGCCCTGTTCGGTGATCTGCGGCGCGGCGGCGATGTTGATGATAAACGGCACACCCCGCTGTTCCGCGACCTGAGCGATCGCCGCGGCGGCGCCGGAATCGAATGGGCCGACTAGGCAGTGCGCGCCTTCCTGGATCAAGCGCTCGGCGCGCGTTCGCGCCGTGTCGACGTTGGTCTCAGTGTCCGCGTTCAGCAATTCGATATCGATACCCAGCAAATCGCGAATGACTCGCGGCGCTAGATCCGCCCCCTTTTGACAAGATTGGCCGATCAAGCCTTGCAGCCCGGACTTGGGCAGCAACACGCCGACTTTCAATTTGCGCGCTTGCGCGCGACCGATGCTGAAGGGGACCGTCGCGGCGATGGCGCCGGCGCCCGCAAGAAGACGGTTAAATTGTCGACGGCTAAAAATCGCCATTTGCTAAGGCAGTTATAGCGGCGAATACCACTTCATTTGGATGGGCGCGCAATCTTTGCGACGGACCACGTCATTCACACATCGATGCCGTTGAGGATTCTCATCAAGCGGCCGGTATCGTCCAATCGGACGACTGACCATGCGGTCTCAATCAGTTTCCTCTGGGCGTTCGCTTCCAAGACGCCTTCGCAGCACGAGCGCACCTTAGCTTCGAGATCTTCGTCGCTGAGCGGGTTTTCGGGGCCGCCGCGGTAGCGCTCGTCTGCCCAGCCCTCGATCGTCTCGCCGCTTTGCAGTCGAATCGCGATACGCGAGCGCATTCTGTCGAAGCCTTGGCTTTCAATGTCAGGATCGAGTTCGGTGGC
The DNA here is from genome assembly GCA_036554745.1 of Binatia bacterium. Lineage (GTDB taxonomy): Bacteria > Desulfobacterota > Binatia > UBA9968 > UBA9968 > DP-20. The sequence goes on from DATBMR010000087.1 coordinate 10,171, forward strand.
AATGCGTTGCTGCATGGCTTGCATGGAAGCGGAGCCGACGAACTCGTCGGAGAATTCACGTTTCCCGGCCCGGCGCGCGAGCGCGATCATCGCTAGCGCGGCAGGCAAGGAGAACTTGGCTTGAAGATGGTTGGTTGCGATCGGGTAACGGATCGGATTCAGGATATTCGTGCCGGCGTAAACCTTGACGGCTTCGATCTCGTCCGGTTGAACGTCGTGCTCGGTGACGAGCTTGAGCATCAGATCGATGGTCGGGTGGGTGAGGACACCGCAGGGATAGGGCTTGATCGACACGCCGGGCTCAACAATCGTCCAGGTTCTGCCGAAACCCTGTGCTACTTTTTCCGTGGTGATGCCGCCGCCGTGAACCGCGTAGAAACCCCAGGGTCCGTCGAGGGCATCCGGATCTGCGGTGAAGCCGCGCTCGGCGAGCAGGGCGGCGGTGACACCGTTTTCCGCGGCGCGCCCGACGTGCAGTGGTTTGGTCATCGTGCCGAAGTTGCAGCGAATGCCCGCGGCGAGGCTCGCGGCGATGCCGAAGCCGCTGCGCAGCTTTGCGCCGCTCAACCGCAGCAGCTTCGCCGCTGCGGCAAACGCTCCAAAAGTCCCAACCGTTCCGCTCGAATGCATTCCCCTCAGGTAATGCTGCGGCAGCATCCACTCCGAAATTTTGCACTCGACTTCAAAGCCGGTCAGAAAGGCGAGCATGAACGTCTTGCCGTCGATGCCGCCGATTTTTTGCGCCATGACGAGGGCGCTGCTTAACGGTGGAATGGTGGGATGCGTCAAGAGACCGTAGACATGAGCCGGGTCAACACTAACCTGACTGTCGTCCCAATCATGAGCGTGGCCGGCGGTGCCCAGGACCCGTGCGGCCGCGGGCGCAGGAACTTTGGTGCTTCGCCGGCCTAATAAGATCGCGTCAGGACGCCCGCCGGTCTGCTCGGCATCGTCGGCGATGATTTTTACCGTACGTTCCTCGGCGCCGGCAGCAAAGAGCCCGAGGCCGTCGAGTACGCAGCGTGTGCCGATTCGAATCGCGTCGGCAGAGACAGCGGCGAAATTGACTTTCTCGACAAAATCGGCGGCGGCAGCGGTTGTTTTCAGCCCAGCGGGGATTTTTGCGAAAGCGTTTTCTTCAACGGCCATAAGTTAAACTCGCCTCGAGCATGCGCAACTCGACTGTACCTATGGGTCTGGCCACGCGCAAGATCGTTTCTGAGTCCCGTCCCGGCACAAAATGCGGGTTAAAGCCGCTGAACCCTTAGGGAATAGTTGCCCTTGCCGCTCGCGCGATTGTAGTGACGCACTTGAACGAAATACTGGCCGGCCACCAGGTCCGCATGGATTAGCGCGTTGGTATCAATACCTGAGTCGTCATCCTCGCTAATCAGTGCCGTGTGACTGTTTGGACCGAACAGTTTCATGACCACGTCCGTCGGGCCGCGCGTGTCGATGCGATAGCGCCCGTCGCGGGCGGCGTCGAAGCAGTAGAGATCTTCTTCGCCGAACTTGCCGATCGACGCCGCGGTGCGGCGTTTTGCGTTGACTTCGAGGGCGATCGCACTAGCCGCGGTTGTACCGGTTCTTGGATACATCTTCGCACCCGCGACAAACTGCTTGTCCATGCCCGAAAGAACTTCATTGGACTTCGTCCCGATTCCGTTGCGCGTCCATGATGCGGGAAAGAAATAGAGCATGATCGATTCCGGATCGAACTCGGTACCGTTGATTTGATCGACGCTATACTTCTCGAGAACGTTATGCCGAGTGGTTGTCTCGTCCCAAAAGTTCGGCGATTTCGCCAGCTCCTGAATGACGACTTGGTCGTTCCACTGAATGCCGCCCCGGGGATTTTGGTGCTCATGAGCTAAGCCAATGGCGTGGCCGAATTCGTGAGCGGTGGTGCCGCCGTCGAGAAAGCCGAGATTCATGGTGGGCTGGTTGAGCGGGATCTTGCGGCAATCGCTGCCGACATAAGACCAGGCGCCGTCATTCGGATCGAAAGCGATGCGAATCTCTGCGTCAGGCGCGTCGTTGAAGTCAAATTTTAAATTGGCGGCTCGTTGCCACCAGCCGGCCTGTTCCCGCGCGATCGCTTGATCGTTCGGCGTACCACCAATGAAACGAACGCGGAGAGTCGAGCCGTTCATCCAGGTCTTGCCGATCGGCGCTATCGCTCGGGTCGCGCCTCTGACGCGAACCGTACGCTGTGGTCGCATCTCTTCGTTGGGCAAGACACGATCGATGCAAACTTTCGGTCTGTCGGCCATAATGTGGATGTCTCCTAAAAAATCTATGGATGAAGAACGTTTTTTCTTGCCGGAGGCTGGCGGTTGAACTGACCGCAACAACGTCCGTGTCGCAAAGCAAGTTGCAGTCCATCGCCACCGTCCAGCTTCAATCAACCACCTCTGAAATGTAGTAATCGAAATAGCGGCGGTGGGCATTAGGTTGAGCGTGTCCCTTGACCATTTGCTCGCATTCTTCCCGGCTGTGGGTTTTAAGCTCGCCCAAGGGCGCCGCCATGATCTGAAGCCTCGCCGACCGGACGAGATCGAGTCCGAGCCGAAGCAGGGTGTCGAGGTTGCTGGACACAACCGTCCCGCCGTGTCCACGCAATAGCACTGCGTTGCGGTCCCCCAAAGTGGCAGCGACCCGATCGCCAAGTTGATGGGTTCGGATGAGCAACGGTGAATCGTAAATCGGCGTGCCATGGTAGAAGTGGACGCCGGCATTGGAGATAACTTTTATGCCCTGTCCGGTCGCGGCAACGATAATCAATTCGTCGGGATGGTAGTGCAGAATGCACTGCACGTCGGCGCGCGCCTTGTAGATCGAGGTGTGCATCGGCGTCTCGCCGTTCGGTTCGCCAATGCCTTCGAGCTTGTTGCCTTCGCCGTCGATGACGATCAGATCACGTAATGCGACCTTGCCGGGCGGCATGTGTGGCGTGCTCAAAATCCGTCCGTCCGCCAGGCGCACCGTCAGATGACCATAGCCATCGATCACGCGCTGTTTCTGCAACACCTTGCAGACCAAGACCATTTTTTCTTTGATCGCTTCAACCGCATCGAGCATCGTTGTCCTCGCTCTCGTTTTTGTTTTTCCTCAGGCTGCCATGCACCGCTTGATGAAGCCGGCGAAAAGCGTTGCCATCTCGCCGGCTTTTTCATCCCACTCCTCTCGCGGGCTTAGGGGTTCGTCGTAGTGCTTGGGGAACAGGACGTGCACTTCGCTTCTCGTTATCAAGCGGCCCAGATTTTCGCCGGTTTGCCGGCCATGCGTGTTGTCGTTGCCCGGAATGATGGACGCCGGGACCTTGATGGATCTGAGATCTTCCTCGCTCGCGCCGATCACGGGGAGATCGGCGCCTTTGACAAAATAGTCCCGCCAATGCGACATCACGGCGACGAAACGCTCGGGCGTCATGCTCATCAGCACATCACGGTTTTGCGGCCGCGCTTCAATGCGCTCTTTCCAATGCTCCATTTCACAGACCGCGGCCATGCCCTTCTGCTTGGCGGCTTCGATATACTGGCCATAGTATTCTTGAGCGAGCCTTTCGCAGGCGAAGCGGCCGCCGGTGACGCGCCACAGCAGCAAGCCCCGAACTGACTCGGGATGGCGCAGCGCAAACAGCAGAGCGGTGCGGCATCCCGATGAGCTGCCGCCGACGAAAGCAGGCAGGGCGCCGAGTTGCGAGAGCAGCTCGTGAATATCGTCCGCCCAGATTTCGTATTCCGACTGCGTGCCGTCGATGACGACATCAGAGGCGCCACAGTTGCGCCGATCGAAAATGACCA
>DATBMR010000299.1:0-28202 GCA_036554745.1 Binatia bacterium
GCCTCATCGGCTTTCGGCACGTGGATTTCGAGAATGCCGTCGCGATAGCTCGCCTTGATCTCTTCGTGTTTGACCGTGTGCGGCAGCGAGAAGGAACGAACGAATTTCCCCGCGGCTCGCTCGACCCGGTGATACTCAACGCCGTTGGCCGGCGCTTCGAACTTTCTTTCGCCGCTCAGCGTTAAGGTTCCGTCTCTCACTTCGAGATTAAAATCTTCCTTCTTCATCCCCGGAAGCTCCGCACGAATGAGGTAGGAATCCCTGCTTTCTAGGACATCCACAGGAGGAAACCAAACCGCGTTCGCTGAAGTCGGAAACGCTCGTGAGCGACCGAAGGTTTCGTCGAATAGGTCATTGATGCGCGACTGAATCCTGTTCAAACCGTCAAACGGTTCCCATCGGACTGATTCCATGAGTGATCCTCCCTTCAGTATTTTTGAGCAAACCTAAGTATGGCCTTCCGGTTTGTCAAGTTGCCGGCCGGTTGACAAGCCTACAGAGGATTCCCAAATTGTTATGGATTAATGATTTTTTTTACGTGGGGAGGTTTGGAAGTTGACGGCTCTGCGCCCCATAAATGCAGAGTCGATAGGGAACTCAGGCGAGATGGAAAAAAGGGACTACTACAAAATCCTCGGAGTTGAGCGCTCCGCCAACGCAGATGAGATTCGCAAAGCTTACCGTAAGCTGGCGCGCAAATATCATCCTGACATCAACCCTGGCAATCGTGCTGCCGAAGAAAAATTCAAAGAGATATCGTTGGCCCATGATGTCTTGGGGGATCCCGACAAGCGGAAGCGTTATGATGAGTTCGGCGAAGAAGGTCTCAGTGCGGGATTCGACCCCGAAAAAGCGAGAGCTTACCGGAGCTGGCAAGAGCGATCGGCGCAAACCAGCGGGTTCGACTCTGCACAACGAGGTTTCGATGACTTTTTCGGCTTCGGAGGGCTCGGGGAGTTTCTTCGCAGCCGTGGTTCCACGAAACCGCGAGCGCGACGCGGCGAAGATATCGAAACCCACATGGAGATAAATTTCCTCGATGCCGTGCGCGGGTTTCAGACAAGTTTCACGATCCAGCGTCCCATGTCATGCGACGTCTGCAACGGCACAGGGTTGAGAAATAGCGGAGAATCCAAACAGTGTCCGGAATGTCACGGCACAGGATGGAAGGAAACTCGTCGAGGCGATATGAATTTGCGTCAAACCTGCCCAAAGTGCCAAGGGAGCGGAAAATCGACCGGCAACGCTTGCGCAAGTTGTCAAGGCTCCGGACGCATCGTGCGGGCTGACAGAGTACGCGTCAATATTCCACCAGGCGTCGAAACCGGCAAGCGAATACGCGTTCCCGGCAAGGGCGCTAGCGGCGTTGGCGGCGGACCATCGGGCGATCTTTATATCATTCCGCAAGTGCGGCCACACCATTTATTCACCCGTTCCGGCAACGACTTGACGATGGAATTGCCGATCACCGTCGGCGAAGCGATACGCGGCGCTTCAGTTAAGGTGCCCACGCCAACGGGTGCGGTCCAAGTCAAAATCCCTGTAGGTGCACAAAGCGGGCAGATGCTCCGTGTCAAGGGCAAGGGAGTCCAGGCGCGGGGCCACAACGCCGCCGGAGATTTGTACCTGCGCCTCATGGTGCGGGTGCCGCGAGACCGAGTGCAAAGGGAAGCGATCGACAAGCTCGAAGAAGCCTACGGCGCAGATGTTCGTAAGGATCTGATTCTCTAAAGTGAGAAGAAGCCATGAACAAAAAATTTTTTCGCTTGGCCGATGTCCTTGAGACCTGCGATGTTTCCGCAGAATTTATCCAAACGCTTGAGGAAGAGAACCTGATTAAACCGATACGCCGCCGTCGGCTGAAGCTTTATCCGATTGACCAAGTTGATCGCGTTCGGGTGGCGAATATTCTGGTCGGGGAAATGGGTGTCAATCTTGCGGGGGTGGAAGTCGCGCTGCATATGCGTGACCAAATCATCCGGATGCGGCGCGAGATCGCCTCGGCGATGCGGCGGGTGAGTCACGTTTTTTGAACGGCGAAGGCTCTCAATCAACCTTTTTTTCCACTAGTTGCAACCACGGGCCATTGGCCCTGCGCTAGCTCAATTCGGCTCCAAGTCCTAAGCCCACAGCCATCACACAGCGCCCTTGACAAGCACCAAATGGTGACTAACTTCTTTGCCAGAAGCGACCTCGAAAAAAGTTGGAGGGCAATCGTCATGGCACAATGGAATCCTTTTGCTGATTTGGAAAGTCTTAGGCGGGACATTGATCGGGCTTTTGAAGAGTTTGGTGTTACGCAGGCGCCGGTGGCCCGAGTGGCGTTTCTGCCGGGACGAGGGCCGCGACGCTATCCACTGATCAATCTGCTGGAAGACAAAGACAATCTTTACATCGAAGCTCTCACACCAGGCGTAGATACTCAGTCATTAAACGTCTCGGTCATGCGCAATCGGCTCACGCTCTCGGGTGAAAAGACTCGCGTCGCCGAAGTGAAACAGGAAGCATTTCATCGAAGCGAGCGCTCGAGCGGCAAGTTTGTAAGAACTTTCGATCTTCCGGTAGAAGTCGATGACGAGCGAATTCACGCTGAATACAAGAATGGCCTATTGATCATCACACTGCCGAAAGCCGAAAAGGCCAAGCCGCGGCAGGTGAACGTCAAGGTATCGTAAGATCCGGCACAAGGAGGAAACAATCATGGCAGAAAAGACCGTACCGCAATATACGCGAGACCAGGAAGCGCCGGTAAGAGAAGAAACTCGAAGCCAAGAGAGATACGTGACCCCGCCAGTGGATATCTATGAAACACCCGATGGCCTGGTTGTTCTGGCGGATCTCCCCGGAGTCGCCAAGGATGGCTTGGACCTGCGCGTAGAAAACAATTTATTGACGATCCGCGGCAAACCCGCCCACTCCGCTCCGGGCGATGTGGTTTATCGCGAATATGACTTGGTGAATTTTTTTCGCCAGTTCGAGTTGAACGAGAGAGTCGACCAACCGAAAATTTCCGCCGAGTTGAAAAATGGGGTGTTGACGCTGAAGCTGCCCAAGGCCGAGGAGGCCAAGCCACGAAGGATTGAGGTAACCGTTACTTAGCAGACCCCACGATCTATCCTTCCTCGTTAATCGAAAGTCTCAATCACAGTGCGGCGACATCGGTCGTCGCCGCACTGGTTTTCATTTCCGTGTGCCCCGGTTCGCGATAAAGTGTCACGCACCGTCGTTCGCGAACTCTGATCGTCGCAGACCGCGCGGCGCTTAAAGAAATCTAGGAAAGACTCAATCGACTGTCTATGGTACAAGCACCATCAATGCTGTGTGTCACCAACAGGTGGCAAATCAAACGCCAAAAGAGACTTTGAAACTGAGCGCTTCGGTGTCTTCGCTAATAACCAGGTTGACTCTCGTGTTATCCGCCGAGGGATGGCAAATGCCATGCTGGCCACGGGAATAAAAAATCGCTAGACTCGAGTCCAACACGTAGTTTCATCCACGGTGACGGTTACACAGTGAAAGGCTAAGGCTATGGCGGCGAGCGGCTTTGCGCCCGGGCGGCGTACTTTTTGGACTTACGTGATCGCTATAGCGGCATTTGCCGCGCTTACGGTTTTGTTCCTTAAGGATTCGTGGGTGGGAAGCGCCGCACTTTATGATCCTCGCGCGGCGCCGCGTCCGGTCACCGCCAGGGGCGATCTCTCGAGCGCTGAAAAATCCACGATCGCCTTATTTCGCCAAGCTTCGCCCGCCGTGGTGAACATCACGGCGATCGGCGTACAGCGGGATCTTTTCACCTTAAACTTGTATCAGATTCCACAAGGAACAGGGTCCGGATTCGTGTGGGACACGCGAGGCAATGTCATTACCAATTTTCACGTTATCCAAAATGCGGATGCGGCCCAAGTGACCTTGGCGGACCAATCGAATTGGAGAGCGCGCGTCGTCGGGGTCGCCCCTGACAAGGACCTCGCAGTGTTGCGCATTGACGCACCGGCAAACAGGCTGCAGCCGATTCCGATTGGCACATCCAAAGACCTACACGTAGGGCAAAGCGTCTTCGCGATCGGCAATCCCTTCGGTCTCGACCAAACACTGACGACCGGCGTGATCAGTGCGTTGAATCGCGAGATCGAGTCGATTACGCGCCGGCCGATCCAGGGGGTGATCCAATCCGACGCCGCGATCAACCCAGGCAATTCGGGTGGCCCGTTGCTTGACAGCGCGGGCCGGTTGATCGGCGTCAATACGGCGATCTATAGTCCCTCCGGCGCGTCGGCCGGCATTGGCTTCGCGATACCGGTGGATACGGTCAATCGAATTGTACCGGAACTCATTCGCAGCGGGAAGATCACGCGCCCCGGGCTAGGCGTTCAGATCGCAGATGAACAGATCGCGCAGCGGCTCGGCGTCTCCGGCGTCCTCGTCGTCGATGTCGCCAAGGGAAGCGCCGCATCCAAAGCCGGGATCCAACCGACCCGACGCGATTCCGAAGGGCGTTTGCGCTTGGGCGATGTCATTGTTGCCATCGATGGCAAAAACGTCGTGACCCCCAACGATCTCTTTCTGCTCCTCGAGAAATACAAGGTGGGCGATATCGTCACTGTGTCGCTTCTCCGGGACGGAAAGACGGTCCAGGCGAAGGTTGCACTGGAGCCGATTGCGTAGGAAACCGCGGATTCAGTCGCTGGTTTGAGGTTTGTTACCATCGGCCTTTTCCAGCAGATCGCGCGCGCTCGACCGATTTTCGTCGCGCTCATAGGCAGCGATAATCTCCTGCACCAAGTGGTGGCGCGCGACGTCTTTCTCCGTAAAAGTCACAAAGCGAATGCCGTGAACTCCCCGGAGAATGCGCCACGCCTCTTTAAGCCCGGAAAGCTTGCCAGCCGGCAAATCGATTTGCGTGGCGTCGCCGGTAATCACGGCCTTGGAGCCGTATCCCAGCCGAGTCAAGAACATTTTCATTTGTTCGGGCGTCGTGTTCTGCGCTTCATCGAGAATCACAAACGAATCGTTCAAGGTTCTGCCGCGCATGAACGCCAGCGGCGCCACTTCGATGGTGCCGCGCTCGACCATCTTGCGCGCACGGTCGAAGTCGACCATATCATGGAGCGCATCGTATAGCGGCCGCAGATACGGATTGACCTTTTCGGCCAAATCTCCGGGAAGGAATCCGAGCTTTTCCCCAGCTTCGACCGCCGGCCGAGTGAGGATGATCCGTACGTAATTGTTTTTCATCAGCTCGGCCACTGCCATCGCCATAGCAAGATAAGTCTTGCCCGTGCCGGCGGGACCGATTCCGAAGACGATATCGTGGCGGCGGATCGCATCGATATAGGCCTTTTGTGCAATACTCTTGGGTGTGATGGTCCGCTTGTGCGCCGAAATATATATCGTGTCGAGAAAAATATCCTGAAGGCGGGCGCGCGAGTCGCCGCTGAGAATGCGCACGGCGTAATCGACGTCACTAGCGTAAACCGGATAGCCCTTTTCCAAAAGACCGTAGAGTTGACGCAAAATCTGGCTGGTAAGCTCCACCTGCAGCGGATCGCCCTCGATCTCCAATCCAGCGCCGCGCACGCGAATTTTAACTTGCAAGGTATGCTGGAGAATCTTTACATGCTGGTCATGTTGTCCCAAAAGATCGCGAAACAGGCGGGGATCATGAAACTCGAGAAAGTTAACGCCGATCTCCGTGACCACGCCGGCGCTCGGTTTTTTTTCGTCCCTCACTCGCACTCTCCCATGAACTGGATCGTGATTTCACGCGTGCGCGTGCGATTGTCAAAGTCAAGCAGGACGATTTGCTGCCAGGTACCGAGGCAGAGACGGCCATGCTCAATCGGGATAGCGAGGGATGGTCCGAACAAAGAGGCGCGCACGTGGGAAAACCCATTGTCGTCTCCCCAACGATCGTCGTGATGGTAGCGGCGATCGGAAGGAAGGAGCTTTTCGACAAACTCTTTGAGGTCCTGCACCAGCCCCGGCTCGTGCTCGATGGTGGTTAGAGCCGCTGTCGAACCGGACACAAAAAGAGTGGCAAGCCCGTTGTCGATCTTTTCTTTGCCGAGCTGCTGGCGAACCTTGGCGGTAATATCGACGATGTCGCAAAATCCTGCGGTTTTCTCCGTTATTTTCTTAATGCGAATCGTTAGCACGCTGTTCCAGTGTCCTCACCACCCGCCAGTCACATTCGGTCGGCATAAAGACTCTCGGTTCATTTTCGCTGGCGAATGAGCTCCTCGGCTCGCTTCAATGCGGCGTTGATCTTAGCTGGTTCCTTGCCGCCGGCTTGAGCGAAATCGGGCCGCCCACCGCCACCGCCTCCCAGCATGGCGGCTAGTTCTTTGATAATATTTCCCGCATGGTATTGCTTAGTGAGATCCTTACTGACTGAAGCAACCAAGTTGACATTGGCTTCCCCAGCGCTCGCTAACACAATCACCGCGGTGCCGAGTTTCTCTTTAAGATGGTCGGCGATCTCTCGGAGCTGCTTGGCGTCAACGTGATCCACCTGGCTGATCAAAATCTTAGTTCCGTTGACTGCGGTTTGCTTGGCCAAAAGCTCAGGGATCTGGTCTTTTTCTAGCTGGCCGCGCAGTTTTTCGAGTTCCCGCTCGAGCTCCTTCTGGCGGTCCAGCAGTTTCTTCACTTTCTCTACTGCGTCATCGGCGCTGCCGCGTACCAGATCGCCGATCTCTTTCAGTCGCAGCTCGTAGTTGTGAATCAAATCCAACGCGCCCTGGCCGGTGAAAGCTTCGACGCGGCGCACACCGCCCGCGACACCGCCCTCGGAATGAAGTTTAAATACTCCGATCTCGCCGGAGGCGCGCACGTGCGTGCCACCGCAAAGCTCGGTCGAAAAGTCGCCGATCTTGACGACGCGAACTCGGTCGCCGTACTTGTCGCCGAAAAACGCAAGCGCCCCCTGGCGGATCGCCTCATCGTAACTCACCTCTCGAATCGACACGCCAGCGTCTTCGCGAATATGCTGATTGACGGCGGTCTCGATCAGCGCGAGCTGCTCATCGGCAATGGCTCCGGTGTGACTGAAGTCGAAGCGCAGCCGTTCCGGAGTAACCAACGAACCCGCTTGCCGAACATGCTGTCCTAGCTCCCGGCGCAACACGGAATGCAGGATATGCGTCGCCGAGTGATTGAGCTTGGTTTTTTGGCGATGCATCGGATCAACGGACAATAGCACGTGGTCCCCGACCTGAACCCGGCCTTTCTTAACTCTCGAACGATGGGAGGTGAGTTGCGGTGTCGGATGGTGCGTGTCGATCACTTCGATGATGTCGCCGCGTGCCGTGGTGATGGTGCCGCGATCGCCGATCTGCCCGCCTGATTCGCCGTAAAAGGGCGTCTCGGCGGTGAGAATCTCGATTTCATCTCCTTCGACGGCTTCTTTCTGGCCCGAACCGTTTGCATAAATAGCCAGGACCGTCGACTCCCCTTCCAGCCGATCGTAACCGATAAAACAGACTGGCCGATCAAGCTGAATACTCGATTCCATAGTGGTAGTTTCACGCGCTTCTCGTCCGCGCGTGCGCTGTGCTTCCATTTCGCGTTGCCAGGTCAACTCTGTTTCGTCTGTGATCTGCCAACCAGCATCCTCGAAGATTTCTTGAGCAAGATCGCGCGGAAATCCGTAGGTGTCATATAATGTAAACAAAAACCCGCCATCCACTGTTAGTGGGCTAGCTACTTCACCGCTGCCTTCAGCTTTATTTACCTTCAGATAATCATCAATGATTCCTATGCCTTTCTCGAGAGTCTCAACGAATCTTTCCTCTTCGCTGCGAATGACTTCGCGAATGCGCTGCTCTTCTGTACGGAGTTCCGGATAAGCATCGCCCATCACGGCAACGACGGCTTTGGCAACTTCATGCAAAAAAGGCTCTTCAAGGCCAATCAAGCGACCGTGGCGAGCGGCGCGCCTGAGCAACCGGCGTAAAACGTAGCCGCGTCCTTCGTTGCTTGGCATCACCCCGTCGGCTATCAAAAAACTGACTGCACGGGCATGATCGTCGATGACTCGGAATGAGATATCTGCGGCCGGATCGACGCCATACTTTTTTCCGGCGAGCTGTTCCGTGGTTGCTGTCAGCGCCCGCATGGTGTCGATATCGTAGTTGGAGAGGACGTTTTGCAGCACCGCAGTGATACGCTCAAGGCCCATGCCGGTGTCGACGTGTTTTGATGGCAGTTCTTCCAACTCCCGGCTTTCTTTGCGGTTGTACTGGATAAAAACTAGGTTCCACAGCTCGATGTAGCGCGCGCAGTCGCCGTTCACACGACACTGATGTCCAGGGACGCACCGCCGGTCGCACGCGGCCGGCCCGCGATCGAGATGAATCTCACTACACGGCCCGCACGGACCGGTCTCACCCATCTCCCAGAAATTCTCCTTGGCGCCAAAACGGGTGACGCGCTCCGGCGGCAGCCCGCTTATTTTGTGCCAGAGCGCTTCGGCTTCGTCGTCATCAAGATAGACGGTGGCGTAAAGCTTGTCCTTCGGTAGCCCCCATTCCACGGTCAACAGTCGCCAAGCCCATTCGATCGCTTCCGCTTTATAGTAATCGCCAAAAGACCAGTTGCCGAGCATTTCAAAAAAAGTGTGATGATAGGTGTCGCGACCGACCGCTTCGAGATCGTTGTGTTTGCCGCTGATCCGCAGACATTTTTGCGCGCTAGTGGCGCGCATGTAGGGAAGGCGTTCCTGACCGAGGAAAATGTTCTTGAACTGAACCATGCCGGCGTTGGTGAATAACAGCGTTGGGTCCTTGTCCGGCACCAATGACGAGCTACGGACAAGGTTGTGCCCCAGGTTACCAAAAAAATCCAGAAATGATTTGCGAATCTGATTTCCGCTGATCATCGGTCGGTCAGTCATCCTCTATGGAACATCCTAGCAAATTAAAAACGACATTGCTGCCATAGCCGCGGCGCTGTAAAAAACTAGCCGCCCGGCGCAAAGTCTTCGGCTCGGTGAAGTCGCCGCCTTTGAAATTTTTGGTCAGCAGCCGTCTGGCTTGTTCGACTTCATCAACTTGTTCAAAGGTCTCGCGCAGCACTTTTCCGATCAATGTTGAGCCTACCCCTTTGCTACTCAGCTCCTGTTCGATTCTCTTCGGCCCATAGCCGCGGGTCTGCGCCCGCGTGAGCGCCCAGCCGCGCGCGAATGCTTCCTCGTTTAGATAGCGTAAGGAGCGAAGTTTTTCGATGACCGCCTGGGCCGTCCCGGGCGCGTGTCCGCGGCGCCGGAGGTACTGTCGCACTTCGGCTTCGCTGCGGGATCGGTAGCCCAGATAGCGCAGCGCCATCTGCAGTGCCTCTGCCTCTGAGCCGGACGCTTCGAAGCCGGTGATATCTTTTCTTTTAGCCAGAATAAGCTTTGAAGCTAACGTCCCTTGGCCCGGTCCTTTTTATCCGCTCCCGCCGGCGGGTTCGCCGCAGCAGTAGGTTGAGGTACGGGCGGTTTTATCCCGGTTTTCTCCATGATTTTGACCATGATGTCCTTGGCGGTTTCAGGATGGTCCTTGAGAAATTGCTTCGCCGCTTCCCGGCCCTGACCGATCCGTTCATTGGCGTAGGAATACCAGGCGCCGCTTTTCTCAACGATGCCGCACTCGCTACCCAGATCGACGATCTCACCGTCGCGGGAAATGCCCGCACCATAAAGAATGTCGAACTCGGCTTCCTTGAACGGTGGCGCCACTTTGTTCTTGACCACCTTCACCCGAGTTCGGCCGCCAATCACATTGTCACCGTCTTTTAGCGCACCGATGCGCCGGATATCCATGCGCACGGAGGCATAGAATTTAAGCGCGTTGCCGCCGGTGGTGGTTTCTGGATTGCCAAACATCACGCCGATCTTCATACGAATCTGGTTAATAAAGATCACTACCGTTTGGGAACGCGCGATCGTTCCGGTCAACTTTCTAAGCGCCTGTGACATGAGACGCGCTTGCAGTCCCATATGGGCATCGCCCATTTCCCCTTCAATTTCCGCCTTTGGGACGAGCGCGGCGACCGAATCGATCACGAGCACGTCAATTGCGCCGCTGCGCACTAGCGTCTCGGCGATTTCCAGCGCCTGCTCACCATGGTCAGGCTGGGAGATCAAGAGATCATCCGTCTTAACACCGAGCTTTTGGGCATAGCTCAGATCCAGAGCGTGCTCCGCATCGATATAAGCTCCCATGCCGCCGTACTTCTGGGCTTCGGCGACGATGTGTAGCGCGAGCGTTGTTTTTCCCGACGACTCCGGTCCGTAGATTTCAATGACGCGGCCGCGCGGTACACCGCCGATGCCGAGCGCGATGTCGAGGCCGAGAGAGCCTGTCGAAATCACCGGCAGATCCTTCGGCACGCCGGCTTCGCCCAGTTTCATTATGGCGCCTTTGCCGAACTGCCGCTCGATTTGGCTTACCGCCAGGTCAATTGCTTTTTCGCGATTTACATCCATTTAACATCTCCTTAACCGCGCCTTGTCATTGGGCCGTTCTGCGTCGAGCAGAACCGTCGCCAAATGGTAATAACTCGCCCCCCCAGGTTTGATAATACTCTGAATCAAGCTCACGCTTTTCACGTGCGAAATGCCGAACTCGCAAGCCTTCCATTCTTCCAGTTGCCGGACCAATGATTTTGGCGCCGGGCCGGTATCGCGCCAGCGCCCGATCGTTAAGTGCGGCGTGAACTTCCTCAGTTCCGGCGCAAATCCGAGCGGCTGCAGCGCGGTTTCCACTGTCGAAGCTAAGGGAACTAAACGTTCACCGCTCAAGCCGACCCATAGGACACGAGGTCGTTTGGGGCCAGGAAATACTCCTAGTCCTTTAGCATTAATGGTGAAGCGCGGAAAGAGGCGAAGCTGCTCGCTGAGGGCGGCTCTGATCGTTCCGACTTTCGCTTCATCGACGCTGCCGAGAAACTTGAGCGTCAAGTGAAAATTGGCCGGTGCCACCCAGCGCAGCCCGACAAGTTCCCCTTGGAGCCGCGCACTTGCTTGAGCGATCTTGTCGATGACTTTGGAATCCAGGGTAACGGCAATGAAAGCGCGGATCACGGCCCGGACTGCTAACTCGAGAGAGTCATTCGCAACCAGTTGAGAGCGGCCTGAGAGGCACCAAGAATAATCCTCTCCCGGTCGCCATGGAACTGAAAATGTCGGGCCTCGTGCGCACCCTCTCGCGCGATGCTCATCCACACGGTGCCAACTGGTTTTTCGGCGCTTCCTCCGGTGGGTCCGGCGATACCGCTGACGCTCAGCCCGATATTCGCACCGGTCCGCTCCCGTATACCACGAGACATCTCCAGCGCGGTTGGTTCACTCACTGCGCCATATTTCTCCAAAGTCGCAGGCGTAACTCCGAGAAAATTCATTTTGGCTTCGTTGGCGTAGGTCACGGCGCCGCCATAGTAATAAGCTGAGCTGCCGGCAACACGGGTGATGCGCTGACTAATCAGTCCTCCCGTGCATGACTCGGCCAGCGCCAAGGTCTGTTTCCTTTGTAACAGCAGCTGGCCGACACGCGCTTCCATCGTAATGTCGCCCTCGGCATAAATGTGTGAGCCAAGCACGCGGCGAATCTGCCGAGTCAAATCCACAAAGGCGGCCTCTTGTTCTTTGCCGCCGCTGACGGTTAGCCGCAAGGTCAAGTCCGGGAAGTGCGCGCGAAAAGAGAGCTTCGCTTGCGGTGGCAAAGCAATCGGCTCGACCAGGTTATCCAATTTCGACTCGGTCACGCCGTAAATCTTAAAGGTGCAGGAGTACACGTTGCTTTCCTGTCCTCGCTGCCTGCCGACCCACGGAATGACTGTGGCTTCGAGCATCGCCTTCATCTCCCCTGGCACGCCCGAAAGCCAGAAGAGATGCTTATTTTCGCCTAGCGTGACATGAAAACCCGGCGCGGTACCCACCGGATTGGGGACGACCATCGCCCCTTCCGGAAAAAGCGCTTGCTTGAGGTTGTTGTCTGTCCACGGAATGCCGCGAAGCTCGAAACGTTTTCTGATGTTCTCGGCGATCTGGTCGTCTCTTATCAGCTTGCGGCCGATGAATCGGGCAACCATTTCGGTTGTCAGATCATCCGCCGTCGGTCCGAGCCCGCCGCTACCAATCACCAGGTCGGCAAGCTCCCGTGCCCGGGCAAAGGCCCACAGGAGTTGGTCGGCATCATCGCCGACTTTGAGAACGGCGGCGACCCTGATGCCGAGCGTGAACAGTTGTTCGGCGATCACCGCCGAGTTAGTGTCAACGACCTTGCCGGTGGTGAGCTCATCGCCGGTGCTCAGGATCACGGCGTTGTGAATCATAATAGGCTCGTGGCCGACAGCAGGCGAAGAATAACAAACGTATATAAGCCGGCCATGATATCGTCCAAAACGATGCCGACGCCACCAGGAAGGGCTTCGAGGCGGTCGGCGGGAAATACCTTTGCAATATCAAAAAAACGAAAGAAGACAAAGGCGATGATTAAACCGATGGTGCCTCCCGTCATAAAATTAGCAAGGGCGAAGCCGGCGATTTCATCGATAACGACAATGGGAGGATCCTTCTTCTCTAAGACCCGAGCCGCCTGGTCAGCTAAAACAATGGCGACGAGTACTAGCGCTGCCAGAGTCACGGCTGCGGTGAATGGATCGATCGCCGCCAATCGGTTGAGAGCGAGGGAAATCGGAATGGCGATCACCGTTCCCAGCGTCCCAGGGATGCGTGGTAGAAAGCCAACACCGCCGCCGCTGGCAAGCAGAATAATGATTCTTCGGGTTATGGATCGGTCAGGTTGCCGCACGGTTGGTCGCAGTTGGCCGCAGAACACACTGAACTGCCGCTTGAGGATCCAGTTTCGCGCTTCGTCTTACTAAATTGCCAGTCAAGATGCCAGAGCGGGCAAACGGTTCGGTTCGTGCCGCGGGCTCTCAACGCGAAATGGTGTTCAGGAGTGCGGCGAATAGGGCGGCAGTGCCGATAACTCGATGAGGTAGGTGCGCGTCTGGTTCTCGAAAATCGTTAGCAAGCCCGGTTCTATGTGTTCCTCTGCCGGGAAGTCAACGCTCAGCGGATCGATAAATTGCTCATCCTTGAAAAGCTCGAAATGAAGATGCGGTCCGGTGGCTCTGCCGGTCGAACCGACATATCCGATGACTTGCCCTTTAGTGACCCTTACCCCATCGCGGATTCCGGGGGCGAAGCCTTGGAGGTGGGCGTACCGGCTCGTATAAGTCGAGTCGTGCTTGATATCGATCGTCTTACCGTAATAGCCGTTCCACCCGGCTGCATTGATGACACCGTCGCCCACCGCACGAACCGGGGTGCCACGCTGAGCGGAGAAATCAACGCCCCTGTGCGGCAGGGTGGTTTTTAAGATGGGATGAAAGCGTGATTCGGTAAAGTACGATGTGATGCTGGTAAACTCGAGTGGAAATCGCAAAAAGGAGCGTGCCAGACTGCGGCCTTCCAAATTGTAGTAGTTTCCCTTGCCGTTTTGCTTCTCGAAATAGATCGCCGTCAGCTTCTGTCCGGCGCTACTTAGTTCGGCGGCGAGAATTCGCAATGCCGATTGCGTCTCCTGGCCCTTGCGACCGCGCTGTTCGTAAAGAATTTTGAATGTGTCACCTTTTTGTACCGCGTTTTGCAAATCGACGTCCCACGCAAAGATATCCGCGAGTTGCGATAGCAAGATCGGATGAACGCCAGCTTTACGGCCATCTTCGAAGAGCGACGTATCAACTTCGGCGGCAACCGTCTTCACTTCAACGTCAAAGGGTTTCTCGAAGCGCCGAAACACTATCCCCCGGATGCCTTTTTCCCAAGTTAGAGTGAATGCATCATTTTGATCGAATTCCAGCGCCCTTAGCTGGCCGGGTACCGCTCGGCGAGACTGAATCAGCTTAGGCTGGTCGAAATAGAGGCGGACCTGCCGGTGAGCGGGCAATCGGTGGCGGCCAAACTCACGCGCGATCGAACGCACCCACAGTTGCTTCTCGGCACCCGCAACACCATAGCGGCCAAGCAGGTCGGTAAATGTCTCCCCGGATCTGACGCGGTGCAGGATGTATTTGGGTCGCGGCAGCGGGTTTGGCAGCTTGGGTAGCGTCCCACCCCACACTTCAGCCGGTCGAGTACTGGCGCTATGTTTAGCTGCCGGCGGCTGCTGACCTTTGGCTTTTTTGGACCCTGTTGCTGCGAGTGTTTGCGTGACAGCTTCGGCTCGCGACAGGTTTACCGTCAGCACGCTGATCAACATGGTGACCCATGTTAGACTTTGAAATTCTCGAAGGCGGAAAAAGCTCCGACGCATGGTGTGACTAATCGATGAGAAGTCTGGGTACTCTTATGCCAAAGAGCGTCAAAACAAAATTTCCCAGTTAATTAGCCCGTTTTGGCGAGCCTGTCAAACGAAAAATCGTCCCGTGCGGCAGGCTAAGGAGGTCTGGGGAAGGACTCCAAACCGGCTCAATCGGGCTCGCCGAAGGCGAGCTTTCTCAGCGCGACTTCGAACAAGAAAAGGAGCGCAGCCAGCACGATCAAAGGCTTTTTGAGCGGCGTGCTGTTTTTGGTGATACTCACTTGCGCTTGGGCTTCACTCGATCCTGGGTTGAGCTCGCCGCCAGTGGCTTCGGCCAGGCGCGAGAGCAGGCGCGTGTTAAAGTACGGCCACGGGACTTCACTATTAATTTGATAAGGCAAGCTGTAGCCAATCGGCGGAAAGGCGATTTGCCGCCCGCCGCGGTCTTCCACGATGTCGATCCGATAGTCGCCGGGTTCACCGATCGGTAAAACAGCCTGGTAGTGACCCGGGGCCAGCTTTGTGAGCCCACCTTCGGACCTGCCGGTTTTCCCGGTTACGGTATAGCGGTAGTGGCTGTTAGCGCCGGTTTCTTCGTAAATCGACAAGTCAAGCGTCGAACGGTTATCAGAAAAACTCACCCGCGCTTCATGATCGGGCACCAGGTTTTCCTCGACCGGCATGAGCCATTCCAAAAGGCGATTCCAAAATCCCTGCAGGCCGCTCCATGCGATCCAATTTCTGCTCCAGCGGCTCTCCATGTCCATGGTTAATGCTATCGCTTTACCCTGGAGGTACTGCCACGAGGCCAGCAACGGCAGCTGGCGCTCCTCCCGTTGAATCCGTAAGTCCTGCTGCGCCCCTCGCTTGAGCTCGGTTTCCATGAAACCCAGAACTGGCGGATAGTTTCGCGCCGCCAATCCAGCCAGTAACTTCGAATTTCGATCTGGCATGGGGGTCCAAGGACCGGCGTTCTGCGGCTCTTCTTTGGGTTTGTCCTGCAATTGTTCAAGAACGATTCTCGGCAAGCTCGATGGGTCGACGGTGTGGTGAAAGAGTCCACCACCGTATTGGCTCAGCCGCTTCATGATGCGCACGTCCGCCTCGCTGCTGATCGCCACCGCGGAGACGGTGATTTTTTGATCATTTCTCATTTGGCTGACGAGGTCGACCAACTCGCCTTGACTGCCTCGCGTGACGCCGTCGCTGAGCAAGATGAGATGTTTGCGCGTGGCATTGGCGCGTTCCAGCTGGCGGCGCGCCTCCAGCAGAGCCGGGAGAAAGTACGTTTGGCCGCCGGGTTTGAGCCGGTCGATTTGAGCATCGACCACGCCACGCAGGCGCGACATGGTTTCCAGGTAAACGACCACAAACGGGCTGTCATCGAAACCAACGATGCCCAATAGATCGATATCGCGCAGTTGGCGTGCCACTGCTTTGGCGGCTTCCTTGGCGTAGAGAATCCGGTTGTCGTCACGCATGCTGCCGGATTTGTCCACCACCAAAACCACAGCCCGGTTCTTCTCCTCGCGCTTGGGCGGTTCTTTTGGCACCACCGGCAACATTTTTTCGATCGGCGTCTGGCGATAGGCAGTCGCGCCGAAACTCGCGTCGGCACCGAGCATGATGAAGCCGTTGCCGGCCGCGACATGTCGTTCAACCGCGGAGAGATAGCCAGGGGCGAACTTGTCGCGCTCGGCATTGTTGAAGATCACGACTTTGAAACCGGTTGGCGGCACGGCGTTCTCCGGGCTGCGCACGGTCACATCGATCCCTTGGCGCTTCAGTATCTCCTCCAGGTATCGGCCCGCTCCATTATGGCCGTTGATCAACAGAAGCTTTTTTTTTGCCTCCACGGAAACCCATGCGAGCGCGCGGTTATCCGCCGGATAGCGGTCGAGTTTCGGATCTCGTGGGCTAAAGCTTGCTTGAAAGGAAGTCAAGGTACCGTCTGCAGGCGTAGCCTGATAGGAAAAAGACTGGCTCCCCGGATTGAGCTTCACGCGGTCGGTCTTGAAGGTTTGGCCATTGCGTGCCAGCGTCAGCGTGCCTTCAATTGGAGCGTCGTTCTGATTTTCGACGACGACTTTGAGATTGAGACGCTCACCGCTGTTTCCCTGGGTCGGCGCCACCAGCTTGGTGACCGCCACGTTGGCAATTGCGGAATGCTCGGCCGGTAGAATCGGATAAATTTTAATGCCGGCCGCTGCGGCAGCCGGCAACAACCGCTCGACGTTTCCTTCGGTTTCCCAGCCGTCGGTGAAGAGATAGAGGTTTCGTGGCCCGTGAGGCAACTTCAAAACCGCGCTCAACAGGTTTTCAAGATTGGTCTTCTCCGGCTGGACCGCCGGCGATTTCGCTCCATCCTCCTCCAAATGGCCGGGCCAGTCCGTCACCTTAGCGGCAGCGGCGCCAAACACGTAGACATGATCCTCGCCTGTCGGCGCCGACAACGAATCCGTCGATCGCTTCATCCAATCGCGCATGGATGGCGGAATACTGGCCGAAACATCGAAGGCAAAGATGCGCTCCTCGCTGCTTGATTGGCGGCTCGTAATCTGCGGATCGGCTACAGTCACGATGACCAAGGCAACGATCAGGGAGCGCGCCAGCACTACCCACAAACGGCGGTCACGGAAGCGCAGCCAGAGAAGCGGCAGCGCAAGCAACAGCCAGAGGAAGGCCGGCTTGGCGAACTCGATGTCATTGAAGAAAGCGGGCATCGTCATGGCGTCCACCTCGCCTGGACCATGGCCGGTGCCCTCGCCCGCCCCCAGCGCGGATTGATGAACCATTCGACCAGCAGGAGCAGCAGCGCGGCGAGAACGAGATAGGGCCAGAACGAATGCAGCACCGAGACGCTGCCGGAAATCGCCGCTTCACCGCGCAACTCGATCGGTGCGGGGGTGCGCAGATCGGACTCGCCGGGTTCGTCTAAATTACGCGCGTAGAGTTCGTCCATGCCACCGCGGAACCGCTGGTAAAGGCCCTGATGAAACGTCATCGCAAATGATCTGAAGGCGGACTCGAGGGCGATCTTTTCACCGGTCGGCGTCATGAGCGTGTCCCCGGATTGAACTGTATTTAAAGGAATAGGCTCTCCCGTGGCCTGGCTGCGCGATCCGCTGCTTTCCAAAAACCAATCCAGGAAATTGAGTGTGAAGATCGACATCGGCAAATTCTGTCGTCCCAGATAGGGTAACGGATCGAACCCGAGGATTAGATAGCGCGTGGCCGGTCGTTCGACGGCGAAGGCAAGCGCTCCGGCCGCGGTCTCGATAACCGCTTGGCCCGGACTCAGCGGTTGCAGCGGGCGCGCGTAGGTTGGCCGAAACAAACTGAAATTGACATAGCGGGTGAGCACATGAGGCTCCCGCCAACTGGAAACCTGGATATTGGAGATCGGTGCGCCGAGATGAACCAGCGCGTTGTTTTCCGGAGGCAAGATAAACAGAGCCGGGCTTTGGGGTAGCTGGGCCGGCATGGCAAAATGAAAAATCTCCAAACCGTAATTTCTGCCAGCGAATTTGCCATAGTCGGCCGGAGAGATCACGTCGACCGAGACACCTTGAATCGACTTTAGGCTTGCGGCGGCTTGCGGGCGCGGTGTGACGGCCAGGATACGCAGGTTGCGGGAAGCCGGTGCAACGGCGAAGCGGCGATTGTCGAGCGCCAGGGCGTCGCGAGCTTCGATCTCAACTTCGTAAGACGGTCGCTCGGCTACGCCATCGAACGCCGCCGTAGCTCTACCCCCGGCCGGAACCAGCACATCGCGGCTCGCTAACGTGGCCCCTTTGGCTCTGAGCAAGACCCTAACCTTCTCGTCTCTGGCTGAAAAATTGGCCACCACCGCACTCGCCTGCAAGCCGGCATTGATCAGCGACGTCCGATGCACGTCGAACGCGGTTATAGCAAAATTCGCTTGCGGCCGACCTACCGAAATGATCCGCGCCGAGGCGGTTTGGCCGCCAGCGGGATGGTCGGTAAAAAGGTAGACTCGCTCGTAGCCGCCTTCGCGGACCCACTGGCGCAACACCCGGTCATAGTCGATCGGCGGGTCGCCCAGGTCGTAAGCTTGAATGTTTTTGACCGCGCTCAGTGCTTCGGCCGGCGTTAGCGGCTCAGCCTGAATCTTGGCCAGACTCGGAGTAGTCCGGTAAAGATCGATCCGCCCATGGACGCCGATCTCATCAATCAGTTCGGCGATCTTTTCCTGCGCCAAGGAAAGTCGGGTTCTGCCGTCCTCCATCGCCTGCATGCTCGCCGAGTTGTCCAAGAGGACCGCCACTCTGGTGGGCCGGACCGAGAACACCGGCTCGCTTAAAGAGAGAATGAGCAGCGCGAGCAGCAACAGCTGCAGGAAAAAAATCGGCGGCAGATTGATCCGCCCGAACGGGCGACCGCTCGCCTGGGCACCGCTCTCGATAAACAAGAGCAGACTCGAAAACACCAAGCGGTGCGGCTTTCTTCTAACCAAGTAGGGAATCACTAACAGCGGCAGCCCGAGCAGGCCGAACAGAGCGGCGGGATTGAGAAACTCCATGGATCTACTTGAACAGGCCGATGGCCGGCAGGGTGGCGAAAACAAATTCACCGAGGTCACGATCGGTTACATAAAAGGAGTAGTGGATTCCGCTCTGATGACAGAAGCTGCGGATTTCCGCATTGTGATGCGCCAGTTTACTTCGATAATCGCGCCGCGCCGCGGCACTCCATTGATGCTTAATCTCCTGCTGATTTTCGCTATCGACCAACGCGACGCTGCCGTTGGGAAACGGCGGATCAACTTCATAGCGCGACAGGACTTGGATCGTGACAATGTCGAGATTGAAAGCGCGCAACAGATTCAGTGCTTTTTGGTAGGCAGCTGCGGGCATGAGGAAATCGGAAATCAAGATCGCCTTTCCCGGCCGGTGCAGTTGCTTTAAGTGCTCGCCCAATGCGGCGCGCAGCTCCAGATTTCCGTCCGGAACGCCCGAGTTGAAAAAATCGACGCAATCACGCATGCGCCGCCGGCCGCGGTAGATCGGCGACGCGCTGCCATCCTTCTGCAGTAGATGCAGCTTAACGTGATCGTGATTCGCAAGAATCACATAAGCGAGCGCGAGCGCCACGTGGCTGGCCGGCAAGAACTTCTGTTCGCGCGATGGAAACGTCATGGATGCACTGGCGTCGATGAACACATAGGCGAACAGGTCAACCTCTTCGCGGAAGACCTTGATGTAGAGTCGGTCACTGCGCGCGTAGATGCCCCAATCGAGATAGCGTAGATCGTCTCCAGGCGCGTACCGCCGATAATCGGAAAATTCCAAGCTGGTGCCACGCCGCGGTGAAGAGTAGCTCCCAGGATGGCTGCCGAGGAACTCTTTTCTCGTACGCAACCGGAGCGTTTCCAACTGGCTGAGAAACTCGGGCGTGAATGGAGAGGAAAACATCTTAGCTAGGCGTAGGGGATCGGGTCGGGGGTTCCCGCTTCCCTGAATCCTTTGCGTCTGAGCAGGCAACTGTCACAACAGGCACAGGCGCGGCCGTCGGCGCGCGGGTCATAGCAGCTCCAGGTCAAGCCGTAATCGAGACCGAGCTTGAGCCCGGCCGTGATAATTTCCCCCTTGGTCATTTTTAGCAACGGCGTGTGGATCTTTAATCGACTACTCCCCTCGACGCCGGCCTTGGTCGCCAGGTTCGCCATCCGTTCAAAGGCCCGAATGTACTCTTCGCGGCAATCGGGATAACCGCTGTAGTCGAGTTGATTGGCACCGAAGAAAATATCTTGCGAGCCC
The DNA here is from genome assembly GCA_036554745.1 of Binatia bacterium. GTDB lineage: Bacteria > Desulfobacterota > Binatia > UBA9968 > UBA9968 > DP-20. The sequence continues at coordinate 20,072 of DATBMR010000299.1, forward strand.
GTCCTCTCGGCGAGTGCCAGGCCAAACGACAGAAAAATGGTGTTGCGCGCCGGCACATAGGTGACAGGGATACCGGTGGAAATTTCCCTTTCGCTTCGTCCCTTTGGCACCTCGATGTTGTCGGTCAGGGCAGAACCGCCGATTCCCCTTAGATCGAAGCTCAACACCTGATGCGACTCTGCGTGCAAAAATACTGCAATTTTTTCGGCGCACTCGAGCTCACGCTCGTGACGCTGGCCGTAATGAAAGCTCAGCGCGTGCAGCGTAAAACCTTCCTTCCTTGCGATTGCGGCAGCGGTAGCGGAGTCGATGCCGCCACTCAGCAGGATCACCGCCTTCTTGTGAGTCATATCTTATGATCGGGGTACCTTCGTCCCTTCCATCGGATAGCGCTTTTGCTGCCAGCCGGGGATTCCTTCGTCGAGCACTTTCATGTTGCGGTAGCCGTTTTCGTAGAGGATGCCATAAGCCAAACTGGCCAGGTGATGGGGGCATGCTCAATAGAGCACGAGCAGGCGGTCGCGCGGCATGCTGTTCAGGTAATTTTTGAACTCGGCCAGGGGCGCGGACACCGCGCTGAGAATGTGCGCCTCTTGAAACTCCTTCGCAGTGCGCACGTCGACAATCAGCGGTTTGGCGCCCGCTGTCAATTGCCGCACGAGTTCTTCGATGCCGATGAATTCCGGCTTGAGGTTCTCCGGCAGCGTCTGTTGGGCAAACTGGGGGTATTTGGACGGGTCGGCATGCACCGGGCCCAGCAAAGCAGGTAGCGCCAGTGTCAAACCCGCACAAAGAACAATGAGCCTCCGTATCAAAGAACGCGATCTCACGGCTGTTTGCCTCCCTGATATTGAAAGTTGCTCAACTGCGCGAGCGCATCCAACGATTGGACACCGGTGAGGCGCTGGCCGTTGATGATCCAGGTCGGATAACTCTGAATGTTTTTGTCCTTGCAATCTTGCGCCTGAGGCGCTCGGGGGCCGCCCGGACTGCATTCCACATAGGGTATGCGTTTGACGGAGCTGCCAAATAGGTTCTTCTGCTCGTTACAGTGCGGGCACCACGAAGCGCCGTAGAACTTGGCGTTGTTCTTTGTCAGATGCTCCGCTAAACTGCGAACCCACGGATCTTCCGGCCCAGGCGCACTGCCCCAGTAGCCGGCGTAATGAAGGTGCAGCACCAAGACGCCGACCGCGGCCGCGCCAACGGTTTTTGCCAGCCACGGACCCCAGGAGAATTGTGGCAGATTCTTCGGGCGTTGAAAGGTCGTCAGCGCAAAAATAGTCGCCATCAAGCCGAGCGATGCCAAACAGTACGGGCAAGCCGCTTGCAGCTCGAAAAACGAAATCGCGGTCAAGTAAAGGCTGTAGAACAACCCGAACAGCGAAATCACCCAGGCCCAGCGCCATCGATTGGTGGCGTCACGATTCCAGGCAACGGCCGCTAGCAGACCGTAAGCGAGAAAACCCCAGAACGATGTCGGCATCCCTAGCAGCGTCGACCATCGGCTGTTTAGGACGACATCACAACCCGCGCCTTCGGCGCAGAAGGCGGCGAGACTATTCTGCCAGGCGATGAAGGTCAGATAACCCGACAAAGCCATTCCGAGCAGGGCCAAAGTAAATAGCAGCGAATTCGGCCCTTTGTTGGCCACGGCGCTGACGGCTGGTTTGCCCTTTTTACTTCTTTCCTTGACCATCCCCTAACCTTTCACCAAAGTATCGATATCGTTTTTCAGGCGTCCAAAAGCTTCCAACTCGCGGCTATCGTAGTAGCCGCGGATGCGCGCTTCCTTGTCGACCAAAACGAACCGCGGGCTGTGCGGGATGATACCGCCGGAGTCGGCGTCTGTGGGTATTGCCGCTACAGCAAGACGGAACCCCTGCTGTATCAGCTGCATGATCCGGTCGCGTTGTCCACTTAAAAAATACCAGCGCTCGGCGTCCGCACCGTATTTGTCTGCGTAGAGCGCCAGCGCTTGCGGCGTGTCGCGCTCGGGATCGACCGTGATCGAGACGAATCGAACTTCCGGCGTAGCGGCATATTCTCCTTGCAACTTGGCCATCATTGCCGTCTGCAACGGACAGGTATCGGTGCAGGTCGTGTAGATGAAATCGGCGATCCAAATCTTTCCGCGCAACGCGGCGAGAGTGATGGTGCTACCGTTTCGTTCGGTCAGGGAAAAATCCGGCACCGACCCGTATCGATGCAAACCCTCGCTCAAGCCCCCGCTTCTACCAAACTGCGGCTGAGGGCTCAGTCTCAACCATAGAGCCGTCCCAAGAACGATCCCCAAGCCGACCACTCCGAGGCCAAGCAGCAAGAACTTCGATTGTGCTGCAGTCATAAAAAAATTGAAGCATACAGATTGTAACGAGAAATTTGGTGTTTGTGTAGAGCGTAAACTGAAAACACCAGACGGTGCTTGACCTGTGGCTTGGCTAGGGTCTAATAATGTCTTCGATAGCGCTCCGGCACGAATCGCAGGAAGGAGGTTCTATGTCTCAGTCCGCTGTGCAAAAGTTTGTCGCCGCCGCACGGGATCTCTGTGCCGCCGAATCAGATCCGGCAAAGCGGTGGGAAAAAATGTCGCCGTTGTTGCAAGAGCTGCTCGCGGATCCGTCGATCAAGGAACAATCAAAGAGCTGGCCCGACTGTTCACAAGGCAGTGAACGGGCGGAAAACTTGCTCTTCTACGAAGATCCGGATTACAAGTTTGTGATCAACGGCCTGATCAAGGCCCCGAAAACCCGAACTCAGATCCACGATCACGCCCATAACTGGACGCTCTACGGCGTGCTCGACGGCACCGAGACGATCGAGCGTTACGAACGCGTCGACGACCGCACCAATCCGGAGTACGCCGAAATCCGCAAGACGGTCAACATCAAAGTCGGTCCCGGTAAAATCGATCTAGTCCCGCCTTACGAGATCCATGCTGAAGAAAGCAGCGACGAGCGGACGGTCGCGATCATCGTGCGCGCGGAAAAGGCCGGAAGTTTTCTGCAGGGGCGCTACGATCCGGCGACCAATCGATACTGGCAGGGCTACGGTCCCAAGCAACTGCCCTACGAGCTGCAGTAGCTTGCCGGCGAGCCTTGCCATGCGACAACAATTCAGCGGTAAAAAGACGGGAGTTTAGCGTGGCTGACGCTCCTATCCCGGTAAAACCGCGGATCGCGGTTTTCTCCGGACCTACAGCGACGATCCAAAACACCGAGCCGCTGGTTACTAGCAACAAAGCGCGCGCAAAGTACGGTCTGCCGCCACGCAAGCACGCGGACGGGTCGTCCATGGTGTTTGACGTTTTGCGCCCGCAGCGCTTGGCCGCACCGGTCACGGTATACATCGAGCAGTTCAGCGCTCATCCATTGGAACGCGATTCCGCCGAGCTCTACGCGCCGGCGGATGGTTATCTCGATAGGTCCGGCGTGTTTCGCAAACAGCGCACGAGTCCCGATGACAAGCCTGTATACGAAGTGACTTTGCAGCCCGAAGACGGGCTTTACCCCCTGCCTTACATGGCACGGCAAGTCAATGGCCAGGCGTGGGAAATGGACGGGACGGAAAAAAACGCGCCGAGCGAACTTTGTCGGGTGCCCTTTTTCCCGGACGGTTCTCGGCTTTTTGAGGAAATCGATCGCCTGGGGGTCTCCGATGAGGGTGTGGGCTCTCTGCTCACGGCTAAGGCTGACTTCGATTTCTACCGCGCTTTACCCTCGGGCGGCTACACAAAAGGAAGAAACGCAGGCGAGCGAACCGATGTCGGTCAGGGCGACATCCCTCCGGAAGTTCGCGGCGTCGATTTCTTTCCCTACCGTCCAGGTTATCTGCGAAAAGAGCCCCCGATGTCCGCATTGCCGCGTCTGACCAACATGGTACAGCAAACGCTCGCCAGCGGCCGGTATCTCGGCGCCATCTGGCTCGAAGGCAGCCCGTTCGTCGAGGAAACGATCTACTGGCTTAACTTGCTGATTGACGCGACCGTACCAATTGCCGGGAATTCGTCGCAACGTCCGCACGGCGCCATCGGCAATGACGGCGACCGCAATATCGTCGACGCGGTGGATTACATTACTTCACGCATCTGGGCAGACGAAAACGGCAAGGATTGTATCGGCGCAGTGGCAATCCTGGACGAGCAGATTTTCACCGCGCGCGACGTGCAGAAGGCGGATGCGCGCCCGGGTGGCTACATTGCAACCGGAGGACATGGCGGCATCATCGGACGCATGGGCCATCCGGGCGCGCCGCAGTTCTCGTTCAGGCCGGTTAAGCGGCATACCTATAACTCGCTGGTCAATCTGACGCGACTGCCGGCTGCAGTTCAAGGCTCAAGGATTCAAGGTTCGAAAGTTGAGGTGATCGGGGTTACGATCAAAGACGCACAAGGCAATCTGCTGGAGACGGCCGTCCCCAAAGTGACCATCGTCAAGCATGCGCGCTATCTGCCGGAGGATACATCGGGCGACGCGAGCAGCGAGGTCGATGTTCTGGCGCGGATCGAGAATAACTTACGCGTCGCGCCGCTGGCCGGCTTTATCGCCGAAGGCTCGGCGCCATTCGGCGCCATGAGTAATGCGGTCGACGCTGCGCTCAAGTGCGCGACTTTCAGCGGCATGCCGGTAGTTAAAGTCGGCCGCGGCAATGCTGGAGGGTTCGTCGATCCGACGCGCGATCCGCTCGCCATAGCCGGCAGCAATCTCACCGCGACAAAAGCGCGGCTCTTATTGATGGCTTGTATGATGAAGCTCGGCTGTTTGCCCCCGGCTGCCGATCCGGCCCATCCGACCGCCGAAGAAACCGAAGCGACCAAAGCCAAGCTGAAACAGTATCAGGAAATTTTTCACACGCACTGAAAACTTTGGAGGCACGTTATGTCGGGAACGCATGGCCGTAAGCCGTTCGAAGGCCACATGCATGATTATCTCGGCCACATCAGGGCGGTCGAGGAGGATCTGGAGTATTACCGCGCCAAGCGCTTCGAGCCACGGATTATTTATCTGCTGCGGCGCGGCGTTGTCACGTTCTACGACCTGCTCAAAGTTCGCGCCGCGCTAAAAAAGCAAGATTATTTTTTCAAAATTCCTAAACCTGAGGGACGGAATATCGAAGCCCGGGTGCGCTATCTCGAAGAGTGGCTCGACGAATACGTCAAAGGCATCGCTCTGGTATCTGCGCGGACGGTCGAAGGCATGGATATGGTGACCGAGGACAATCGCAAGGAGCGCGGCGACTACGACGATTTTTTCAAGATCAAAAAGAAAGAACACCACGGCGCCCTCGAAGAGCGCATGGCGAGCCTGGAGCAAGATGTCAGCGACTATTACGCGCTGCTCGAGGTGTTTGTCCAGGCGTTGATCAAACGGGGCTGGGCGACCCGCGAGGAGTTGGCGCAACGCTGGAAGCAGCTGCACGAGGAGCGCCCCTGGGCGGGCGGTGTGATCGTCGCCAAAGCCTGGAGCGATCCGACATTTAAGCAAGCGCTGTTGACCACCGGCCGAGAGGCTCTCCGAGAAATGGGCGTGCATCAGGGAAAAGTTGGCAAGCTGGTCGTGGTTGAGAATACCGATAAGGTTCACAACGTCATCGTTTGCACGTTGTGCTCCTGCTATCCCTACGACATCCTCGGCGATACGCCGTGGTGGTACAAACACGAGAGCTATCGGAGCAAGATCGTGCAAAACCCCCGCGCCTGCTTGCGCGAAATGTTTCAGCTGGAGATTCCTGCCGATAAGGAAGTCCAGGTATGGGACAGCACTTCGGATGTTCGCTACTTCGTTTTACCCCAGCGGCCCGCCGCTACGGACGGCATGTCGGAACAGGAGCTGGCCAAGCTCGTTACCGTCGATAGTTTGATCGGCGCAGGCTATGCGCGGGAACCCGCCGCGCAGCAGGAAGCGGAAAGACTGGGAGCGATGCCGGAAGCGCCGCGAGTCCGGCCGGATTGAGGAAAATGATGGAATCCACACCCAACAAGTATAAGATCGGCGACCCGGTGATGGTCGCGTTGGAAAACCCCACAGGCAACCCGCGGACCCCGCAGTACGTCCGCGGCAGGCGCGGCGTCATCGGTTCGGTCCACGGGATCTTGGAAAACGTCAGAGACCATCGCGGCATCCACAAGCCGCTCTATACGGTCAAATTCGACTTGAGCGAGGTATCAGCTTGTACGGATCCGGATACGATTTGGGTGGATGTCCATGAGGAGTGGCTGAGTGCAGTCAGACAGGATAGCTGAGCGAGCCAACAAACTCCTGAGATAGATAGCTCAAAGCCGTTGGCAATACTCAAGCTAATTATGAGTGGTTCCCCATTGCTAAGTTACAACATCCGGTATGTGGTGTGATGTTCCGGCAGCGCTCACCTTTTTCCATCGACCTGACTCTAAGAAAAACTAACTCCAGGTTTTGCTCGCCGTTTCCACGATGGTATCGAGCTTTCGCCACATCTCCTCTTCACTGAGCACTTTTGAATCGATGCCGCCGAAGCCGCATTGAGGGCTGAGGGCCAGTTGATCGAGCGGCAAGATTTTGCTGGCCTGTTCGATGCGCCGCCGCAGATCATCGACTGTTTCCATGTCTGAGTTTTTTGTCGAAACCAGGCCGAGCACGACGATTTTATCTTTGGGCACGAAGCGCAATGGTTCGAAGCTTCCAGCGCGGTCACTGTCGTATTCGAGCAGGATCCGCCGGTGCTTGAGGCTGTTGAACAGTGCCTCGGCAATCGCGTCATAGGAGCCTTCGCGGTGCCATTGCGGCACGAGCTTGCCGGTTTTCGGATCGACGGTGCGGGCATTGCCGCGACAGATATGGATGCCGAAGGTGACGCTGTGGAATCCATCGATCAAGGCATTGTCGGCTTCGATCGAACGGTGAAAGTTCCTTTCCGGATCTTCGCCGCGCGAGCGCATTCTTTCAAGCGAAACTTTGTCCACATAGGCGGTGTAGCCGGGAGCATCGATCTGAATGTACTTGCAGCCGGCTTTTACTAAAGCCGCAATGATCTCACGTTCGATTTGTACGACGTGCTCGATGAAATCGTCGAGACCTTTGTAAGTATCAAGAGAAGCTTCCCACTTGAAACGCTGGGCGATGCGATCCGGGCCGAGCAGCGTGACCTTCGCCGGCACTTGGGCAACGCTTTGGGCGTAGCGAAATTCTTCTAACGGCAGGTTGCGGATCAGCTTCAGACGTTCCACAGCGCCGCGCCGGGTGATGATCGCCGGACCGGCTTCGTTAAAATTTTGCTCGGCGCGTTCGAGCGGATTTTCGTTGAGGTTTCGTTTCTCATAGTAGCGCGAAATGTTTTTGGGCACGTCGAAGCCGGTCACGCACTCGGAAAAGCTTTCTTGAAAACTGTGGCGACGAAACTCGCCGTCGGTGACGACGGGAAGCCCATGCGCCTCTTGTTGTTGAATCACCGACCGGATCGCTTCATCTTGCGCCCGGAACAATTCTGCGCTCGACGCCTGGCCGCGGTCGTGGCGGGCAAAAACTTCCTTCAAGCGGCTTGGACGCACCAAGCTGCCGACGTGATCGAGGCGGATCGTGTTTAGGTCTCTAACGGATTCCATGCTCTGGTCCTCTAGACTGTTTTCTTTTGGCCCCAGCTCATCAACTGACGCATTGCTTGTGTCGGATGATGGCACATTGTGAGAATCGGTTGTTATTTCGAGGCAAGCCGAGAAATCTCTCCGAGCCGCTACATGCGTCAAGGTCGGCTGTCATTTTCCGGGAACTTTTCACATGAACTGGACAAAGAGCGAATTGGCAAGCAGCAAGCCCTTCGGCGTCAGCTTGATAAAACCTTCCTTTTCTTCCACCAAAGCTGCCTCGATCCAGTCCGGTATGTGCGGGTAAACTTCCCCCGGTGCTTTGCCGAATCTTAAGCAGAATTTCTCGACCGAAACGCCCTCCGTCAATCTCAAGCCCAGAAACATAAACTCGCCGGCGGCTTTGTTAAAATCAATCTCTTCGCTTTCAATTAGAGCGTGATTCAATTCAGCCACCCGGCTCATGTAACGGGCGGGGTTTTTTTCGTTGCTCCAACGCCGGCCGAAAGTACCACCCGAGGTGCAGCGCTTATAACTATGCGCCCCAGCGCCGAGCCCCAGATAATCTCCACCGCG
>DATBMR010000130.1:0-2301 GCA_036554745.1 Binatia bacterium
GTTTCGCCAGTTCGATCATCCGACTCGAGATATCGAGACCCTCTACGGCAAAGCCACGGCTAATCAGAAGATCGATGATTCTCCCGCTGCTTCCACAACCGATATCAAGGGCGTGGCGTTTTTCCTTTAAGAAAGCGATAGCGCGCTTGTGCTGCTCGATGCCATTGTCTCGCGGAAATTCATCGCTGTTCCACTTGTCGGCGAGCTGGTCGTAGCTTTTCGCGATCTCGCTTGGAGTCATGCGACACGTCAAACCTGATTGCCGGAACTCTGTCGGCTCAAGCCAACCCGAGAACCGCTTTTATGCGCGGCGCGGCTTCGATCCCCTTCTCTCGCATCAGCACCGCATACGATTCGTTGGGCCAGTCGTCGAACGCGGTTTTGTAGCCGGGCCGCTCGCCGACTTTTTCGAACCATGCGGCGATATGGGGCCGTTTGTCCCACAGGAACTGAAGCTGGAGATCTTGCAGGCGCAAAATATACGGCGCGTAGCCGATATCGGCCAGGGAAAAACTCCTTCCCGCCAGCCACGGCGACGAGCTCAGCGTCGATTCCATATCGGACAGCAGCTTTTCGAAACGCAGCGCGGCATCGGCAAAATAAGAAGAATCGACGCCCTTGTGGATATTTTCCCAGCTCTCGGCGCGTTTCTTTGGATCGGGGATTTTATCGTGCAGCGTCTTCAAGGCCGCGGCGCCGAGGGCGAGCTTCTGATGGCGAAACGCGATGGCGTTGCTGATCGTTCGGGTTGCGGCATGGACGCTTTCATCGAGCTGTTTGGTCCACAGCCGCATGCGCGCCCGCTCGACCGGATCGCGCGGGCTGAGTGACGGTTCCGGATAGGCGTCGTCGAGGTATTCGCAGATGACCGTGGACTCGATGATCACGTTGCCACCGTCCACCAACGTCGGCACCACGGCATTGGGATTGAGCTTGACGTACTCCGGCTTCTGCTGGTCGCCGGCGCGCAAGTTCAAATGACGGCTTTTCCACTGAAGCGCCTTTTCGCCGAGCGCAAAGCGCACCTTCTGCGCGCAGACGGACATATCGTTGTGATAGAGTTCGATCATGCGCCGATCCTACTACGATTTGATCGAGCTGCCAAAAATCGATCGGACCAATCGGAGGGACACGACTCCTGCAGCCCGGTTAGCTCCCGGACTCAGACTTTCACAGCCCGGACGCACCTAAGAGCTCAATTCTTTTTGAGGCAACCGTTCGGCGGTACTCGTATATCGATATGCGAGACCAGCGATATTGAATATACGAGCATGAACGTAATGACAACTCATTGTCGGTAACGTAAATTTTCGGCTGGTGTCTTCTTTGCAAGTCAATATACGAGATCAGCTCAATCAATAGTTAAAGGAGGGCAAACATGTCGTTCAGTCACGGAGGTATCATACTTGGTGCAGGCGAAGGCAAAACCATCTCGGTGTTGGGCAACCCGTACACCTATAAGGCTGCCAAAGAAGAAACCCGCGGCGCCTATGCGCTCATCGAGCACACGGTAGCAGGCGACGGGCCTCCCCCTCATATCCACACTGCCGAGGAAGAGGCTTTCTACGTTCTGGAAGGTGAACTCAACGTCCTCGTCGGGGAGCGCACCGTCACGGCAACGGCTGGGGCGTTCGTCCTCGTCCCCCGCGGCACGGTCCACACCTACTCGAAAGCCGGGGCGGCATCAGCCAAGATATTGGTCATCATTTCCCCAGCAGGCTTCGAGAAGTTCTTTGAGGAGATCGCGGGGCCGCCTGACCTGGATAAGATCAAGGCGCTCGCGCCGAAGTATAACCTGGAAATCGTCGGGCCAAGGCCCGAACAGGGCGACGAGGAGCGTTGACAGGTCACCGCCGCGCGGCCGCGGACCACGAAAGCGGAATGTCTAATCACCTCGGCGTGGCCGGGTAGTCCGTAGCGTTGCGCACTACGGCAGAAGGGTCTGGGCAAACCATTCCGGGGGCAGGTCGCGGCCCAATCCTTTCTCGCGTGCCCGATCGAGGACGAAGCCCGCCACTGCGGCGAACTGCCCGCCGAGTTGGTAATTGCTCGCTTCGTTGGGGAACAAGGTCTTCTCGTGCGCTCCGGTCCTTTTGATCCGCTGGCGGAAAAATTCGCGGGCCTCGATCGCGCCCGGCGGTAAGGCCGGAACCTTGGCATCCTTGACGTCCTGCGGACAGAGTTCGCCGAGATAATGATTTTGAATCCACGGCTCGGCGCGGTTGACCACCACGCGGTCGGAGTCTTCGTACGAGCGCGGGTCGAGCTCGAGAAAGCGCACGGAGCTCAAGTGCTGCCCGG
>DATBMR010000135.1:0-20911 GCA_036554745.1 Binatia bacterium
CTCGGTAGAGGACGCACAGATCGTCAGCTTCGTACGCGAGATGATCCATACACACCGGGTGAGCGAGCCGACTTTTCAGGCGATCTACGGTCGCTTCGGCGAAAAGGGCATGGTCGAGCTTACCGGAACGATCGGTTACTACGCGATGCTGGCATGCACGCTCAACACCTTCGATGTCTTTACCGCAACGCCACCGGACGATCTTAGGATCTAGGCGAATCAGCGCTCGCCTCATGTCATGACGCTCTTCCTGATCCTCGGCTTGACGTTGGTTCTGGTTTCGGCGGAAGGGCTAAACGCGGAAGCGCCGCTGGCCTACCCTCCCAGTAAAACAGTCAATGTCGTTGAGGAGCATCACGGCACTCGGGTGACCGATCCTTACCGCTGGCTCGAACAGCTAGAGTCGAATGACACCCGTTTGTGGATCGAAGCACAAAATCGGCTCGCGTTCGAATATCTCGATTCCCTGCCTTTGCGGCAGATGCTGCACGAACGCATCAGCGAGCTTTGGAATTATGCCAAGGTGAGCGTGCCGATCTCTGAGGGCGGCCGCCTTTGGTACCGAAAGAACAGCGGCTTGCAACGGCAGGCGCCGGTCTATGCAAGGGATTCTCTAACCGCGTCGCCGGAGCTGGTGCTTGACCCTAATACTCTGTCGGCGGATGGTTCCGTCTCGCTGGGCCGAACCGCCCCCTCACCCGATGGGCGATTGCTCGCCTACTCTTTGGCCGAAGGCGGGGTGGATTGGGAATCGATTCATGTCCGCGACCTCAGGACCGGCCGCGATATCTCCGAAAAGCTTACGTGGGTCCGGTATTCCCGGATTGCCTGGACGCACGACGGCGCGGGATTTTTCTACAGCCGCTATCCCGAACCACAAGCGGGATTGGCGCGCCAGGCGCCGAGCGGCGTCCATGCGCTCTATTACCACCGACTGGGGACGGCCCAATCGGCGGATCGTCTCATTTATCGCGCCGAAAATCACCCGGATTGGTTCGTGCGCGGCAGCGTCACTCGCGATGGTCGCTATCTGGTCGTGCGCGTCTCTCAGGGCAGCGGCCGACGTAACCGGCTCTATTATCTGGATCTGCAAAAGGCCACGGAGCCGCAACTCAAGGGTCAACTTAGATACCTGGTCGGCAACGGTGAGGCGATGTATCGTTTTTTCGGCAATGTCGGCGCAAGTTTTTTTGTTCTTACCGACAGCGGTGCGCCGCGCCGGAAGATCGTTGCCGTCGACATCAACACCCAAGTTCCACCGCTGGCTAGAACGATCGTTCCGGAAGGGCGCTATGTGATTCAGGATGCGGTCCTGTCGGGAGGCAAGATCGTTGTCCAGCATCTGCTCGATGTCCGCAATCGGATCAAATTCTTCGCTCTTAACGGCCGTGAATTGGGCGAATCGGCGCCGGCGGCCATCGGTACAATAAGGGATTTAACTGGGCGCTACGACATGGCGGAGTTGTTTTACAGTTTTACCTCGCCGCTTTCTCCTTCTACGGTATTTGTCTGCGTAGACCTTTGCCGTGCGCCGGTCCGCTTCGAAGCGGCTCGGCCGGCCTTCGATTATAGACCCTATGAAACGAAGCAGCTGGTTGCGACGAGCAAGGACGGTACCCGGGTTCCCTATTTTTTGACCGCGCGTAAGAATCTGATACTTCACGGCGATCATCCGACAGTACTCTACGGCTACGGCGGATTTTCCAATAGTTTAACGCCGCGATATCGCGCCGACCTTCCGGCCTGGCTTGAGCTTGGCGGAATCTTCGTCACGGCCAATATCCGGGGGGGTGGCGTCTACGGCGAGGCGTGGCACCGTGCTGGCATGCTCGACAAGAAACAAAACAGCTTCGATGATTTTATCGCAGTGGCCGAGGACCTGATCCGCCGCGGCTACACTTCGCCGCGGCGGCTGGCGATTCAAGGAAGCTCGAACGGCGGCCTGCTGGTCGCGGCAGTGAGCAATCAACGCCCGGATCTCTTTGCCGTTGCAACTCCAGCCGCAGGCATAATGGATATGCTGCGCTACGACAGATTTACCAGCGGCGGTGCCTGGATAGCCGAATACGGCGCACCATCGGACCCGAAAATGTTCGGTTTTTTGTTGCGATATTCGCCGCTGCACAACCTGAAGCCGGAAGTTTGCTATCCGGCCACGCTCATCTTGACGGGCGACCGCGACGACCGCGTCGTGCCCAGCCATTCGTTCAAATACGCCGCCGCGCTGCAGCAGATACAAAAATGCACGCGGCCCGTGCTGTTGCGCGTTGACCGCGGCACATCCCATTCCTATCGTCCGACCGATCGGAGAATCGCGGAGCTTGCCGATCGTTGGGCGTTTATTGCCGCTCATACCGGTGTTGAGACCATGAGAGAAGTCACGGCGCACAATCCAAGATAGTCGTGACGTAAGGGCGAACGGTTTGAGGGTATCCTCCGCCAATTCTTCTGGCGAATCCAAAGTGACTTGCAAGCGCCCCGGTTAAGAATGCAACCGGCCGGATGTTTGCCGGTAACCAGCCTATCGGTCAGCGGTCGTGTCCTTGTGCGAGAATGGTGCCACGGCCGATTTTTTCAGTGTAGGTCGCTCTGACGGGTCGAGCAGCAGCCGTTGACACTTTGCTACGCGGGCGGATAGTCTCGAAGCATAAAATTCTGAAAGGAAAACGTTTTAATGAAGCTCAAAGGGCAGGTAGCGATGATTACCGGGGCGGGCCGGAATATCGGCAAGGCGATGGCGAAGCTATTCGCGTCCGAGGGGGCGAAAATCGTCGTGGCGGAAGTGCACGAGGGCCGCGGCCAGGCGGTGGTCGATGAGATCAATCGGTCGGGGCAAGAGGCGATGCTGGTGCTGGGCGATGTCTCCAACTCTGCCGACGTGCGCGAGATGGTGCAAAAAGTCGTCGCTAAATTCGGCGGTATCGACATTCTGGTCAACAATGCGGCACTGACCGATCATGCCAATATTTTTGACAGCAGCGAAGAAGAATTCGACAAGGTTATTGCGGTTAGTCTCAAAGGGCCGTACCTGGTTACAAAATTCGTCGCCGAACAAATGCGGCAACAAGGAAGAGGGGGCAAAATCGTTAATTTCGGTTCGACTTCCGGAATGGTCGGACGTTTCGACGGCATCGCTTACGCCGCCGCGAAAGCCGGTGTCATCAATATGACCCGCGCCATGGCCGTGCAACTCGCCGAGTACAGAATCCGTGTCAACTGCGTGGTGCCAAACCGCTCGGGCTCACCGGTGGGTTTTGATGATGACGTGGCGGGCAGCCGGACGTTCCAAAATTTGGCGGGCCGCCTGGGGACCGCCGAAGATCAGGCGAAAGCGGCCCTGTTTCTTGTGAGTGATGATTCTGATTTTGTTTACGGCCATCCGCTGGTGGTTGACGGCGGCGTTATGGCGACAGCGAATTTTCCGCGGGAGCAGTTCCAGAAATAGACAATTGCCAAGCGACTTGAGCGAAGATTTGGCAAGGTCAAATACACTTAGGTCGCCGACTCTAGCGACTATCGGTACAGCGGCAGCGCGGCGATGCGGCGATCGATGGTCGCGATCATCTGCTGATACTTCGGCGCGTCGACCCCGCCAAACTGCCGCTTGAATTCTGACTCCGATAAAGACTCCGGTAGGCCGGCGGTCGGCGGGATAAGATCTTTGTCGGCGACGCCGGCGACGAGTCTTTGTTGGATTTTCGACGCTAGCTGGCTATGCGCCGCGTGCTCGCCAAATCGCGTGCCCGCGCGGTCGGCCGCGATGTCATTGAACGAAAAGCCGCTGCCATTGCGGGCATCCTCGAGTTCTTTGTATACGCCCACCGCGTCGGACAGCTGGCCGCCGACCTTGGCGGCCACGGCGGCAGATACGATAAAGTGCTTTGCCAGGTCGTCGCGCCCCTGGAGGGTCACCAGCTGAGGCGCCGGCCGCGGCCAGTTGTTCGCGGCGGGCACAATCGCCTCAAGCGATTTGCCGTTAGCATGGAAGGCGAGCGTAAGAATCGCCGCACGGTTTTCCGCCACCGGTTCGCCTTGTCGCGAACGATCTTCGGCAAGCTCGAATAGAGCGACCAACAACTCGGCCAATGAAATCTGTTTTGCCGTGGGCGCGGTGCTGATCAAGACCAGTCGTTCCTGATAGGCGCGGAGCCGCTCTTGATCGTCTGGAGAGAACGCGGCGGTGCGCAGCGACTCCCGCAGGTTGGACGACCACTCATAGACGATCGCGAGCTGGCGCTCTTTTAACTCAACTTGCTTGACCGATCGCGCCGCTGCTTGGATGGCCTCCTCGCCCAGGAGCACGACCGCCGCTCGCTGGACAAGCCAATCCGCGATTAACCCGGGTATTGGCAGTTGGCCAACGCGAAATTCGGCAAATCGTGGCAGCGGCGAGCCCGCCGTCAACGTGGCCGTGATATTAAAATAAAAAATCACCGGAGCTTGCGGCGGCCGCAGGCTGGCCGCTAATGTCGCTTTCTTGTCGTCCAATATCAATCGTGCGCCGCCGTTGGCGTAAAAATGCGCGACGTAGTTGGCCGCAACATCGAGGTCGTGTTGCGTCAGGGCGACCGTTCGCTGATTCCCCGCGCGGAGCTTGCGCGGGTCGTTCTGTTCGATGATTTGCTGGGCGCGCTTGATGTTGGCCGGCGTGATTTCATTTGCACGCCTTACTGCGGGCTCACGATCTATGGCCAGATAAAGCAGCCAAGCTGCTCCTACAGGAACAGCGATCATGAGAATGACGAGAAACTTCCTTAGAAACCGCATAGAAGATGACACTTCACCCAACGTCGAGGTAAATTTTACACGAAAAACGCACCGGGGCGCTAGCTCAACTCGTTTTTCAACCAGTTGACGATGGTCGGAAAAGTCTGCGGCGTTTGTCCCATGTGGCCGCCGGGAAAAACCCGTGCCCACTTCGGCGTGCCATGCTCCAGAAGCATATAAAGGTCAGCGATCGGAGTCTGCAAATCGTTTTTGCCGTTGACGATCAGCATGGAGCATGATGGTTTATCGAGCCAGCCCTGATCCTTAAGCGAGAGCTCCACCCATCGCTGAGCAAGATCGTCCAAATTATCGACGCCGAAGAGCCGGCAACGGGCAATGTCGTGATCCATTAGATAACTATCGGCGTGGGTTGATTCGCGCAGCCATGCTTCCTGAAAGAAGTAGTGGACGCCGCCGCCCCAGACGACCACGGCACGCAGACGCTGCGCTTCTACATGCGCCATCTTGGCGGCCCAGTAGCCGCCGAAGCTTCGCCCCATGAGTGCGATGCGTTTGGGGTCGACGTCTGGTCGTTTTTGGAGGCTGTCGATGATTGCACTGAAAACAACATCGGCGCTCGCGGAAGCCTTGACCGGGCATTCGCCGACACCCGGCATGTCAACCGCGCATGTCGCCATGCCCGCTTTTTGCAGCCCTTCGTCATACTCGTAACTCTCGGCCTTGAACGAATCGATGCCGCCGAAGTTGATGACGATGGCATGTTTTTGGCCGTCTTTCGGGATGCGTACATAGAGCGGGATCTTGCTGTTACTCAACGGTATTTCGACCCGGTCTAGCACCGGATCGAAATATCGACCGGCCTGTTCGTACATCTCGAGACTCTTACGAAAGCATGCCATTTTCCCCGGCGTGTGGGGCGTCGGATAACGGCCGATGGCGTAATAAGCGTACGCCTGGATGTACGCACGCCGCGCCTCAAGAAACTTGCCGGCTCGTTCCAGGTCCGCCCCGGTTTGCTCATAGGGTTTCGCCACGCGCGCCCATTCGTGAGCCCAAAGTTCCGGATCTTTGCTGGTCAGATTCGCCAAGACGGTTTCGCTATCGGCAGGCTTGGCGAGGCGAAAAACATTCCGTTTGCCGATGCGTTCGCGGATCATCGCTTTGATTTCATCCAAGTTCTTGACGCGACCCATGGGCGGCCTCCGGGAAAGTTCAATACCGCAAAGAGCGTTCGGCGTATGCAATTTCTTCCGAGCTCGCAATCAGCCTGTTTACGCGCATCATGTCACTTTACTTGAACTAGGTGCCGCCTTGCCAGTCGATTTTGTCGTTCCCGGTCAATGCCGCACTTGACCCCCATCTTAGAGTCATTAATATCCGTGTTGGAACTGCATGGATTTAATGTTATGGGAGATCCTGATTCGCGCCATTTGCAGTCAGGGAGGAGCCAAATTCGTCGCAGGCTGACTCTTAACTCAACGCACAGCGTCCGTTCCAATGGCTGAATTGCTTCAGGTCAAAAATTTGCAGACGTCGTTTTTTACTCCCGAGGGCGAGGTGCGCGCCGTTGACGGTGTGAGCTTCGAGATTCATGAGGGCAAGACGATCGGTCTAGTCGGCGAGTCGGGATGCGGCAAGAGCGTTACTTCGCTTTCGATCATGCGCTTGATTCCGTCACCGCCCGGCAAGATCGTCGGCGGCGAGATTCTCTACCGGGGGCGGGATCTGCTGAAACTCAACAATGAAGAAATGCGCAAAATCCGCGGCAATGAAATCTCGATGATCTTTCAGGAGCCGATGACTTCACTCAATCCGGTGTTCACGGTTGGCGATCAGATCGGCGAAGCGATTCGCCTTCATCAAGGATTGGGCAAGAGAGAAGCGCGGGATAAAACCATTGAGATGCTGCGTTTGGTCAAGATCGCCGATCCGGAATCGCGCGTCGATGCTTACCCACACCAATTGAGCGGCGGCATGCGCCAGCGCGTCATGATCGCCATGGCATTGTCGTGCAATCCCAGCCTGTTGATCGCCGACGAGCCGACCACGGCCCTGGATGTGACGATCCAGGCACAGATCCTCGAGCTCATGAAGGAGCTGCAGCAAAAGATCGGCATGGCGCTGTTGCTGATCACCCATGATCTTGGCGTTGTCGCCGAGCAGGCGGATGAGGTGGCGATCATGTACGCCGGTAAGATTGTCGAGCGCTCGGATACGCGGGCGATTTTCAATCAGCCGTTGCATCCTTACACCGTCGGACTGTTGAACTCGTTGCCGGGCGCCGGCAGCCTGAAGAAAAAGCGCCTCGATGCCATTCCCGGGGTGGTCCCGAGCCCGCTGAACCTGCCGAGCGGCTGCCGCTTCCGCGATCGCTGCCCGAGAGCGGCCGAGGTGTGCGCGCAAGTCGAGCCTGAGCTGGTCGAAGAAGCTGCGGGACATACCGTGGCCTGTCATTTCCCCCATACGGAGTCGCGGGAAAAACCGCGAGTCGAAGTCGGATGATCGATCAGCGCGTTTGCCGATCCTCGATCCGTCATCTTTGGAGCTTGCCGTTTTGATATGAGCCTTCTGGAAGTTCGCAATTTAAAAAAATACTTTCCCGTTGGCGACGGTTGGTTCTCGCGCAACAAAGGCGCGGTCAAGGCAGTCGACGGTGTCAACTTGACCGTCCACGAGGGCGAGACCTTGGGTTTGGTGGGTGAATCGGGCTGCGGCAAGTCGACGCTGGGGCGGACGATCTTGCGGTTGATCGAGCCGACCGGCGGCGAAGTGATCTTCCAGGATAAAAACCTGCTGACGCTGTCCCAACGGGAGCTGCGCGACATGCGCCGCGAGATGCAGATTATTTTCCAGGATCCCTACGCGTCGCTCAACCCGCGCATGCGCGTGGGCGATATCATCGGTGAAGGGTTGGAGATTCATAAGCTCGCCAAGGGCAAGGCCAAGCGCGACCGGGTGATGGAGTTGCTTCATCAGGTGGGTCTACGTGAAGATCATTACGGCCGCTATCCTCATGAATTCAGCGGGGGACAGCGGCAGCGCATCGGCATCGCGCGCGCGCTCGCCGTCAATCCCAAGTTTATTGTCTGCGACGAACCCGTATCCTCGCTCGATGTTTCCATACAAGCGCAGATCATCAATCTACTGCAGGAGCTGCAGGAGAAGATGCATCTGACTTATCTTTTCATCTCCCATGACCTGCGCGTGGTCGAGCATATCAGTCATCGCGTCGCGATCATGTATTTGGGCAAAGTGGTCGAGATCGCCGATAGCGAGACGATCTACCGCGACGCCAAACACCCGTATACACGCGCTTTGCTCTCCGCCGTGCCGATGCCGGATACCAGCCGGAAAAAAGAGCGGGTGGTGCTGGAGGGCGACGTGCCGAGCCCCGTCAATCCGCCGTCCGGCTGCACCTTCCACCCGCGCTGCGCCTATCGGGAGCCGCTCTGCAGCCAGACCGAACCACCGCTCGATTTTGACGCCAATCGGCACGGCGTCGCCTGCCACGTTTTTGGTCCGGTGAAGCGGGCCTAAGCCAAACCGGCCCGGTAGGTGGTCGCGAGCCACTATTCGTAAAAAATGAGTCCGGGACTCGAGCCGTATATATGAGGATACGGGAAATTGATGCAAAGCCGCTTCGCCAGCGGGTGATTTTTGCTGCACTTAAGAGCATGAGTCCGGCCGAGTTTCATCGTGTGCGCGGGATTCCGTCACTGTTGAAATAGTCGGCTCCGGTGCTAAAATCGCGGCAGAGACTAGCAGCCGGTCGAGATGCGGAGAGTTTTTCAAGGCCTCTCGGAAGCGATTCCGAGGGGTTTTTATTTTATCGAGGAGTGGATGACATGGCAGAAGCAAGCGTGCCGATGACGAGCAAGGGATACCAATTTTTGGTAGAGGAACTAAAGCGCCTCAAAACCGTCGAGCGGCCAAAGAATATTCGCGAGATCGAGGAAGCGCGCGGCCACGGCGACCTCTCGGAAAATGCCGAATTCCATGCCGCTAAAGAGCGCCAATCGCTGCTCGACGTGCAGATTCGCGAAATCGAAGACAAGCTTGCGCGTGCCCAGGTCATCGAAGTGGGGAAACTCTCCGGCGACAAGGTCGTTTTTGGCGCCACGGTGTCACTGGCTGATGGTGACACGGGTGATAAAGTGGTATATCAGATCGTCGGCGATCACGAAGCGGAGCCGAAGAACGGCAAGATTTCGATCAGCTCGCCGATCGCTCGTGCCCTGATCGGCAGGAGCGAAGGAGACGAAGTCCAAGTGCGCACGCCCACCGGCGTTCGCACTTTCGACATACTCAGCGTGGAATACATCGAATAAAATTATACTCGCGAGCCGGAGCGGGCCGTTCTGGAAAGGCAGCATGCCCTTTTCAGCCACACACACCAGCCTAGTCTTATCCGTCCAACAGGGCCCGCGCCTCCGGCGGCCACTTCCCCGTGTAGCACGACACTCTAGGGTCAACCGGCGGTGGCTCCGCGCCGGCCTCGGCGTGGCGCTGATCTTACTGATAACAGCCGTTGGCTCGCCGGCGCGGTCGGAGATTCTGCTCGAGCCGCGCGTCGGCTTCCGCGGCGTATTTCAACTCGGGCGACCCTTCCCGCTCGAGGTCGAGCTGAGCAACAGCGGACGCCCGGTGGAGGGGATTCTCGAGGTCCAGGTTTGGAAGGGCGGGGCCACCAAGGGCGGCGCGCCGTATCGAGCCTACTATCGGCGCGAGGTTTTTGTGGCGGGGCAGTCGCGCAAGTCAGTGCAGATCACTGTCGACCCGGATTTCATCAGCCGGCCGTTGACCGTTCAATTCGCCAGCGCCGCGGCAAGCGCGAAGCGCGAGATCGATCTGCGCCGCCATTTCTCGCCGGGGCCGGTTCTCCTGCTGATGAGCGGCAGCGCTTTTCCACCCGTCATTCCGGCGGCGACAGCGCGAAACCGGCTGGTACAGATATCGCCCGGAGAACTAGCTGCCGATTCGCGCGCGCTGCTCGGCGTGTCGCATCTGATTCTTTATGACCAGTCGCTGCGCGAGCTATCGCGCCCCCAGCTTGCCGCTCTCGATCACTGGTTGACTGCCGGCGGTAGGATGCTGATCGTCGGCAGCCTGAATTATGCGCTTTACCAGGAGCCGGCGGTGCTACGTTTCCTGCCGGTTCGCGTAAGCGGCGCCAAACAGGTCTCGTTTGTTCCCGCGGCCGGCAAAGACGAGCCGGTGGTCAAGCTGCCGGGCGCCTGGGCGCAGGTCTCGACCGTCGTCAGCGGCAAGGCGCTCGCCGACATCGACGGCATTCCCATCCTGGTGGAATCAAACCGCGGCCGCGGCCGCATCACCTACCTGGCACTCGATATCGGCCGCCCGCCGTTGTCGAGCTGGGAGGGATTGGCAAAATTTTTTCAGCCGCTCCTAGTTGCCGCCGCGACTGACGAGCCGCTGCCGCGCACCGAGTGGAGCGACACCGTGTTTAGCCAGCTGATCGGCAGTCCGAAGTTTATCTCCACCTACGTGCCTTCCGCTTCGCTCTTCCTCGCCATGACGGGCTATCTGATCGGTATCGGTGCGATTGCCTGGCTGTGGCAAAAAAAACGGGTGGCGCCGCGCCGATTGCTCCTTGCGCTGGTGACATTCGTCACCGGCGGGATGGCAGCGGGTTATGTTCATTTCAGCCATGGCGGGCACGTTCCGGACGGCGTGCTGCTGGTTTCCAGTGTGCTCGAAAACAGCGGCGACGGCTTCGTCGATACCCAGGCTAATCTGGCGTTGTTCTCGACTCAGCTGCGCCAGTACGAGTTGGAGATCGAGCCCGGTTGGATCGATCTGACGCCGATTACCAGCCGGTCGCGCGATAACGCCGAACCCGCGGTTGTCAGTCAGGATACCTCCGGAGCGAGCCGCTATCGCTTGCCGCTGCGTGAGTGGGATTACCGGCTGTATCGTTTGCGCCGCGTCGACCGTTTCTCCGTCAGCGCCGAGTTTGAGGCGCATGGCGACAGCTTGGTCATGCATGTCAATAATCGTAGCGGCAAGGATCTCGTCAATTGCTGGCTATTGGTGCCGGGGGAACGTTTCGATATCGGCGCGGTCCCGCGCGGCGAAAGCTTGCGCAAGATTTTTCCTCTATCCAATGAGAAAGCCATTGACGCAGCCGGGGTTGGCCGCTCGGTCACTTTGAATTTGCGCGAAATGACATTCGCCGATAAAACCCGGGATATCTTGTTTCATTCTTCGATCTTCCCGCGCGATGGTGACGCGCGCATAATGAGCGGGGCCGCGGTTTTTTTCGGCTGGGTCAAAGATCCGGAGCCGCGCGTGCGTATCGACGATCCGCGCATTCAAGCCCAGGACTACGCGCTTTTCCGTGCTATTTTCCCGTTGCCAGGGGAGGATGAGGAATGAGCGACAATCCGGTCTGGCGCGAAAGCCTTGCCGTCTATTTTGACGAAGGTCATGGATTCCAAGTCTACTTTTACATGCTAGTCATCCTTGCGCCCGTGGAATTCCTGTCTTTGTATGTGCCATCTTTGGACGCGCAGATGTGGAGCGGATCGGCGAGTTTGTTTAAAGTTTCGGCCATCACCGCTCTCGTGTTGATCGTTTATTTCACCTTGCGCGTTGCCAACCAGGAATTCGCGCCGTGGCGCTTTAAACGACTCAAACATTGGTTGCACGATCAGGCGCAGACGGCGGGATCGGTGAGTCGCGCCCAGATCTCTTTTCTTTTGGTCCACGTCGCAGTCTCGCTCCTGCTGTTCGGGCCATTGCTGATCTGGGCCGGGGCGATCGCGCGTACGCCGCTGCCGCTAATCACTTTGACCCTGCTGCTCTTGCCGTTTTATGCCTTGACCTATGGGGTTTGGGGCCTGGCAACCTTGGCCCTTTGGGAACGCAGCCTCGAAAGCCGGCAGGTTTTTATTCGCAGTTTTTTTGTTTGCCTGGTTTTCCTTTCGGCGCTGTTTTATTTGCCGTCAAATCCGGTCGCGTTCGTGCTCGCCTTGCTGAGCCGCCAGGAACTGCCGGCGTTGTCGCTCTTTGGTTGGCCGTGGTCCGGTACCACGGTCCATCTGACATTTCATATCTTGCTTGGTGCCGTCGGTTACGGCACACATCGCTGGGCGCTCGCCCGGGAGCCGCTGTCGTGAGCTCGATCACGGATGAGCTCAAGACCAAGCTGAGCGAAGTAATCGGCTGGGAGCGGCGCAAGCGGCGCGAACGGATTTGCGTCACGGTTGGGTGCGCGGCGCTGGCGTCGGCGTTGGTGTTGTTCCCACTGAATGTTTTGTTGCCAATGGGCTGGTTGCGCTGGCTCGTCCCGGTCGCCTTGTTCGGTATGCTTGCGCCATTTTTCTTTCACCGCCGCCGCTGGCAGCGCCAGGATGACGCGCGCGCCGCGCTATCGCTCGATAAGACGCTGCGGCTCGATGAGCGCGCGGTTACGGCTTGGGAACTTTCGCGAAAAGCCGATCCGACGGTGGCGGCGCAGCTGGTTTTCCAACAGGCTTACGAAAAACTTAGCGCGATCGAACCGCGCGCGCTTTTCCCACGCGCCTGGAGTTGGCCGGCGTATCTCATCCTGCCGCTGCTGGTTCTTTGGTTTACCTTTTTGTGGTTTGATTTTGACCGCTGGGATCATTCCGCCGAGCGATCTCCACCGCCGCGGAGTCTGGCGCAAAAGGCGCGCGAGTATTCGCGCGAGCTCCAGGAAAAGGCCAGAGATCAAGGCTTCAGGGAAAGCCTGAAGATGGGCCAGGAGCTCGAGAAGGTCGCGCGCGCCGGTGTGGAAAATCAGACCCTCGACGAATCGTTCAAGAAGGAGTTGGCCGGCATGGCCAAGAAATTCGAGGAGGCGGCGAACTCCACCGCCGAGAAGAATACGTTCTCGGCGGCGGAAAGCCAACAGAGCCTGAAAGACCTAAGAGCCGAGCTGGCGGCAGCGCGCGATCTCGCGCAACTTCCCGATCTTCCCAAGGGCGCTGAGGAGTTCGGCCGGCAATGGATGGATCAGTTGGCGACTTTGCCGCAACTCAAGCGGCATTTGGACAAGGCGGATCAATCCGGCCGCGTCACGGCACCCAGCGACCTTAAATCGTTTCTCGACAAGCTCGATCGGCAGGCGACCAACGAGTTGGACCGTCGCGCCTTGTTGGATGCGCAGCAATACTTGCAGCAGATGATGAAGCAAGGCCCAGGGCAGAAAGGCGAACACTTAGCGCGCAGCGGCGGTCCAGGTGAAGAAGATCCAAACGCTGATGGCGCGGAAGAGAAAAACCACAATAGCATGCCCGGCAAGGAGCCGGGAAAGCGTGACGCAGAATATCGTTCTCTGCCCGAATTTCGCGCCGGCCCAACAACTCAGGTTAAAGGCGCGCTCGGCGAGGGCGAGAGCAGCTCGGTTGTCTTCAAAGGCAAACCGACGCCGGGAAAGAGCACGGTGGCACAGGCGGACGTGGTCGCTTCTTACCGCCGGCAGGCCGAGCAAGAACTGAATTCGGAACGCGTGCCGGAAGCGCTGAAGGAAACGATCAAGAACTATTTCTTATCGTTAGGACAAGAGAACCGGTGAAGCGAGCGGCTGAAGTCATGGAGTGGGAGCATTGGAGTTATGAATACGCTCGTCTACCCATGACGTTTCCAGGCCAACCCGATCGATCGGGTAGGTGGTTCACTTTGAGTAGGTTTGAAATCGTATCCGGGGGAAAGATTCCTCGCTTCCGCTCGGAAAGACAACAAAGGAGCGGAGCTGTCACCTCGAACGAAGCTGAGAGATCTTTCGTCCCATCGCAACACACCCAATAGGGGAATCTGCCATGGAATCTGCCGCGGATATCGAACGCCGGATCGAGAGCGCGCGCCGCTCCTTCGAAGAACTCAAGTCGGAGATGGGCCGAGTCATCGTCGGCCATGAGGCGTTGATCGAACAGGTATTCATCGCGCTGGTCTGCGGCGGCCACTGCCTGCTCGAAGGCGTGCCCGGTTTGGGCAAGACTTTGATGGTGCGTCGTCTCGGTGAAATCTTGAGCCTGAGCTTTTCGCGGATTCAATTCACGCCCGACCTCATGCCCGCGGATATCACCGGGACCAACATGCTTACCGACGATCCCTCAGGGCGGAAGGTGTTCGAATTTCAGCGCGGTCCGGTGTTTGCGAATATCGTCCTGGCCGACGAAATCAACCGCGCCACGCCGAAGACGCAATCGGCGTTGTTGGAAGCGATGCAGGAGCAGAGCGTGACGGTGGGCGGTAAGATTCACCGGCTCGAGAGTCCGTTCATGGTGCTGGCGACGCAAAACCCGATTGAGATGGAGGGGACTTATCCGCTGCCGGAAGCGCAGGTGGACCGCTTCTTTTTCAAACTGCTACTGCAGTATCCTAATCGCGAAGAATTGAGCCGGATCGCCGATCTTACTACGGCGGCCCCACCGCCAGCCGTTCGCGAGATCTTGGATGGACCAACGATTCTGCAAATGCGCCAGTGGGTGCGCGAAGTGCCGCTGGCCGACGTGGTCAAAGATTATGCGGTCCGGCTGGTGCTGCACACCCATCCCGGTGAGAAGCAGGGAAATGGCACCGGCGGGTTGGCGCAAAAGTTTGTCCTCTACGGCTCTAGTCCGCGCGGCTTGCAGAGCCTGATCCTGGCGGCGAAGGCGCGCGCGTTGTTTGCCGGCCGGCCCAATGTATCCTTCGATGATGTGCGCAGTCTGTTACTGCCGAGCCTGCGCCATCGGCTGATTCTTAATCTGGAAGCCGACGCCGAAGGCGTCAATGCGGAAAAGATTTTGAGCGAGATCGTCGCGCAGGTGGCGGAAGTCGAATAACGATGAGTCCAGAGTCTACAGTTTGGAGTCTCGGAGTCAAGGCAGTTCGTTTTAGCGGCGGTCTGGCGAAGATCCTGCGCCATCGTATTCGAAAGATTCCGCGCTTCGCTCGCACCGACAGCCAAGCCGCGCCGCAATCCATTTCTCCTGCAGGCCGACCCGAGACCCGCACGGCAACAACCGCGACGTTCTTCGATACCGATTT
The DNA here is from genome assembly GCA_036554745.1 of Binatia bacterium. Classification (GTDB taxonomy): domain Bacteria; phylum Desulfobacterota; class Binatia; order UBA9968; family UBA9968; genus DP-20. The sequence goes on from DATBMR010000135.1 coordinate 14,746, forward strand.
CCTGCGCAAGCTCGAGCGCCTTCATCTGGTTGCCAAGCGTTTGAGTTGGGCGGGGGTCAAAGGGGAACACGCGGCCTCGCGCAAAGGTTTCAGCTTGGAGTTCTCCGATTACCGGCGTTATCAGCGCGGCGACGATTTGCGCTACATCGATTGGAACATTTACCGGCGACTCGACCGGCTCCTGCTGAAGGTGTTTACCTCGGAAGAAGAGATGAACATATATCTCATGGTCGATACCAGCCGATCCATGGCCGAGGGCACGCCGGTGAAGATCGATTATGCAAAGAAGGTTGCGGCTGCGCTCGGCTATATCGGACTCAAAAACCTCGATCGAGTCGGGGGTGCGTCGTTTTCGACGCGGTTGCACACGCCGCTCACGCTCGGGCGCGGCAGAAAGCAGATTCTCAGCCTTTTCGGATTTCTCGCCAGGCTCTCGTGCAGCGGCGAAACCAATCTGCGTGCGGCGGTCCATTCGTTTACCAATTTATTTCCCCATCCGGGGTTGGTGGTCATTGTCAGCGACCTGTTCGACCCGGCCGGCTGGCGCGCGGCACTGGAAGAGCTGACGGCGAAACGCTACCAACTCCTGGTCATACACGTGGTCGATGAGCGAGAGATCCAGCCCGAGCCCTGGGGGGACGTGGCATTGATCGACGTCGAAGGCGGGCGCGAGCGCAAGCTCTTTCTCGATGCCGAGCTGGTCCGACGCTTCAAAGCGGAAGTCACCGGTTACTTCAGAGAAGTCGAAACCATGTGCGCCACCCGGGGCATCGATTATTTGCGCACGACGACCAGCGTGCCCTTTGAGGAGTTTGTGCTGCAGACGCTGCGTCAGGTGAGCAGCGTGACGTGAGCTATGTTCTGGCGTCTACCCTCCGCATTGTTTTTGCTCGCTGCGGCGATACCGTTAATCGTTTTCCTGCATAGCCTCAAGCCGAAAGGGCTCCAGGTTCGTACTACGACGTTGTTTCTGTGGGAGCGGGTGCTCAGAGAACGCCCGCTTGGTACCCGGCTCGGCTGGCTGCTGCGGAAAAATTTGCTGCTCATGCTACAGTTGCTCGCCGCAACGGCGCTCATCGCGGCGCTCGCCGATCCGTGGCTGCGCCACGTCGGCAATGCGGCCGGCGACCTCGTCGTGGTGGTCGATCTGAGTGCGAGTATGAAGGCGAAAGCAGGCGCGGCGACGCGCTTCGAGGTCGCGCGCCGGGAGCTATTCTCTTTGGTCGACCATCTTGGCGCGGGACAAAGAATGATGCTCATCGGTGCCGGAATAGAGCCTCGGCTGCTTAGCCCGTTTAGCTCCGATCAGCGTCGGCTGCGGGAACTGGCGCGAGGTCTACAAGCGACGGACGCGCCCGGGCGTGTCAAGGAAGCGGTTCTCTTCGCTCATGCTTTTCTCAAGCGCGGCGGCTCCGACCGGGTGGTCGTACTGAGCGACGGCGCCTTTACCGGCGCGGAGGATTTCGCCAAAGCCGGCGGTCATCTCCACTTTGTCAAAGTCCAAGGGGGCAACGCTAACGTAGCGATCGTCGGCTTTGAAGTGCGGCGCCACCCGGCGCAGCCGACTTCCGCCGAGGTCATGGTGCATGTGAAAAACTTTATGGCGCAGGCGGTCCGCGCGCCGCTCAGCTTGACTCTCGATGGCGCCGTGGTGGCTCGCGAAGAAATCGAGGTTGGCGCGCATGACCGGCGCGTGCTCATGTTTCCTTATCACGGCCGCTTCGCGGGACAGTTGCTCGCGCGTTTGGATATCGCCGATGATTTTGCCACCGACAACCAAGCCTACCTGGCGCTGACGGATCGTGCGCCGGTGCGCCTGTTATATATCGGCCCCGGCAATATCTACCTGAGCCGTCTGTTGCGTCAGTTTCCGCACGTCGAGCTGAGCAGCGCGCCGCAATGGGAGGCAGGGTTCGAGCAACGGGAATTCGACGTGGTGATCTTCGATCGTGTGGCCGCGCCCGCACTGACGCGGGGCAATGTTATTCTGATCGACACCGTCGCGCCGAATCTGCCGGTCGCGCACGCGGGCAAAGTGGAAAATCCGCGAGTGCTCGTACCCATCGTGAAGCATCCGCTCACAGCCGGCCTTCATCTTGGTGATCTTCGGGTTCAAGAAGCGCGTCGGCTCGTGCTCAAAGGCGAAGGAACAGTTTTAGTGCGGGCCGCCGAAACTCCGCTGCTCTATGCGCTGGATCGCGGCCATCTGCGGGTGTTGTTGATCGGATTCGATCTGATGGCTTCGGATCTGCCGCTACGGATCGCCTTTCCGCTGCTGTTTCATAATGTGCTCGAATGGTTTCAGCCGCAACCCCTCGAATTTCCGGCACGGACCGCGCAGGCCGGTGCCGCGATCACGCTGCGGTTGCCGGATAGCGAAGGCGCATTGGAAATTACCGCGCCGTCCGGGAAGAAAAACGTTTTTTCTTCAGCGGCCGGTCCGTTGCTTTTCGCCGATACTTCGGAGACGGGATTTTACGCCTTCAAGAGCGGCGCGCGGCAGGGGCGCTTTGCGGTCAATTTATTTGACGAAGAGGAATCCCAGATCACTCCGCGCCTGGCGCTGGATCCATCGCCCCGACGCGATGAGCAGAGTAGCAGCGCCCTCGACGCCGGATTTTCTCTTTGGCCGGTGCTGCTCGTCGCGGTGCTGGTGGTGCTGGGGGCGGAACTCGTCCTCGCGCTGCGCCAAGGTCTGCCGATTTACCCGATTGTTGGTCGCGGCGCGGCTCTGGCCGTATTGGTGTTGGCGTTAATCAATCCGCGAGTCTTTCATTCGACAACCGCACTGGATGTGGTGCTCGGCGTCGATCTGTCGCGCAGCGTCGGCCAGGAGGCACGGGAAAAGGCGCAGGAGCTTCTTGAAACCGGTCGGCGATTCAAAAACTCCGAAGTCAGGACCGGGCTCTTGGCCTTCGGTCGGGCTCCCGAGTGGGAGTCGCTGCCGCGTGAATCTATGCCGGCGGGCGAGTTCAGTGCGCGTTTGGACCGCGATGAGACCGATATTCAAGCGGCACTGCAAGCGGCGGTGGCACAAATCGGCGAAGGCCGGCAAGGAAAAATTCTGATTATTTCCGATGGCAACCAAACTCGCGGCGAGCTCGCGCGCGTGATCCCACTGCTGCGCGCTCAGGACGTGCAGGTCTGGACGCTGCCGGTAAGTCTGGCGCGCGGACGCAACGAGGTCTATCTCAGCGATCTTACGTTGCCGCGGCTGGTCGACAGCGCCGAGGGATTCGAGATCCGCGGTGCTATCGAGAGCCTGCGCGAAGCGCCGGTGCGAGTGCGGTTGTTGCGTGACGGCGTTCTGCATTCCGAACGGGAGATGGTGCTCAGGCCCGGCAGCAATCGTGTCGCTTTCCGCGACAGCCTCGCCGCCCGGGGCAATCATGCGTACGAGTTGCTGGTCGAAGCTCAAGACGACACTCTTGCGGAAAACAATTTGCTACAGGGCGTCGTCGCGGTGAAGGGACCGCCGCGGGTGCTTGTGCTGTCGGCGCACGAGGAGAGCCGGCGCGTGATCTCCGGCGTTTTGCAAGTGCAGGGCTACGCCGTTGTGGAATCAACACCGCAGTCCCACCCGCTCTCGGTCTCCGAACTCTCCGCCTACGATCTGCTCGTGCTCGACAACGTGCCGGCGTTTCAACTGACCCATGCCAAGATGGAGAACGTGGAAAAATACGTGCGTGACCTGGGCGGTGGGGTATTGGTGATCGGCGGCTCGCAAAGTTACGGCGCGGGCGGTTATTTTCGCACGCCGCTCGAGCGGATTCTGCCGGTCGATATGCGCCCGCCGGCGCGGCTCGAGATGCCTCATGTAGCGCTGCTCTTCGTCATCGACAAATCCGGCAGCATGGGTGCGGGCTCGGAAGGTAACACCAAGCTCGATCTCGCCAAGGCGGCGGCGATTGCCGCTGCCGACATCATGAATCCGACGGATCAGGTGGGCATTCTTGCATTCGACGCCAACTGGGATTGGGCACTGCCGTTTCGCCAGGTTGGCAAAGGCGAATGGATTTCCGAAGGGCTTGCTGCATTGCAGTCCGACGGCGGCACCGACCTTTTCAAGGCGATGCTCGAAGCGCATCGCGTCATCGCCGGCAAGCAGGCGGCGATCAAACATGTGATCGTGCTGTCCGACGGGCTTACCGACAAGGCAAACTTTCATTCCTTGGTCGGCAAGATGGTTCGCGATGGCATGACCGTATCGACGGTCTCGGTCGGCAATGATGCTGATGTGCAGCTCATGGCCGACATCGCCAAGAACGGCAAGGGGCGCGGCTACGTCGCCCTCGATCCACAAACCATTCCGCAGATCTTCACCACGGAAACGCTGTTAATCTCCCGGGATCTTTTGATCGAAAAGCCGGTGACGCCGGCGATCGTCGCGCCGATCGGTCCGCTCAAAGGCATCGCGCCAAGCAGCCTGCCGTCGCTGCGCGGTTATGTTTTGACTTACCCGAAGCCGCGCACGGAGCTGTTGATGCGTGTGGACAAAGATCCATTGCTGGTGTCTTGGCGCTACGGGCTGGGACGGGTGATGGCGTTCACTTCCGATTTGAGCGGCCGTTGGGGCCGGGATTGGGTAAGCTGGCCGGGATTCTCACAGTGGGCAAGCCAACTCGCACGCGACACCATGCGCAAGTTCGTTGACACCGGCCTGCAAACGGATTTGCGCGCCGACGGCGAAATGATCAAAGTCATCGCCGACCTGGCTTCGCGCGAGGGAAAATTTGTCAATCATCTGAGTGTCAAGGCGAATATTACGGCGCCGAACCAGACCAGCCAGCAGCAAACGCTTCAGCAGACCGCGCCGGGCCGCTACGAGGGCAAATTCATGCCGGCGGAGCGCGGTATCCACTTTATATCGCTGTATGTCGAAGGGAGAGGCGACGAGGCGCCGGTGCCGCTGACAACGGTTCCTTACATCGCGCCCTATCCGAAAGAATATCGCGAGCTCAAACCGAACCTGTCCGTGCTGAGCCGACTTGCCGAAGATACTGGAGGCGAAATGGTCGATCCGGAAAAATTCAACGACGCCCTCAAACGTTTTTACACGCCGGCTCAGGGAAAAGGCCGGCAGGGGCAGGAAACCTGGTGGCCGCTCGCCGGGGTCGCGTTGTTGGTCTTTCTCAGCGACTTGGTCCTGCGCCAGTGGCGCGACCGCGCGCTTGTCGGCCGTGAACCCGCCTCAGTCGGCGGTCGATCGTTTAGCGCGTGAGCGAGTCTACTTGCGGCCGTAGAGCTTTTCGACGAACCCGCTTTTTTTCATCTCGTCGACGAAGCGCAGATCGACCATTTCTTCCGCCTTGAATTTAGCGGCGCGCGCGTCGGTCAAAGCCTGCACCTCAAGGGTTTGCTTCAGCCCCTCGATCGTCGGATAGGTGTCCTCAACGAGCAGCGGCGAATTGGCGGCATGGGCGCCCTCCAGGACATCACGCGATAGTCCCCGGGTGTACTTTTGCATGATCTTGATCGATTCGTCTTTGCGGGTCTTGAAGAAGTGAATCGATTCCGCCATCGACCAGACGACGCGGCGCACCTCATCGGGTTGCTCGCGGATTTTTCTTCGGGTGGTGACGGTGCAGTTGAACTGAAAGGGCACGTTGAGCTTCGCCATGTCAATAATGACCCTGAGGCCCATCTTCTCCGCCTGAATTCGCTCACCGTCGGTGACCACGGTGAAATCCGTCTGGCCCTGGGTCACGGCGGCGAGACGGGCTGGTGCGCCGCCGACCGTGATCGCCTTGATGTCCTTGTAGTTGACTCCGGCTTTCGCGAGCGCAAGGCGTAAGGCGAAATCGGCCGAAGTGCCGGGAATGTGGACTGCCGCCGATTTTCCTTTAAGCGCTTCAGGCGACTTGATGCTCGCATTGCCGATGATGAAGTAGGGCAAAGTGTTCATTTGGCTTTGAACGATCGCGATGTCGCCGCCCGCGAGCTTGGCATTGATGACCGCTGTTCCCACCGCGCCGGTGTAGCCCAGATCGCCGGCAATCAGACTCTGAATGCCGCGCACGCTGCCGTTGATGAAAATCGTATCGAGGTCGAGGCCGTGCTTCTTCAAGATGCCCGCCTCTTTGGCGATCCAGTAGATGACCGACGAGTTTGTCGAATCGGAAATATAAGCGATGTAGCTTTTTGCGTGAGCGACACGCCCTGGTAA
>DATBMR010000159.1:0-36159 GCA_036554745.1 Binatia bacterium
GCGCCCCATTTCTTGGCATACTTGTTTAAAAATTAAGCACTGCCAATCCAACAAGCGGGCGCTTCGGTCATCCCCAGCGTCGCGGCGAATTCCCGAGTAGATTTTGACCTCTGCTGACGGCATAACAATTGCGTCGGCTACAAATACACAGCACGGATAAGTTCTGAGTTAATCCCGCATTCGTCGTGCCGTTCTAGTGCGCGATTAGCCATCATCCATGACAACGAAATGAATCGGAGGAGTAATGCGCATTTTCAAAAAACTCATGGTCCCCGTCGATTTCTCTCCGGAGAGTAAAAGGGCGCTGCGGTACGGTTTGGCGTTAGCGTCTGAAGTAAACGGCGAAGTCATTGCCCTGCACGTTATCGAAGACGCACCGAAAAACGAAAGTTTGCTGACCCTGGCATTCCCTCCGGAGACTTGGCCTTTTTCTGACATTAAGCAACCGCCACGTCCCCTCGATACCTTGCTCAAGGAGCGCGCTTTGGATTTATGGAATTTTCTCGATGGCGCTATCACAAAACCGGCTCCCATCGCAGTTCGCCGGTTGGTTCGATCCGGTACGTTGCGCGAGGAAATCATCGCTGTAGCGCGACAAGAAAACATCGATGTGATCGTCTTGGAGCTTCGCAAAAAATTTCTTTTTCCCAATCGAGCGAGACGAAGGCTGCTCAAGATGATCGACCAGCTTCCCTATCCAGTGTTATTGCCGCCACCGCACACCGAGGATACGCCCAGTCGGGGGAAACCCGTGCGCCTGTTTGAGCCATGGTTCGCAGTCAATCCAGCCCAAGCGCTCATGCGTTAATGTTCTTGACGGATTGCGCAGACGAGCGCATCACCATGGAGCCCAACAAAATTGCGCCGCCATGGCCAAGATGATAATGAACGATCATGGCGACATTCAGCGAGTTCTGCAGCGATTACTTCAAGAGATATTTTGAGCTTCATCCCGCCGAAGCGATCTACTACGGCATCGAAGGCTACGATCACCTGCTGAACGACTATTCGGACGATACCTACGACGCCGAGCGAACCTTCGTGGCAGACTCGCTGACGACGCTTCGCAATATATCTCCTGTCCAATTGAACGAGGATCAAAGAATCGACTTCGCGCTGCTTGAAGGAAAATTGACAATTCAAAGTTATGAGCATGCTAAAGAAGATTATCGCCTCAAGTGGCCGGATATTTATTTGCCGACAGACGCGATTTATATCCTGACTGTTCGCCCGACCAACGATTTCGCCGGCAATCTGTTGAGCCGCCTAGATCGAGGGCCGGCGCTGGTTCGCCAAGGCATGGAAAATCTCCGGCGTCGGGCCGCCAATCCGCCGAAATTATGGACGAAGATGGCTATCGAAAGCGCTACGGGTTCCATCGGTTTTTTGCAAAACCTGCCCAACCATCCCAAGCTACGAAGCGCGAGCATCGATCTGAGCTCGCTCCAGGCCGGGATCGGCAAAGCGCGGGCCGCAGTCAGTGATTTCGCTACGTTTCTCGAACGCGATCTGTTGCCGCGCAGCGAGGGTGTCTACGCTGTCGGGACAGAGCATTACAATTTACTCCTTCGTAAAAAGCACTTTCTCGACCACGACGCGCACAGCCTGCTGGCGTTGGGCGAAGATCTCTTTGCGAGGACCAAGCGCGAACTTACCGAGGTCACGAGCGAGATCGCTCACGGAAAAGGCATCGACGAAGCTGCCAGAGCGATCCAGACAAACCATCCTTCCATTAACGAAGTCCTCCCTGCCTACCGCAAAGCCATGGAAGCCGCACGGGAGTTCGTCAAAGAGAAAAAGCTTGTTTCCTTTCCGCCCAAGGAAGAACTCCACGTCGTCGACACGCCCGAGTTTCGCCGTCATGAGATTCCTTTCGCGGCTTATTTGTCGCCCTCGCCCAAGGATCCTGATCAAGTCGGCTATTACTACGTTACGCCGGTCAGCGAGGACGAGTTGCTGCGCGAACACAACTGGGTCGGTTTGGAGAACACTTCGGTGCACGAGAGCTACCCCGGTCATCACCTGCAGTTTTCAGTCGCCCATTCGGTCCCGGCTGCTTCCACGCTGCCTCGGTTGATGAACGAGTCTTCAGTCTTCTACGAAGGCTGGGCTCTCTACTGCGAGCAGCTAATGCAGGAGCAAGGCTTTCTCCGGACAAAAGAGCACCGATTCGTGATGCTCAAGGACCGGCTCTGGCGCGCACTGCGAATCATTATCGACGTCAAGATGCAGACCGGCGCTATGAGCTATGACGAAGCAGCCGATTTTATGGTGCGCGAGCTGCACTTCCCGCGCGTGCAAGCATGCGGCGACTTGAACTGGTACAGCCAGTCCCCAGCGGTGCCGATGGGTTATGCGCTCGGTTGGTCGATTATTAACCGTCTCCGCGAGCAGGAACAGCGCCGGCTGGGCAGCGAGTTCAATCTTCGCGAATTTCACGACAAGCTCCTCAGCGCCGGTAGCATTGCGCTACCGCTGGTGGAAAAAAGACACTTCACCTGACGATTCTGAACGATTGGAACTTCTGCAACCCTTTGGAACGGCTGCGGCGCGCCGCTCAGAAATCGTTCCAAAAGTTCCATTGGTTCCAGTCGTTCCACTAGTTATGAAACACAGAGACAAATCATGCAGCCCCTTGCTCGGCGCCCACATGTCGATCGCTGGCGGCGTCGCCAACGCTTTGCTGCTAGGCAAATCAGTCGACTGCGCGGCGATTCAGATCTTCACGAGGTCGGCGCGCCAGTGGGCGGCTAAACCGTATACCCAGGAAGAAGTCGAACAATTCCACCGTAACCGGAAAAAGACCGGAATCGGCACGGTTATCGCCCATGATTCCTATTTGCTCAATTTGGCCTCGCCGGATGGGGCGCTGCGCAATCGTTCGGTCGCGGCCTTTGTCGATGAATTCGAGCGCTGTGAAACGTTAGGAGTGACCCATCTGATCGCCCATCCCGGCGCGCACGCCGGCGCCGGAGAATTGGCAGGTATCAAGACGATCGCCAGATCGCTCGACGAAGTGCATCAAGCCTGCCCGGGGTACAAAACGGAAATCACGCTTGAAATCACGGCAGGCCAAGGCTCGAATCTCGGTTGCCGCTTCGAGCAGATCGCCAACATCATCGATGCCACAAAGGAAAACGATCGGCTGCGAGTGTGCTTCGATACCGAGCACGCATTTGCGGCAGGTTATGACCTGCGCACCCCGGAAGGATACGAGCGGACCTTCACCGAGTTCGACGAAATCATCGGAGTCGAACGGATCGCGGCGTTTCACCTCAACGATTCCAAGAAGGAATTCAATTCTCGGGTCGACCGCCATGAGCATATCGGCAAGGGCTTCATTGGCGTTGAAGCTTTTCGCATGCTCGTCAATGATCGGCGCTTCTGGGGCTTACCGATGTGCCTGGAAACTCCCAAGGGGCCGGACCTAAAGGAAGATCGAGAGAACCTTGCGTTGCTGCGGAGCTTGCTCGCCAATGATCACGACAGAGCGGCGCCGCCCCGCCCGATGGGCGCGATCAAGCGATCACCACTCCCGGAAAAAAGTACTGCACGATAATCCCGATGACGTAGCCTAACGCAGCGGCGCTGACGGCGATGAGGAAAAACTGCAAACCGGAAACCAGCGGCGCTTGCCCGGCGAGCACGCCCTTGAAGGCGCCGACGCCGAACAACGTCACGCCGCCGAGCAAAGTCGAAAGATAGAGCGCTGCCAAGCCCGACAATACCATGTAGGGAAGAATCGGGATGATAGCGCCGAAGGTAAACGACAAGCCCATGATCAAAGCCGCCTGCATCGGCCGATTGATTTCCGCACTACCCAGCCCGAAAACTTTCTCCTGAAACGTGCGCAAAAATACGTTACGCTGTTGGATCAGCAGTTTGACCATTCGGTAGCTTTGTTCTTTGCTCAATCCTTCCTCGCCGAGTGCCTTGAGCAAGCCTTCCGCCACCATGTAGGGCTCCCGCTCGGCAAGCTTCTCCGCCTCGACAATCTCTTTGTCGAAAATATCCTTCTGGGCATTGGAAGAAAGGTACGAGCCGGCGGCCATCGAAACCGCTCCCGAAATCATAGCCGTCAGCCCGGTCACAATGACGACAATGTTATTTTCCGTGGCGCCACGAATGCCGGCCAACAGGCCAACCGTGCTGATTAATCCGTCCTGAATACCAAAAACGAATTCGCGAATCCGCGCCCGGCTCTCGATCAATTGCTTTTTTTGCTGGATTTCGTCGAGAGACATTGGGCGACCGGAACAACGTCAAGAATGACGACCGCAGAATGAGAAGAAATAGTCCGGCGAAACTTTTGCCGTTGCGTCTTTTATTTCTCGCGCGTCAATACTTGAGTCCCAGATCCCCAGTCGGTTCGCCGGGTTTCCAATCGGAGGGGCAGAGCCGCTCGGTGCGCAGCGCCTTGAGCACACGCAAAGTTTCCTCTACGCTGCGGCCGACGTTGATGTGGCTCACGACCTGATAGCTAATCACCCCGGCCGGGTTGATGATGAACGTCGCGCGCAGCGCTACCTGATCTTTTTCATCCAATACGCTGTAGCGGCGACTGATCGTCTTATCGACGTCGCTGAGCAGCGGATATTCGAGCCCTCCCAACTCCTCCGCCCACGACTTGTGGCTCTCGAGCGTGTCGACGCTCACGCCGAGGATCGCGGCATTCTCAGCCACGAATGCTTGTGCCAGCTTGCTGAAGCCGACCACTTCGGTTGGACAAATAAAAGTAAAATCTGCCGGGTAAAAAAACAGCACCAGCCACTTATCTCGATAGGAGACCAGCGAGTAGTCGCCCACTTTGCCGCGAAAGATCCCCTTGGCAGCAAACTCGGGAGCTGGATCGCCAATTTGTAACGGGTTCATCGCCATTTCAACCCTCACCGAGGTTTTGCCAGAGCGAAAAAGCGTCTTTTTGGCTCGACCCACGAGCCGCGGCAAACCATCCTTCTTCCATCGTCCCGGCCTTGAGCAAGCCGAAAAAGTAGATTCTCAGCATCTGGTCGACCAATTGCGGCAACGGCAGGTCGCGCTTGGGCTGATACCAGGTGTAGATCCAGTTCATCATGCCAAACAAGGCGAACGTGGCGACCCGCAAATCGATGGCTTTGCCGCCGTGCTGGCCTTGGAGCTCGCCGATCAGATCCATGATGACTTTCACGTAGCGTCGTTTAAGCACGAGAATCTTGTCTTGAAACTCGCCGGTCAAAGATTCGTCCTCATGGGCCATGACCTTCATTTCCGGCATGTTATGCAAAAAAAAACTCAGATGGTTCTCGGCAAAAGCGCGCACGCGCACGCGCACGTCGGCTCCCGGATCGACTGCCTGCTCCCAGCGCTGCAGCAGCGTTACAAAGCAGCGCTCTTGAATCAACAACAGTAATTCCTCTTTGGTCGTGAAATAATAATACAGACCGGATAGACTCATCTTCGTGGCGCGAGCGATATCACGCACCGAGGTATGATGAAAACCCTTTTCGGCGAAAATCTTAGCCGAAGCTTTAAGAATCAGCTGGAGTTTTTCGTCGTAGTGACGGGTCGCCGGCTCAACACGGTTAGACATGGATACTTGGGATATTTGCAAATCGATTTCAGGGTGTCAAACGAGGATGCGGGCCGTCGAACCGCACCCTCGTCCTGAGTCCAGCGAAGAACCCTGCCCCTCTTCAGCCGCGGCCAACGCACGTTTCCAACAGTATTTTTTTCTTGATTATTCAGCCCTTTCCTTGCCGAACATTCCTTGAATCGACTCCGACCATGGTGTAATGCTAAAGGCTCAAGCAGCATGACTTACCACAACATTCTCGTCGCCAAAGACGGTCCAATCTCAGTGGTGACGTTGAACCGTCCACAGGCGCTAAACGCCCTCTCTTATGACCTGGTTAAAGACCTGTCCTTGGCCATGCAGGAACTCGATCGCGATCCTGACGTCCGGGTCATCATCGTCACAGGAGGCGAAAAAGTGTTCGCCGCCGGCGCCGATATCAAGGAAATGGCCGATCGGGGTCCGTTTGACGAACGCCTCCAAGATCGGCTCGCTTACCGCGACCAGATTAACCGGATCGCGAAGCCGGTGATCGCGGCGGTCAGCGGCTTCGCGCTTGGCGGCGGCTGCGAACTGGCGATGAGCTGCGATATCATCATCGCTTCGGAAACCGCGCGGTTCGGCCAACCTGAGGTCAATCTCGGCATCATTCCCGGAAGCGGCGGCACTCAGAGATTGACCCATGTAGTTGGCAAGCATCGCACCATGGAGCTAGTCTTGACCGGCGACATCATCAACGCTGCAGAGGCGGAACGTCTGGGCTTGGTCAATCGGGTCGTGCCCGTCGAGTTGCTTTTGCAAGAGGCAAAGAACGTCGCAAGAAAAATAGCCGCAAAACCGCTACTGGCGACCAAAGCCGCCAAGGAAGCCGTGCTTAAATCGGCCAATGCTTCGCTGGACGAAGGATTGGAGTTCGAGCGCAAGTCGTTCTACCTGCTGTTCGCCTCCGAAGACCGCGCCGAAGGGATGAAAGCCTTTCTTGAAAAGCGCAAGCCTGAATTCAAGGGCAAATAGCCAAGCAGGAACCGATTTGTGGCACCCGAGACGATCATCTACGAAAAAGACGAAGGCGTCGCAACAATAACCCTGAACCGGCCGCAGTCGTTGAACGCTTTCGTGCCGCAAATGAACCAGGAATTGCTCGAAGCGCTGCGCGACGGCGACCGAGACAAAGCAGTGCGCTGCTTTATGATTACCGGCGCGGGACGGGCGTTTTGCGCCGGCCAGGATCTCAAAGGTCGAACACCCGAGCAAAAGGGGTCGCTGGGGGCGTCGTTACGTGAGAAGTACAATCCGATAATTCGACAAATCCGCCAAATGGAAAAAATCGTCGTCGCGGCCGTCAACGGAGTTGCCGCCGGCGCTGGCTGCAATCTCGCTTTGGCATGCGATCTGCGGGTCGCCGCGGAAGACGCGAAATTCATCCAATCGTTTGTCCGAGTTGGGCTGGCGCCGGACTCGGGCGGGAGTTTTATTCTCCCCAAGCTTGTCGGCGTCAGCAAAGCCATGGAACTCCTTCTGCTCGGCGATACGGTGGATGCCAAAGAAGCGCAGCGAATCGGTCTGGTTGCGCGGGTTTTCCCAACGGCCGAATTCGCCGCCTCCGCACATGAACTCGCCGCCCAGATCGCTCGCGCGCCGCGCGGTATCGGCCTGATCAAGCGCGCTGTCAATCACGCCAATTTGGCAAACCTAGAAAATGATCTCGAATATGAAGCGTATTTGCAGGAAATCGCCGGTAGAAGTTTAGATTACGACGAGGGCGTGAAAGCTTTTTTAGAAAAAAGAACACCGGTGTTTACCGGGAAATAACCGCTTGCTTGGAGTTTCGAATGTCGGGTTTGGGTCGGAACCGAAACCCCAAACGCGAAACTCGCCCGGGTTAACTCGTTTATGGCCAACAAGCCGGAAAAAATCGCCGTGCTAGGCGCCGGCACCATGGGCGCCGGCATCGCCCAAGTCGCAGCCCAAGCCGGGTTTTCGACGTTTGTTTACGATATCAAGCAGGAGTTCATCGATGCCGGCTTGGGTCGCGTGCGCACCTTCCTCAAAGGGAGCCGCGAGCGTGGCAAGCTGACCGCCGAACAGGAACAGGAAATCCTTGAGCGCTTCAGCGCCTCGACCAACTTGGAAGATTGCCGCGGCGCCGCCTTGGTCATCGAGGCCGCACCGGAAAAGCTCGATTTGAAGCGCGAGATTTTTAAGCAACTCGACTCGATTTGCGCGCCGCCGACGCTCTTGGCGACCAACACGTCCTCCTTCAATGTCACCGCCCTCGCCGCTGCCACCCAACATCAAGAACGCGTCTTGGGCCTGCACTTTTTCAACCCCCCGCCTTTGATGGCGTTAGTCGAGGTCATACAAGGGGACCGCACCAGCGAAGCGACGATCGAAACGGCCACCGCGCTCGTCCGCGCGATGGGCAAAACTCCGGCGCGCGCCAAGGATACTCCCGGATTCATCGTCAACCGCGTGGCCCGCCCGTTTTATAACGAAGGCTTGCGTGTTCTCGGCGACGGCGGTGCTTCAGTAGAAACCATCGACCGCATCATGAAAGAGGCGGGCAATTTTCGCATGGGGCCGTTCGAGCTGATGGATTTGATCGGCAATGACGTCAACTTCGCCGCTACCGAGTCACTTTACCGGTCGTTTTTTGAAGATCCTCGCTTTCGTCCGAGCCCAATTCAGCAGCGCATGGTGATGGGCGGCAACCTGGGACGCAAGACCGGTCGGGGCTTCTACAGTTATGACAAAAAGTAGCCTTGCGATAATCGGCACCAACCGTCTCGCCCAAGAATGGCTCGCGCTTAGCCGCGAAAAAGCTTTGGACGCAACGCTATTTTGCGATGCTGCTGCACTCGCCAAGCCGTTCGATTACGTCATCGATACCGAGAGCGGCGTCGAAGCGCGTAAGCGGGCGTTGCTGCAGCGGCTTGATGAAGTCTTGCCGCCATCGGCCGTGATGGTCACCGCTTGCCTGCGCTTCGCCACAACCGAGCTCGCTTGTTGGGTCGCAAAGCCGGAGCGGCTCATCGGCTTTGCAACTTTCTTTCCGCTTCAGGACCGCAAACTGGTAGAGCTGGCGCCCGGCTTGAAAACAACCGAAGCGACCGTGCAACGGGCCGAGCAGCTCTTTAAACTTCTCGGCAAGGAAACGGTGCGCGTCAAAGACACGGCCGGTCTCATATTTCCCCGAATATTGAGTTTGATCATCAACGAGGCCGCGCGCAGCCTCGAAGAGGGCGTGGCTCACGCCGACGAAATCGATATCGCCATGCGGCTTGGTGTCAATTATCCTCAGGGGCCGTTGCGCTGGGCCGACCAAATCGGATTGGACGATGTGCTCGCCGTGCTCGAAGGGTTGGAGCGGGAGACCGGCGACGACCGCTACCGGCCAGCGCCGCTGCTGAAGAAGCTCGTCAGCGCCGGATTTCTCGGCGAAATCAGCGGGCGCGGATTTTACTCCTATCATGAAGGACAGGTGAAATCATGAAACAGGCTGTCATCGTTGCCGCCGTGCGCACGCCGATGGGCCGTCACGGAGGTATATTGAAAGATGTGCGTACCGACGATCTCGCCGCATACATCATCGCTAAACTGGTCGACAAAACCGGCATCAATAAAGAAGAGATCGAAGACGTCTATTTCGGCTGCACCAACCAGGCGGGCGAAGACTCGCGCAATGTCGCACGCAACGCATCCTTGCTGGCCGGATTGCCCTATACAATTCCCGGAGCGACGGTAAACCGCTTGTGCGGTTCCGGACTCGAAGCGATCAACCAGGCGGGCCGTGCGGTGGAGACCGATCACGGTGATCTTTTTGTCGCCGGTGGCGTGGAGAGTATGACCCGCGGGCCATGGGTCATGGCCAAACCGGCGAACGCTTTCCAGCGCGGCGACGTGCAAATGTATGACAGCTCCCTGGGGTGGCGCTTTCCAAACCAGCGCATGGCCGAGCTTTACTCACTCATCAATAATGGCGAGACCGCCGAAAATGTCGCCGACAAATATCACATCAGCCGGGAAGACCAGGACCGCCTTGCGCTCGCTAGTCATCAGAAGGCGCTGCAGGCGCAAAGCGAAGGACGTCTCAAAGACGAGATCATTCCGGTTGAAATTCCCCAGCGCAAGGGCGCCCCGATCATCCACGAAAAAGACGAAGGGCCGCGCTCTGACACTTCCTTGGAGGCTCTCGCCGCGCTACAGCCATCCTTCAAAAAGGGCGGCACCGTGACCGCCGGTAACTCGTCGCCTCTTTCGGATGGCGCCGCCGCGCTCCTGATTACCACCCCGCAGAAAGCCGAACAGTTGAAACTGAAGCCGCTAGCGCGCATCGTCGCTTCGGCCACCGCGGGAGTGCATCCGAATTACATGGGGGTCGGGCCGATCCCGGCGTCCGAGAAGGCGCTCAAGCGCGCCGCGTTAACGATGGAACAAATCGATTTGGTTGAGCTCAACGAAGCGTTCGCCTCCCAGGTGCTCGCCTGCGCACGCGAGCTCGGGATTGATTTGAACAAATTGAATGTCAACGGTGGCGCCATCGCGCTCGGTCACCCGCTCGGCTGCAGCGGCGCACGCATCATGACGACACTGCTCCATGAAATGAATCGACGCGGCAGCCGTTACGGTTTGGCCACCATGTGTATCGGTGTGGGCCAAGGAATCGCAACCGTGGTGGAACGAATCGCCTAAGCGGAACCGTTTGACGCTTATCGCTGTGACGGATCTTCGCTCCCACCGAATCAACATCCGCGGCTGGTCGTCAAATCGCAAGGCATCGCTTTCGGTCTGCGCTAGTTCGCCGCAATGAACGCGGATCACGCAGTCACACCTTAGGCTGTGCGTACGTCGCCTGAGGAAAAACTGGCGCAGTCGCGAACTCTTCTTGCGCAATCGATGCTTATGAATCTCTCCGAGTTGACATCACGGTGCGGCTCCTTGCCGTCAATTGAAAGGCCAGAGACTCATTGGCTTCGTTAGCGAAGACTTGGGTTTCGCGCTTTGCACCGCAGAATCGCTGATGAAAAGCCGACGAAAAATTATCCTGCTCGTTATCGCGGTTGCGGTGCTCGCAACCGCCGGTCTCCTCCTGGAATTTTTCAACCTAGTCGTCGCTAGCCACCGCGATGAGGTGCGCCAGGAACTGCAAAAAGTCCTCGGTCAGGACGTCAGCTTCGACAGCTTGGAGATCAATTTGCTTTGGCGGCCGGGCTTTGTAGCCAAAGAATTCCGCATCGCGGATGACTCGCGCTTCGCAGCGACCCCCGTCATACGGGCGCGCAAGCTCGTGCTCGGCCTCAGTTTATGGAATTTGCTCTGGCGCCGCCTAGCGATCACGTCGCTCATCTTCGACGAACCAGAGTTTCAGATCATCACCGACGAGCGGGGGTTTTTGAACCTAGGCGCACTGGTCGATCGCAAGGCGGAGCTGCGGGAATTTCCCAGGCTGCCATCGCCCGCCCCTACCGGACAGCAACCCTTTCCCGTAAGCTTTGCGATTGACGAGATCGTCGTTAAACGTGGCGCAGTTGACTACGTTGATCGATCGGTCAAACAACCCGCCGAGCTACGGATCCGCAATCTCACGATGAACGTCCAAGGCTTCCAGCCCGATCGGGCGACCAGGATTCATATTGCCGCATCGCTGACCGAGGGACTTGGCCAAGACGTCCGCATTGAAGGACGGCTTGCGCCTCCCGAAGACAACCGCACGTGGCTCCAGCGCGACATTGATTTGAACATTCAATTCGATTCTTTCCATGTTCCCTTGGTAGCGCGAGCCATCGCCGCTGTGCGCGACAAAATCCCCCGGGAACTCGATGTCACCGGACCGATGGCGTTGCACGTTCGAGTGCGCGGCAACGCGGAGCGCCCGCGTCTGGAGGACGTTACCTTGAAAATTCCTTTGTTTGGCTCATCGGAATACAATGCCGTGATCAATGGCGCCATTCATTTTACCGAGCGGCGCTCGTGGGAGGATGCCGAGCTAAAAGGCAACGTGACGATCGACGAACTGCCATTGGTGCGACTCAGCAGCCTTAAGGCGTTCGCGCAACTCTTGCCGGCCAACTTGATCAGAGAAGGGACGATCAATATCCGCAGCCGCTTTGAAGGAACATGGCACGCGCTCCGTTTGGGTGTGCTGATGAACGCCAACGCGGCCGATCTGCGCTACCAGGAATGGTTTCGCAAGCCCGCCGAAACGCCGGCTGAGATTCGCGCGCGGATTTCGCGAACTAATGACGGTCTGCGTTTTCATGATTCGGAGCTGGTGCTCGGCGACAACCGATTGCACTTTTCCGGCAGCGTCGATCACGGACTCGCGCCGCGACTCCAGTTGCGATTGCGCAACCAGGGCGGCTCGGTGCACAGCTGGGGCCGATTTTTCACGATGCCGATGTTCGAAGCGCAAGCCGGCAAAGTCAATATGGATCTGACGCTCGACAAGAGCCTCGCTCCGGTTGACGCTGCTTGGAGTGTCCGTGGCCGTCTCAGGCTCACCGACGCTGTGTTCAAACCTAAAGCGGGCAATCGAACGGTCGAAAACCTGCGCGGTGAGATTGCCTTCAGCGGCAGAGAGGCGCGGTTGGAGAGCGTGCGATTTCGACTCGGTGGCTCGACTATTTTTTTTGATGGCACAGCGGCCAATATGTTCGAGCCACGCTTCAGTGGCTCGATTCGTTCAGCCGATTTGCTTCTTGGCGATCTGCCCGTACCCGGGACCAGCCCGGCGGTTCGGCTCAAGAATGTCAGCGGCCCGGCTGAGTTCTACTTCGAGCACCAGCAGTGGAAGCTCGCGGCTTCGGTGAGTTCACCCGAAGGCGAGTTCAACGCGTTGCCGTTCCAGGATCTCCGTGCCGATATCGGATGGTCGGCCGCCGGCCTGACCTTCAGCAATCTCCGGGCACGAACGCTGGACGGGCAGCTGCAGTCAGAAGGCCGGTGGACAGCCGGGACTGCCAATGGCACGCAGCTAGAGTTTACCTCACAGATCGATGCAGTCGAAACGGCTGCCCTGCTCGCCCGGCTCTTTCCGCCGCTTCGCGACCGTTTCATAGGACGCCTGAGCGGCCAGGGCCGTTTTCTCCAGCTCAACGGCTCGCCCACCGGGAGCCTCAAAGAAACGCTCAAAGGTTCGGGGGAAGCGTGGGTGGAACAGGGCATGATCAAGGATTTCAACCTGATCAGCGAGCTTTTACTTAAAGGCAGCGGTGCAACCATATCAGCGGCGTCGAAGGGGCGGCTGTCGGCCGGACTCGCTGCACTCGCCAGCCGGCGCGACACCCCTTTTGAAACGCTGACGGCGGATTTTACCATCGACCAAAAACGGGTTTTTAGCGAGAATTTAGTCTTCACGACACCGGATTATACCGTCAATGCTGCCGGCTCGATCGGTTTTGACCGGTCAACCGAGTGGAAGGGTTCGCTGGTGCTGTCGCCGCAGCTGACACAGGAGGTGCAACGCGACTATCGCATCATCCGCTACCTGCTCGACCGGCGCGGCAGGTTGGCAATCTCGTTTCGTGTGGACGGCAAACTACCTGACATTACGGTCCGTCTGGAAAATCGTGCGCTTGCCCAGGCGCTGCGCAGCGGCAAAAACCAAAAAGACGACCTAGCTGACGACGAAGGCGCGAATAGCCAGGGCGACAAAGCCTGGCTGCCCGAGGCCCTCGAGCGGTTTCTCAGGGGCGGCTGATGGGTTTGCGGGACATCTATTTGGAGCTAGCGCCGGAACATATTGCCTATGTTAAATTCATTTTCGAATCTTACGAGGAGGTCGGCATCATTCGCACGGTCGACCGCGACCGCGCTGTTATCGTGTTGTTGGCGATGAACGATCTTCTCGATCCCGCCCGCAGCATTTTAGCCTCTCTGCAAAACGATATCCCATTGCGGGAAATCCCGCGCCCCGCCAACATGGATAACGATTGGCTCATGGTCGAGCTGCTCGCTGATTCCGACCTCGACAACTGAAACGTAATTCTCGAGACCTGGGAGTCGCTTTGCAGCGTCAGCAACACCCCCCGTTGTAAAGCGGGGCGTTCCGGTTATGCTCAGTCACTAGTAAATGGCGCGACAATCTCCCACCCATTCTCCTTTGACCGGCATACGGCAGAGAATCTTGGTTTTGTTCCGCAACAAACCTGGAGCGCGCCTGACTCCGGCCGAGGTGCAGCGACGCGCGGGCTTTGCCGCCAATGAACTGCAAGCGGTCATCGATGCGCTCCGCGAACTCTGCCGCACCGGCGATCTAGTCCGGTTAAAGAAAAACCACTACGCTTTGCCTCATCGGCAAAACCTAGTGACGGGCAGAATCCATGCTCACCCGGACGGCTACGGGTTTTTAATTCCGGACGACAAAACCAGCGAAGACCTTTATCTGAGCCGGCGGGAAATGCGGCGTGTCATGCACGGCGACCGAGTGCTGGCCCGAGTTGACCGCAGAGCCCGCGGCAGCGATGAAACCCACGTCACGCAAGTCTTGGAACGCGGCCAGAAGCGGCTGCTCGGAACCTACGAGGAGGTCAACGGCAAAGCCTTCCTGGTACCCATGGATGCGCGTATTGGCGCCATTCCGCTCAAGACCGCCGCGGCGAGGCCGGACAAAGGAAAAGTTATCGCCGCCGAAATCTCCCGCTACGGCACGGCGCTGTCAACTCCGGAAGCCTGTATTGTCCAGGTCATGGGCGATCCAGATGATCCCGAGGTTCAGGCGCAGTCACTGATCTTTCGCTACGGCTTGTCGACGACCTTTGCGGCCGATGTACAGCGCGAAGTCGCGACGATCGCTTACGCGATCCCCGCCAGCGAGATCGCCGCGCGCACGGACTTGCGCGCGCTGCCGATCGTCACCATCGACGGTGAGAATGCACGCGATTTTGATGACGCCGTCTACGTGCGCCGTCACGGCGGCGGCTACGAACTCTACGTCGCGATCGCCGACGTCGCCCACTACGTCAGGGCCGAAAGCGCGATTGACGGCGAAGCTTATGCGCGGGCAACCAGCGTCTACTTTCCCGACCGCGCCGTACCGATGCTGCCTGAAGCGCTATCCAACGGAATCTGCAGCTTGAACCCGAACGAGGACCGCTTGACCAAAACCGTCGGCATCGAATTTAACGCTCACGGCGAGGCCATCCGTAGTCGATTCTTTAATTCGGTCATTCGCAGCCGCGAGCGCATGACCTATACGAATGTGCGGCGTATCCTGGTCGACCGCGATCGGGACACGCTCGAGCGCTACCCAGATCTGGTCGATCAGTTCAAGCTCATGGAAGAGCTCGCGCTGTTGATCAACGCGCAGCGCAAGGCGAGGGGCAACTTGGATTTCGATTTGCCCGAGGCGGAGATCGTTCTCGACCTTCAGGGATTGCCGGAAAACATCGTGCGTGCCGAGCGCAATATCGCTCATCGCATCATCGAGGAGTTTATGATCGCCGCCAACGAAGCGGTGGCGCGCCAGCTAACCGAAAAAGACTTGCCTTTCCTCTACCGCGTCCATGAAGGCCCCGACGCGGAAGCACTCGAAGCGGTAGCCTCGTTTCTGCTCGCGCTCGGCTATCGCTTACCGCCGCGTAAGGACAAAATCGCTCCGCTGGAAATTCAAAAACTGCTGGAATCCGCCCGCGGCAAAGCCGAGGAGCGCGTGCTCCATCGCGTGCTGCTGCGCTCGATGAAACAGGCGGTCTACCAGCCGGAGAACACCGGCCACTTCGGTCTGGCATCGACGTGCTACACCCACTTCACCTCCCCCATCCGCCGGTATCCTGATTTGATCGTGCATCGCATGCTGGACAGAAGCCTGCGCGGCGAAAAACTCAAGCCTAACGAACGCGAGGATTTGCTCCGTCAACTTCAGGAAGCGGGCAAACACACGTCCGAGCGGGAACGCCACGCGATGGACGCCGAGCGAGAGATGGTCGATCTTAAAAAGGCGCAGTTCATGATGAACAAGATCGGCGAGGAGTTCACCGGCTTCATCACGAGCTTGACTAACTTCGGCTTTTTCGTCGAACTCGATGACTTCTTCGTTGAAGGGCTGGTAAAACTCTCCGCGCTTGTCGACGACGAGTATGACTATTACGAAAAAGAATACATCATCAAAGGCCGGCGCCACGGGAGGAGATTTCGTCTGGGTGACAACCTACGCGTCAAGGTCACCCGCATCAACGCTTTTCGCAGCGAAATCGACTTCGAGTTGGTGCCGACGCCGCCAAGCCGTCTAGCTGGGCCGAAGCATCATTCGTAGCGCAGCGCTTCGATGGGGTCCAAGTTTGCCGCCTTCCTAGCCGGATAAAAACCGAAGAAGACGCCGACCGCACCGGAGAAGAGAAAAGCGATCGCCACGATCGACGGGTCGATGAGGGTCGGCCACTGTGCCCATTCCTTGAGGATTTCGGAGCTACCGATGCCCAGGAAAATGCCGATGAGTCCGCCGGTAGCAGCCATGACCACCGCTTCGACGAGAAACTGCAGCATAATGTCGCGGCTCCGCGCGCCGACTGCCATCCGTATGCCGATCTCGCGCGTCCGTTCAGTTACCGAGACCAGCATGATGTTCATAATACCGATACCACCAACGAGCAGGGAAATCGCCGCCACGCTCCCCAACAAAACGCCCATGACGCGGGCGGTGGTCGAGGCCGCTTCGGCGATGTCGGATAAATTCCGCACGTTGAAATCATCGTCGCGATCCACGCCGATGCGGTGGCGTTGGCGCAGCAGCGTGGTGATTTGCTCTTGGGCTTCTTCGACGCGTTCGGCATTGACCGCCTTCACCAAAATGGTGTGCACCCAGGTAATTCGCATCAGCCGTTTTTGCATGGTCGTATACGGAATCATTATGGTATCGTCTTGGTCCGCGCCTTGCCCGCTCTGTCCCTTGCGCGCAAGCATGCCGACAACCCTGAAAGGAATGTTGCGGATACGGATGACCGAATCGACCGGATTGTCGTTGCCAAAGAGTTGCTGCGCCACGGTTTCACCGATGACTGCGACTTTGGCGGCGCTCTCAACATCGCCGTCGTGCAGGAAGCGCCCGTCGGCCATTTCCCAGTCGCGGATCTGCTGGACCTCGGGCGCCACGCCCTGCACTAATGTTGCCCAGTTGAGGTTGCCGGCGACCACCTGTTCCTGGCGGCGCACCAACGGCGACGCGAAAGCGACCGCGGGCAACTCGCGCGCGATCGCTTTGGCGTCGGCGTCGAGCAAGGTCCTTACCGCGCCACTGCCATAGCGCACTCCGCCCTGATTACTGCTGCCCGGGAGAACGACCAACACATTGGTACCGAGGCTAGCGATTTGAGCGCGGATAGTCGCCTTCGCTCCCTCGCCGATCGCTACCATCGCGATCACCGCGCCGACGCCGATGATGATTCCGAGCATAGTCAGGAAAGCTCGCAGCTTGTTGCGCGCCAAGGCGCGTAGCGCAATCCGGAAGGTCATCAACCACTGCATGCTAGCGCACCATTCCGGCGAATCGGGCTGGGTTTGACTGATCGGAAACGACCAGGCCGTCTTTGAAGGCGATCTGACGCTTGGCGTGACCGGCGATATCGAACTCATGGGTCACGAGTATAATTGTAATCCCCTGCTCCGAGTTCAGCCGCTGAAACAGCGCCAAAATTTCGTTGCTGGTGGTGGAATCGAGATTGCCGGTCGGCTCGTCGGCAAGAATCAAAGAAGGGCGGTTGACCAAGGCGCGGGCGATCGCAACGCGCTGCTGCTGCCCACCAGAAAGTCGATTAGGAGTATGATCGAGCCGCTCCCCGAGGCCCACCAGTGCGAGCACTTCCACAGCGCGTGCGTGGCGCTCCCGAGTCGAACACCCATTGTACATCATCGGCAGCTCGACATTTTCCAGTGCGGTGGTGCGCGCCAGTAAGTTAAATCCCTGGAAGACAAACCCGATTCGTTTATTGCGGATGTAGGCCCACTGGTCAGCGGACATCGAGCCGACTTCCATGCCCTCCAAAAAATACCGGCCCGAGGTCGGCCGATCGAGGCAGCCGAGAATATTCATAAATGTCGATTTTCCCGAGCCCGACGCTCCCATCACGGCGACGAACTCGCCGCGGTCAATGGTCAGGTTAATACCGCGGAGCGCAGGTACTTCGACATCGCCCATCTGATACGTTTTCTGGAGATTTTCGACGCGGATCAGACCGCTCATCGAAAGCCTACACGCGGCCGCGCCGGCTGGAATGGATTGGCTATGCCAGACTGGCCCTGATCCCTTGCGCTGCTCGATATACCGATAATCACCAGATCATTCTCATTTAGTGGGCCGTTGATGACTTCAGTCTTGGAACCGTCGGTTATCCCAAGCTGAACGTCAACGGGTTTGGGCCACTGACCGTTCAACACGTAAATCTTAGCCGTCCGCACCCCACGCACGCCCCCGCTGCCGGCACGGCCTGGCCGGTTGGTACGCCGGGCGCCCACTTGTGGGGCGGTGCGGCTGCGCTGCTCGCGGAGCGCTTCCTGAGCCTCGTCTTTTTCTTCGGGCGGCTTAAAGCGCAACGCCATATTGGGAATCGTCAGAACATCCTTCTTTTCGCTCACCAGAAATTGCACGTTGGCGGTCATGCCCGGCTTGAGCAGCAGCTCCTTATTATCAATCCGCACCACCGCATCATAGGTAACCACGTTTTGGATGATGGTCGGTGCGTTCCGCACCTGGAAGACTTTGCCGCGAAAACGCCGCGTGGGGAAGGCATCGACCGTGAAGCTGACCTCTTGGCCGTCGCGCACGTTGCCGACGTCCGCCTCGTCCACACTGGTGTGAACCTCCATCTTGGCAAGGTCGTTGGCGATCGTGAATAAGGTCGGCGCCTGCAGTGATGCCGCTACAGTCTGGCCGACGTCAACGTTGCGCGAGATGACGATGCCGTCAACCGGCGAACGGATCACCGTTCTGTCGAGATCCACCATCGCCTGGCTCAGAGCAGCTTTCGCTTGAGCGCTTTGCGCCTGATTGACATTCAACTGCGCTACCGCAGCATCGTAGGCGGTCTGCGCTGCGTCCAGATCGCTCTGGGCCATCAACTCCCTTTTGCGCAGCTCACGGTTCCGCTCTAACGTTCGCAACGTATCCGCCACCGTGACCTTCGCCTTGGCATAATTCGCTTCAGCGGCGAGCATATTGGCACGTGCCTGATCGACCGCGGCCCTGAATTTGTCCTGATTAAGTTGGGCCACGACCTGGCCGGCCTTTACTTTAGTATTGAAATCAGCAAAGAGCTTATCGATCGTGCCCGAGATTTGGCTGCCAACCTGAACCGTGACCACGGCTTGCAGCGTTCCGGTCGAAGCGACCACCTGGCGCACGTTGGCCCTGCTCGCCGGCACCGTCAGATAAGGCGACTCCACCGTCGAGTTGCCCATGCGCCAGTAGGCAAACCCGGCGCCGCCGATCAATAATAGCGGTGCTGCAACCAGCCCAAGCTTTTTCAACTTCATGGATCTTGGCGCAAAAGACGAAACACTTTCGCGGCAAAGTCGCTCGATTCTCGCGGAGTCAAGCGTTTGTACGTCATACCGGTGCTAATCTCGGCGTTGGCTTCCTGATCTTCGATGACTTGCTCGAGAGTAATGCGAAACCGCGAGACCGGCACGGCTCCAGTCATCTCAAACTGCAATTGTTTGACGGCGCCTTTTAAGTAACAGTTTACCGCATGATCGCTCACCATGAGCGTGACCTTGCCGCTCCTTCGTAGATTGTTCGCGGTCGAACTATTTTTCCACAGCGCCATGTCGAGCGTCATCCGATCCTTAGCCACGACTTCGTAGTAGGACAACAGGGCCGGATGGACCCAACCAGCGTCGTCAATGGTGAAAATTGGGATAATTTTGCCCTCATGAGCCTCGATTTCTGTTCCGCCCAGGCGTTGAAATAGCGCGGGCGTCAGTTCTTTTCCGAGCAGTTGCGACATTGGGGAATTCCTACTGTTGCACTGTTTAGCGCTTTATCGTTCGAGATTGAGCTCCTGCCGTTTGCCGAAACCCTGCTGATTGTCGATAAAAAAAAGTTTTTCCGGGACCACTCGGTAGAACTTGACCTTGAGGAAGGCTCGATAAAAAATGCCGCTTGCCGGATCGGTGAAAAGCTTGATCACATCGGCAAATTTGCGCCCGTACACCGCCATGGCCTTGGGCTTCTCCAGCAACCCGTCTATGAGCATCACCTTGCCTTCCAGTTGGATGCCCTTGATCGCGCGCCAGTCCTTATAGTCCTCCTGAATGGTCACCGCAACTCGGGGATTGATCGAAAGATTTTGGCAGTGACGCGAGTCCGGCGAAGAAAAAAAATAAAGCTCAAGATTGTCGTTGGCGTAAAAAACCGTCGCCGCCCAGGGCGTGTCGCCGGCGCACGTCGCCAGCGTCATAGTGTTGTGGGACTGAAGATAATCGAGGACTTGCGATTTTAAATCGACAGACATCGCCGGTAGAAACCTGCACCTGAACGCGCTCGCAGGTTGAAACTTGGGCTAAGCTCAACCTCGTCCGACCCGTCATCGTGCGCGCACCGGCGACGTCTGTCGCAATGCCGCCAGATCAGCCGCCCCGGCGCACAGCATGGTGACCTTGAGCTCATGAATCACACCGGCCATGAATTCTATCACCTTATCCGCCGAGTCCAAAGCCGCTCCCAACAGGGGCTGCCCGAGGCCGGCAATATCGGCGCCCAGGGCGATCGCTTTTGCGATATCGACGCCGGTGCGGACCCCGCCGGATGCGATCAAGGGAAGTTCCGGCAGCGCCTTGCGCACGCCAATCAGCGCTTCTTCGGTGCGAATACCCCAATCGGCGAACGCCGTATCGGGCCGCCGCCCCATCCTGGCAGCACGCTGCGCCTCGACCGCTGACCAGGAGGTGCCGCCCTTCCCGGCTACATCGATGGCTCTCACGCCGGCGCGTTGCAAGCGAGTGGCAACATCGACCGATATGCCGTTACCGACCTCCTTGGCGATCACCGGGACCTCCAAGTCGCGACAGACGGCGGCGATCTTTTCGCTGAGGCCCTTGAAATTTCGGTTGCCCTCGGGTTGCACCGCCTCTTGCAGAACGTTGAGATGCAAGATCAGACCATCGGCGCCGATCATCGCCACCGCGCGGCGGCATTGCTCTATGCCGTAGCCGTAATTGAGCTGCACAGCACCCAGGTTGGCAAGCAGCAGGATATCGGGCGCCACATCCCTGACCTGAAAGGAACTCGCCGCGGACGGCTCTTCGATGGCGACCCGTTGCGACCCGACGCCCATGGCGAGGCCTAGAGCCTGTGCGGCAGCGGCCAAATTGCGATTCACCTTGCGCGCGAGCTCGAACCCTCCGGTCATAGACGAGATCAAGATCGGCGCATTGAGCCGCTTGCCGAGGAAAGTCGTGCCGATATCGATCTCCTCGATATCGAGCTCGGGCAGGGCATTGTGAATGAACTGGTAGGCTTCGAATCCGGTGCTCGATGAACTCGAAACCGAGTCCGTGTCGAGGCAAAGTTCGAGGTGTTCTTTCTTGCGCTTTTGAGTTTGGGTGAGGGCGTTGTTGACCCTGCGCTTCCGCATGATGGGGCAGTGCCGGATCGTCACTCAGCGCGGTTTTTTCGCCGCTTGGCGATCTTTGATTGCCGCCAGGCTGGTGGTTTTGGCCGCATCCGGATGGCGGCTCATCCCCGCGTCATCCCAGCGCTGGAAAAGCTTGACGTCGATATCAAACTGATCGAGGACACGCGTGACGGTTTGATTGATCACGTCATCCAAGGTCTTCGGTCGATGGTAAAAAGCCGGCACTGGCGGAAAGATCACCGCGCCCATCCTTGTCAATGCGACCATCGCCTCCAGATGGCCCAAATGAAGTGGCGTCTCGCGCACCACGAGAATGAGTTTTTTCCGTTCTTTTAATACCACATCGGCGGCGCGCACGAGCAAATCCCCGCCGAGCGAATGCGCAATGCCGCCCATGGATTTCATCGAGCAGGGCGCGATCACCATGCCCTCGGTGCGGAACGAGCCACTCGAGATACTCGCGCCGACGTTGTTGACGTCATGAACCACATCGGCCATCGCCTCCACGTCCTTCACCGAGTAAGGCGTCTCCACTTGAATGGTCATCTTACCGGCTTTGGTCAAGACCAGATGCGTCTCGATATCCTCGATCTTGGCAAGAATCTCGAGCATGCGCACCCCGTAGACCGCGCCGGTGGCGCCGGAAATACCGACAATCAAGCGTTTCTGTTTGCTCAATGGAACTCCAATGTGAGCGCGTCGCCGTCGCGCACGCCAAGATAGTCTTTCAAGCGCACCGGGGCAACGATCTCAATTTTGTCGCTCGGGTAATCCGGGACTTCGGGAACGAGGATCGCTCCAGTGATTTTTTCCGGCGCCGAATCCCTGTCGGCATGGATCGCGATCGGGTAAAGCCGGGCGCTGCAAAAAGCTCCCTCAGCCGAGCGCAGGTGCAGCGCCGACGCTTCAATCCGAATGCACTGCCAGATCTCGACATCCGCCGCACTCTTGGGCCGTAGGTTCAGTGTCGCCGGGTATGGCGCAAAACCGAGACTTTGCTTCAGCCCGGCCTGGACCCAATCGAGCGTCATGAATGAAGATGCCACCCCGAGATCGGAAAAAATAACCCCTGTCATGCGCGCCATGAGCCTGGTTCAATGACCGGAGAGGGAGGCCGCTTCACCGCCGCGCCTGACCTTGACCACTTCGGCCAAGATCGACAGCGCGATCTCCGCGGGTGTCTCGGTCGCGATATCGAGGCCGATCGGCGCGTAGACCTTCTGGATCAACTCTTCAGAGATCTTGTCTTGGTCGCGAAATCGCTGAAAGCAGGCCTTGATGCGCCGACGGCTGCCGATCATCCCGATGTATTTTGCCGCGCTGGGAAGCACGACCCGTAGGCAGGGTTCATCGTAGGCGTGGCCGCGAGTGATCAGTACAATGTAGTGTGACGGCGTGATGGTCATCTCTCGAAGCATCTGCGCCATATCGCCGACCAAAACTTCGTCGGCATCGGGGAACCGCTCGCGATTGGCATAAAGCAGGCGATCGTCGATCACGGTCACATGGAAATCCAAAATTTTGGCAAGCTTGACCAGCGGCACGGCGATATGCCCTGCGCCGACCACGATCAGCTTGAGCGGCGCCGGCATCACCTCAAAGAAGACTTCCAGCTTGCCGCCCGCTTCCGGCACATGCAATGAGACCAGCTGTGACTTCTCATCGCTCAGGCGTGCGGCACTTTCCTGGACGATCGCCCGCACCAGCGGTGCGTTTTCGATCGTCCCAGCTACGAGCGTGCCGTCACGCACAAGGAATTTCGCCCCCGGCTCGATGTCAGCGATGCCGTCGCTTTCGATAACCGTGGCGAGTACGGCAGCCGCGCCTTGTTCGCTGATCCGTACCAGCTCCTCGGAAAGAGATGTCATCGGCTCGTCGTCACCTCTTGGTCGCGTTCTTTCCACCAGGGATCGATAAAAATGTTCATAATGCCGCCGCAAACCGCCGGACTGTCCGAGGAGATATCGTCGAGCAGATCGACGCGCACGGTTCTCGGCTTGCGTGTACGAATCACTTCGATGGCTTCGCGCTTGACGTCGGCTTCGCCGCAGCCGCCACCAATCGTGCCGAGAATTTCTCCCCAGGCGGTGACCACCATTTTGGCGCCTACCTCGCGCGGGGTCGAACCCTTAGTGGAGACAATCGTCGCCACCGCCACGGTTTCCCCCTTATCGAGAAAGTCCCTCACCTGTTGGTAGACCGACTCCTTCTTCTTGCCGTCGGCTTCATCTGGGTAGCAAGCCCCTGGTCCAGCCATGTTCGTTCCCTCCGGGATTGGTGCTTCAGTGTTAATGAATTCAATCACGAATTCACGAAGAGCAGGAAGGTTAAGAGTCAAATCATTTAAACCCTTCGTGTCCTTCGTGCGCCTTCGTAGTGAATCCGTTCTTGTTTACGGAGTTGGTATCCTAAATCTTATTTAAGCCACCATCTTCTGCAACGTCCGCCCCAAAGAAACCAGACTGTTAACGTTGTGCACCGACAAAAACAAATCGAGATAAGGCAACGCCGCCTGCATGCCCTTACAGAGCGGCTCGTAATTTTCGCTAGCCAAAAGCGGGTTGAGCCAGATAATTTTCTTCGCACGCCGCTTGAGATCCTGCATTTCGCGTTCGAGCAGGCTCACGTCACCGCGGTCCCAGCCGTCACTGATGATCACGACCACCGTGCGATGCGTCACCATGCTGGGCGCAAAATGCCGGTTAAAGCTATGCAGCGAACGGCCGATGTTGGTTCCGCCGGACCAGCCGAGAATGCTGCCCGAGATTTTCTCCAGCGCATTGATGATGTCCTTGGTCCTAATCAGATGCGTAATACGGCTCAGCGAAGTGCTGAACACGAATGTCTCGACGCCCCACAGCTCGTTCTGCAGGCCGTACATAAACTGAATCAGAAAGCGGCTGTAACAATCCATTGATCCGCTGACATCGCAAAGCAGGACCACCCGGGTTTTCTTGATGCGCTTTTTCCGACGCACCAAATCGATAATCTCGCCGCCGTATTTCATGCTCCGGCGCATGGTCCAGCGCGGGTCCACAGTGTTTCCCTTGCGCCCGATTTTTTTACGCCGGCTGATTTGAGTCGCGATCTTGGTAGCGATGAGCAGGATAGCGCGGGCGATGGCGCGGCTCTCTTCGATGCCCATCTCGCTGAAATCCTTGCGGTTCATCAGCTCCTGGGGACTGTACGTCGGAACCGCAAACTCCTCGAGGTTTTCCAACTGCAGGTTTTCGTTGGCCAGCGCGTCGGACACCGCCTCTTCGAGACCGCCTTCTTCATCGCCCCCCTGAGGGGCGTCGGACTCGGTCGGCGTCCCCTGAATATCCATGGTTTCCATCGGGACCCGTTCATAGCTCTGCTCGCGCCAAAAACAATCGAAAACCATGTCGAAGACCGGAAAGTCCTCCTTTTGTGAAATTAGATTGGCGCGCAATAAGGCGCGAAAATCCGCTCTTTCACCGACATCGACAAAATCCATCGAACGCGACGCGTCGAGCACCTGGCTCAGGCCGATCTTAACGCCCAATTGTTTGAGAACGCGCGCAAACGCCATCATGTTCGGCAAGGTTCCCTTGCCACGCGTTGAGGCGACGTTGTTGACCGCAGCCGCAACAGTCTCCCGGCTAACATCCATTGTCGTTAACCGACCATCTCCGGGGAAGCGCGCAACAGGGCATCCAAATTGAGTTGGCGGTTGTCGATCTGCTCGCGCAAATGATGCAAATCCTCACGGTACTTGAACACGCAGCCCATGGTTTCCACAACGCTCTTATCATCGAGATTTTTCCGGTTGAGCGCGATCAACGCCGCCGCCCAATCGAGCGTCTCGGCGACGCCCGGCCGTTTGTAAAAATTCATCTCCCTCACCTTCTGCATGAACGCGCAGATCTGCTGCGCCATCTTCGCCTCCACCTCGGGGAACTTGGTGGTGATGATTTCATACTCCTTTTCGAAACTCGGATACTCGATCCAATGATACAGACAGCGGCGTTTTAGCGCATCGTGAATCTCCCGGGTGCGGTTCGAGGTGAGAAACACATAGGGCCGGTGCTTCGCCGCCAGCGTGCCCAACTCGGGAATCGTGATCTGAAAATCGGACAAGACTTCGAGCAAGAAAGCCTCAAACTCCATATCGGCGCGATCGATCTCGTCGATCAGCAGCACCGGCGGGATGGCGCCGTCGGTTTGAATCGCCTCAAGCAATGGCCGCTTGATCAGGTATTCTTCGCTAAAAATTTCGGTCTCGACCTTGGCTTTGTCGCCATGCTCGATCTCTTCGAGCTTGATGCGCAACATCTGCTTGGGATAGTTCCACTCATACAACGCGGTGTTGGCATCGAGGCCTTCGTAGCATTGCAGGCGGATGAGCTTGGCGCCGAGCACCTTCGACAAAACCTTGGCAATTTCAGTCTTGCCGACGCCGGCCTCGCCCTCCAAGAGCAGCGGTTTGCCCATAATCAGCGAAAGATAGACGACCGTGGCTAAGGCCCGGTCGCAGACGTATTGCTCTTTGAGTAAAATTTCCTGGACTTTTTCAATCGTCAGTTGTTTTGGATTCACACTTTTTCCTCATCGAGAAGATTACCGGCCGCTCATGCGACAGGTTTGATTAAGTCGCCGATAAGAATACGGAATACACCAATGGTCAAGCGGTAAAATCGAGTTAACATACTCCCTTTCCCCAGCTGGATCAAACTTCTGAACCCGTTGGGTATTGCGGTGTTCGACTCGCAGCGCAAGGACGCCTGGCGCATGTTACGCACCGCAGACCGGCCGAGACCGCTCGACCCTCTCACATCATAACAAAGCATCCGGAAAAGGAAAATCAGACGGAGCGCCCGCAAGCGCCCCAATGAGCATAAGAAGATTAGAGAACGCCGCGGATGGGCATGCCGAATAAGCTAAGGCATCGTACGTGGCTTGGCGACCGAGCGGATGCGGCTCACTGCAAACCGGGATCATGAGGCGCAACGTAGGCATCTTTCACCTGGGCCTCGTTGCTCAATGATTCCTTCACCCGGTTTGCGGTGCCGAGGTCAGAAAATTGTCCGACGCGAACGCGGTGCCAGGTTTTGCTTTCCGCCTGTGCGGTCATGACGAAGGCCTCAAAACCCTTTTGCCGCAATTCGCCTACCATCGCGTCGGCATCCTTCCGGTCGGCAAACGAAGCAACCTGCACCACCCACTGCTTGCGCGGTCTGCGTTCCGCTTTGGGGGCAGGAGCAGGAGGCGCTGACACGACGGGTGCAGGAGGCGGAGGCGTTGATACGACGGGCGCAGGAGCGGCAGGCGTTGACACCGCCGGCTCAGGTGCTTGACGCGTGAGCGAAAGCACATAAGCCGGTGGCGGCGAACTGTCCTCAAGGTTGCTTTGCGACGACGCGTGGTTCGGTGGTTCGCTCCCTCCTGCTTCGGGCTCGGTTGAATCCGGCGATTCGGAGGCCGATTGCGCGGTCTCGTAGCTTTGCACGTCACCACTGCCCTGATCTGAATAAATTCCGGCGCTGGGCTCCTGTGCGCTCGGCGCCGGCGGGAAAGGCGCTTTTTGGTCCTTCGTTTTAGGTGCGGCCGGCGGCGGTATACCTGTGGGGGAATTGGGCCGCGACTTGGCGCGCTCACGTTCGAGGCGCTCCAGCTCGTTGCGCACGGCGTTCATCTTGGACTTGAACTCTTCCGTGACCTGCTGAGATTCAGGTTGGCTGCGAATGACGTACGGGGTAATCAGCATGATCAGCTCCGTACGTGTGCTGTCATCGCTGGTCGAACCAAAAAGCCGGCCGAAAACCGGGATGTCCATAAGATATGGGATCCCCGAGCGCGACTTGCTCTTGCGCTCGCCAATCAGCCCGCCAATAACCAGGGTTTCGCCATCATGAACCACTGCGGTGGTTTCCGCGTCTTGGGTATCAAAGGACGGGAAAGTTTCCCCCGAGCCAAACGGCACGTCTTCGCCGCGCTGGCTCACCTCGGCTTTGATTTGCAGGTTCACCAATCCCTTCGAGTTCACCTGCGGAATGATCGTTAAGATCCTGCCGGTGTTGCGGTATTGAATGGTAGTACTTGAGGAAGGCGTTGTTGCCCCGACGGCGGCATTGATCGTACCGGTAGGGATGGGCTCTTCGCTGCCGACTTGAATTCGTGCCGGCCGATTGTCGGCGGCGAGCACGCTCGGTGACGAGAGCAATTTCACCCGCGAGTCGGTCATCAGTGCGTTGACTAGAGCCTGAATATCCGGGCCGCCGAAGATACCGGTCAGTCCGCTGCCCCCGCCGAACGCCGGGGGAACAGGAAAATTATCTCCCAGGCTTCGCAACGCGCCGCGCGAGTTGAACGTTTGACCGAAAATCGTTACCCGTGATCTTCGCAGAATCTCGTAATCAACCCCGAGCGATTCGGCGTCATTGAGATCGATCTGCAGGACCATCGCCTCAATCAAGACTTGGCGCGGAATCGCGTCCAGGTCTTTTAAAATATTCTTGATGTTTTGAAATTCCTGCACGGTGCCGTAAATAATCAACGAATTCGTCGCCGGATCGGGGACGATGCGCAGCTGTTCTGGCGGTTGCTGCGGCTGACCCGGAGGCACCGGAACGGCTGGCCGTGGCGCGCCCGGAGGAGACGGTATCACCCCGGGCTGAGGCGGCGTGGCAACAGGTGGGGCAGCTTGCCCCGGAGCAGGAATCGTCGCGTACGCGCCTAGCGGACTTGGATTCTGTTGGCCGAAGGAACCGGAAGAGCCGAACGGAGACCCGAACGGAGACGTGCCCCTTCCGCTGAACCCAGGGCTCCCGCCGGTGGTTGAGCGGTGCAAATCCTGCAGCGTCCGTGTGGTGTCGCGCCGGCTGGTTGGCGGA
Source organism: Binatia bacterium (assembly GCA_036554745.1). Classification (GTDB taxonomy): domain Bacteria; phylum Desulfobacterota; class Binatia; order UBA9968; family UBA9968; genus DP-20. The sequence goes on from DATBMR010000159.1 coordinate 27,972, forward strand.
TGGCCCAACGCCTGGCTCAACACATCCGCCAACTCCGTCGCTTTGCCGTTCTCGACAGGATAGATAAAAATGCGCCGTCCGGGCCCTTCGGCGACCACGTCAATGCGATCCAACCACCGCTTGGCATAGGTCCATGCCGCCTCGCTATGGCTGATCACCAACAGCTGATTGATTCGGGGTAGCGCGATAAACTGCGCTACAAAAGCTTCGCCCTGCGGTGCTGAGGCCGAAAAGGACTGCATGACTTTGGTCATTTCCTGCGCCAGCTCCTCAGCGCTCGCCACCTTGGGCTGGTAGATTTCCATGCGCGTTCCGGCGAAAACCTGGACATCGATCATATCGGCGATTTCAACCAGCCGCTGAATGTTGGACGCCAGATCCATGATGATCAGGAAATTGCCGCGCGGATGCTCGATGATCTCACCGCCAGGCCGAAGGAACGGCGTGAGCACCCGCTTTATTTCCGCTACCGCAAAAAAACGGACGGGAACTACCTGCAGCGCAAAGCTGTCTTCTCGGCTCTGTCCTACCGGCCGGGCCAGACCCTTGCCGTCTTTGATCGGCATGATGTGATACAGATTGCCGGTGCGCACCGCCACCGCGCCGTTCATGCGCAGCACCTGATGGAATATCGGCAACAGATCTTCCGGACGGAGCGGCTCAGCGCTGTTGATGGTGACGGTACCCTTGACCTCGGGATCGATCGTATATGTGAGCCGGAGTTGCTGGGCGATGATGTGAATGATTTCGACTAAATCGGCACGATTGAAGTTCAATGAAACCATGCCGCCGGATGGAGAAGGCGGCGGCACGAACCGGCGCGGCGGGGTCGCTTGGGGAGCGGGTGCGTCAAGCGGCGCCTGCGGAGGGATGCTTTGTGGCGCGGCCTGACCGGGGGCTTGACCCGGTATCGGCACGCGCCGTGGCGTCGGCGGCTTGGTAACGGGTGCCGGCGCTTGCTCTGCAGGTGCTGGAGGTTGCGGCGCTAGAGGAGTTGTCTGACCGGGCGCGGGTTGGCCGGGCGCAGGCGCTTGTTGGGCGTGGAGGGGAACCGCCAACGCCCCCACAAAAATCCACACAGCAAATCGCGCGACGCACTGTCCTGCCATCTAATTGCCCCTTCCTAACAGCTTATGAGTTCGGCGCCGGAGTTCCCGGAACGGGAATTCTCCCGCGCCGCGGCAAATTTGGAATCACCCGGGGTCCAGGCGTCGCTACGCCCGGCGGAACGACTTGGCCGGCAGGCGCCGTGCGTGGCGCAGCCATTTCGATTTTTCGGAAATAATCCAGTATTAGTTCGACCCGGGTTCCGTCCTTGGTAAACACAACCTTCTTATCGGCGATTTCCGCTAGCCGGTAACCTTCCACGTTGTCGCCGAGTTTTAATCGAATCGGGGTTGGTTGTTGGGTCGCCGCCGTCGGCGCCAGATTCGCGCTTGCGCCGTCCTGCAAGACCGCCATACGGTTGCTGCCAATAATGACAGTTCCAACCAGAATCATATTGCGAACACGCTGAGCCGACCGTGAGGCTTCCTCCGCATTACCAATTGCTCCTGCGCCTCTTTCTGGATCGAAGAGGTTGCGGCTAACAATGGCTTCCGTGTTCATCGGAATACGCGGCGTTGAGTCCGCAGTCTGTTCCGTCGGCCGCGGCGGATTCGCCGTACTCAGAACTGGCAAATCCCAGGGACCGCTTTTCCAGGTGACGTACACGCTGAAAACAACGAAGGCGGTCGCCAGCGTCAGGAAAATACTCAGCAGTGAAGATCGTGTTAAAATCGCTTCCCGTCCTTCCTGCTCCAGAACCTGGACTCACATGATGCGAAGGCAAGATCACAACGGGCACTAATTATACAATAATTAAGGCCCGCCATGTAAAAATCATTTCAATCGATTCGTTAGCCCAGCCAAAGAGGTGCCGACCGCGACCATCGACTCCCATTTCAACGCGCCCATCAAGAATCCCCATGACTTCGAGGCGTCGCGGCAGCCGCTTTTGCCGGGCCCGCGCCCTCCGCCCGTGCGTAGCCCGAAACCATCAAACTTATTCGTAAATTCTGCAACGGAGCTTGCCCGGCACCGGGCGCCTGGGGAAAGCCGATGGGGCGAAAAAGCGAGCGGACATTGATCTCGTCGATCATCAGCAACTTGGGGGACGATTCGATTCCTTTGATCAAATTCACAATCTGATGGATCTGCCCGCCAATCTCCATTTGAATGCCGATTTTCGAGAATGAACCGGCCGGTTCGGGATTGAGCACGCGCGTGGTAATCACTTGGGTGCCTTCCCGCGCCGCCAATGCTTGAACGGTTTCCTGCAAATCAGAGGCGCTTACCGACGGCGTGGTCCCGGAAAGCAGTTTTGGCTCCTGTGCCTGGACCTGTGCGCGTGCGGACTCCAAGCCCGCCAGCATCGCCTCTTTTTGACCGAGATACCGTAAGTTCTTGGCCAGCAGCTGCGGTTGGCTTTCGAGCTGCGTCTTAATCCACGCGCGCCGGTTCATAAACGGTGTGACCACCGCATATTTGATCACGAACATGACCAGGATTATGCCGGTCAGAACAACCAGCGTGCGTTCGCGCCGCGATAATCTGCGCCAAAAATCGCTCATTGCTTCGCTCCTCGATCCTTCGCAGCCGGAGCCGGTGCGCCTTTGGGAGATGCTTGGGGAATTTGTTTGACCTTTTCGAGGTCCGCCTTTAAAGAGAATGTCTCGCGGTTGTCGCGCCCGCGATTCGACGGTGCGTTGAACCCAACATTTTGAAAAAGCGGCGAACGCTCCAACAGTGGAATCATCGCCGAAGCATTCTCAGCGTTGCCTTGAATCTCCAAAACACCGGCCCGATAACGCAAGTTCGACAAATAGGCGCTGTTCGGCACGGTCCTGGAAAGCTCGTCCATGACGCGGAGAACCTCGCCACGCCGTTCGTTGAGGCTGGTGAAAAAGCTTGCTTCCTTGCGCAGCTGTTCAAACTGTTCTTCGTGCCGACGTAGAGCATCGATCGCCGGCGCAAGCTTCTCATTCTCCACCCGTAGCTGCCGGAGGCGTAGCTCGTCTTTAAGCGGATAACTCACTCCCCAAATGACGATGGCAAGCAAAAGCAAGCTCGCCAACATGGTATGCAGTAATGACAGGTTCTTGCCGCCATTGCCTTCGCCGTTCTCATGACGTAGAAAGTTTGCCCGCAGTGACGCTTCGCGCACACCGCGCAACGCCGCGCCGATGGCTGGAATCTCTTCCGGCTTGCCGCGGGCGATGAATCCCTGCAGCCGCGGATTGCCGAGCGATGCAATATCGCCCGCCTCCGCCAACCGGCCGTCCACCGCGCCGTTGAGCGGCGCAAGGTCGCCGCAGCGAAACAAGTGCGGCACCTGGCGAGAACATTCGAGCAGCAATTCCTGACCCGTTCCATAAGCCCATTCGACCGCGGGAATTCGGTAACTGAACAGCAATTCGGCGGTGGGTTGCCAGCCATTGGGGTTGGCTTCGACGCCAATCATTTCGCAGTAACCCGAATGCCCAGCCACCACAGCGGCGCCATGGCCGTTGGCTGCTCCGGCGAAAAGCAAATAGTTTGCGAGCGCGGTAGCGGTGGTTTCCACCCCGCGCAGCTTGATGCCAAGAGACTCACAAAGCGCGAGCACTCCATCCAGACTCTTCTTCGGAATTGCAAAAACGTAAACGCTGAGTTTGTCGCCTTTCTTGCCGGCCGGGAGAAAATCGTAGTAGATATCCTCGCGTTTGAAAGGCAGTTGTCGTTCGATCTCGTACTCGAGTACCTGCTGTAGATTGCTTTGTGCCGCCGCCGGTAGAAAGACCTGCTGGACCATCGCATGGTCTTGCGGCACGCAGAGATAGACGTGTTCACGCGCGGCGTTGATATGCGGCAACAGCGAGACGAGCGCCTCACGCAACCCGCGTTCGCGCAAATCGCTTTCAGTCCTGAAGGCGATTTCTCGAACGTCCTCGGTGACCCAGCCGGTCAACTCGGAGATCGCTTGACGGCTGTCGCGCTCGGGAAGCTCGCGTTCCGCTTGATCGACCAGCGACACGGTCAGGAAGTTTTTGCGCAGGCGCACCATGACCAGACGATCATCGAGCAGATAGAGCCCGATGCTGGTGAGGAAGTCCGCCCGCGAAAGATCTTTAAGCTGCTGCAAGTCGGCCATGGTCTTTACGCTCGAACTGGGCAATTTTCAGGGTCGGTCTATTGTAGCGCATGATTTAACTCTCGGGTAGCACAATATCGCGATCCAGCCAGCGCAGCAGCTCGAACCCTTTGGCGCCGCCGAGCCGTACGACCCCTTTCACGCGGCGGGGCATTCCCGAGCTCTCCAGCCGGCCTTCGGCTTCAATCGCGACAACCGACGGATGGGTAAAGATAAAATTTTGCAGTACGCCGTCATTGGCCTGAATACCGAGCAGGGGAAGCAAATCGCCTAGGGTTTTTTGCGACAGCTTTTTGCGTTCGTCGACAAAGTTCCGGCAGCGCTCCAAAGGGATTCCCGTGAGTGCATGAATCACCTCGGCCGAGGCGGTGCGCAGATTGACGCGATCGATCGGGCTATCGACGGTAAAAATATCGCGCAGCGCGATGGCGCGTGGCTTCTCGGGCGCCGGCGCTTCGTCAACGCCGAACAACAGCTCACGGTTCGCGCCGCGAATCCAGAGCAATTCCTCCAAGCTATCGAGCGGGCCGTTCTTCGTCGTGTATGCCGGTGACAGCCCAGCGTAGTACTCGTTCTCGGCGCCGTTCGGACGATGCAGATGATCCGGGTCGCGCCAATCCATGATCGAGTCGACCAACACGTCCCGCTGGCGAGGGTCGATTGCCAAATTTGTTAAAACCCGACGCAACGTTTGGTCGCTCACGCGATTGATATTGATCTTGCCGCCCTCATCGACGAGCCGAAAGCGGAACGCGCCCGGGCCGAGCTTCTCCTTGCGCCACTCACCGTCAAACGGATCGGCCTTTTGCGGCTGCGCTTGAATGGCGTTGCCTCCAGTTGGCTGTCTAAGAAAATCATACAAGCCGCGCTGGAAACCGGCGACAGCGAAATAATAACCTTGAGTCTCATCGCTGAAGCGGTGGGCGCCGCTTGCTTCCTCGCGCGCGGCGGTGCTGAATTCGAACGCGACCACGAAAAGGAAAATGAAGATCCACAGCACGACGATCAACGCCACGCCCCGCTCGTCGTTTAACTTCGCGCGCGCAAAACGTTTATTCGACGGAGTCATGGCATCAAGACGTGCATCATGATGGGAAAGGTCCAGCGCACCTCTTGGCCCTGGGCATCGCGATAAGAAAGGCGCACGGCACGCGGCAACGTGCGCCGTTCCTTGCCGTCCCAACGCTCTTCCCAGGTTTCGATTTCTGATTCGGGGTCCAGGTAAGCAAGGCGTATGCCTTCGATTCGTTCTGCCAAAATCATCCGATGACTTTCGCCGGTTGAACCCTCTTCGGCGTCGAAGCGAACCGGCGTCACTTCTTCAAGGCGCAAGGCCGTTGCGGCACTGACGTTGCCGTCCGCGCCAATGAAAATTTTCGCCATACCGCGCCCGCCCATGCCGTGCGAGTAAGCCGACACGAAAGCGAGCCTATCGCTTCCGCCCTCGAAGAAAACCGTCTGGTCCTGCGGCGAACTGCGATAAGGATATGCGGAGCGCAGATAACTGCCGAGCAGATCGGCGACCGAGCGCTGCTTCTGGCTACGCAACGCGTTGGCTTGAGATTTGTCGACCGCGGTGTGGCTCAACGCGAATGCGCCGTAGAGGATCGTGCCGAGTAGCGCGAAGATCGTCAGCGCCAGCACAACCTCGATCAGGGTAAAACCGGCTGCGCCGCCGTTTCGACGTACCGCCTCGCCGATTCTCGAAAAAACTTTTCCGCTCATGGCGCCTTCCGGGCGAGCCGAAGAGTCTTTAGCTCAACGGCACGGTCGCGCCCGCCCTCGTTCACAACCAATTGCAGCGCCACCTCCTTGAGCTCCCAGTTACTCGAAAGCTCGAGCGACGCGGGATCGTCGCGCACGGTTTGAATTTGGGCGCTCCAGCGGGCGGTGGCGCCGAGCTTGCCGTTGTCTGCGCCGTCCGACCATTTTTTTCGCGCCAACAATTCATCCATCACACGGGCGCCCTGGGCCACCGCTGCGCTGCTGGCGGTGCTGCGCGCCTGCAGTCGCAGGCCCTGAGAAAAAATCTGTAGTAACGTCATCACTCCGACCCCGACGATGGTCATCGCGACTAAAACTTCGAGCAGCGTAAATCCGCAGCAAGAATTAGTTTTCTGGTAAAGGTTCACGGTCAATTGGCCCGCGCTACTTCAACCCTGCCGGTCAGCGCCTCGAAGCGCACCAAGTAAGCAGTCGCATGGGCGCTGTCGCCCAGCACGATCTCGCCGCCAAGGCTGCTGCCGTTCGGAAAAAAATAGAAACGCTTCAAATCGCGATTGACGCTTTCACCGCCGCCGACGGAAACGAAGCGCACCTCGGGCGGCAAGTGGATCTCCCTGGCCCGCGCAGCTAAGTAGCTATTCTCCGGCAAGTTAACCACCAGTGATTGGGCCACTCCGTCGAACAAAGCTTTGCTCCTTAAGTCACGCGCCGCCGCTGCCAAGCCGAGCGCCGAGCGCCGCACTTGGCGGTCCTCCAGCCCTTTCTGGATGTTGGGCAATACAATCGCCATGCTGACGCCAAGGAGCAGCAGGACGAGAATGAGTTCGAACAATGAAAAGCCGCGATTATTTTTCCCAGCTCGCAATGTCACGATTAGTGTCTTGTCCGCCGGGGGCGCCGTCGGCGCCGTAGGAAAGTATCTCATAAGGGCCATGCTCGCCCGGACTTTTGTAGACGTAGGGTCTGCCCCATGGATCAAGCGGGACTTCTTTTTTCAGATACGGCCCGTCCCACCGGTCAAGGCCGCCGGGTCTCTGATTGAGCGCCTGCAAACCCTCCTGCGCCGTTGGATAACGCCCGACGTCGAGGCGAAAGGTATCGAGCGCCGTGCCCAACAGTTCAATCTGCGCCTTGGCGGCTTTCGCTGTCGCCTTTTCTTCCTGCTTAATAAACTGCGGCACGACCAGGCCGGCGAGTAAGCCGATAATGGCGACCACGACGATCAGCTCGATCAGCGTGAAGCCGTGCGAAGCAGTAAGCAGACGGCGGTAAGCAGCACGCACTAAGAGCGTTCGGCTTCCTGTAAGCTGCTCCTGCCTACTCGGTGATTTTTTAAAAGGACAAATCATTGATACTAAAAATCGCCAGCAACATAGAGACGACGACGATACCGATGATCAGTCCCATCGCCAAGATTAAGACCGGCTCCAACAGCGCCGTCAGTCGCTTTGTACTCCGCTTGACCTCCTGATCATAGTAATTCGCCACTTCCGTAAGCATGGTCTCCAACTTACCGGTTTCTTCCCCGACCGCAATCATATTGAGCGCCAATGGGGGGAAAAGTCCGCTTTCTCCGAGCGGCCGCGCCATGCCTTTGCCTTCACGCACCCGCGCCTGCACCTGGCTGATCGCGCGCGCAAGCAACCGGTTAGCGACGACGCCTTGAACCGTACCCAAGGCTTCGAGCATCGGCACCCCGCCCTTCAATAACGCGGCCAGGGTCCGCGAAAAGCGGGCGGTCTCGAATTTACGGAGCAAGTCGCCGATCAGCGGGGTGCGCAAACTCAGCCGGTCCCATTCGCTTCTTCCCTCCGCAGTTCTGATGTAGAAAATCGCGCCGACCGCGGCCGCGCACAACACCAGCAAAAGAGTCCAACCGTAGTCGGCCAAAAACTGACTGAAACCGATGACGATTTTGGTGATCCAAGGCAGCGCCTTGCCATTATCGCGAAAAATCGCGGCGAACTTCGGTATCACGAACACAAACAAAACCACCAATGAAATTCCCGCGGCAGCGGCCAAAATCACAGGATAGATCAGCGCCGATTTGATGTCTTCCTTGAGTGCGAGCGTGCTATCCATGTATTCGGTCAGGTAGCGCAGCACGCCCTCAAGAATACCGCCCGCCTCGCCAGCGCGGATCATGTTGATGTAGATTTTCGGGAACATCTCGGGATGTTCCCCCATGGAAGCGGCGAGAGACTTTCCCGCGCGCACGGCTTCGACGAGCGAACGCACCACCTTGCTCAACTCGCCGCCTTCGACCAAACCGCCGAGGATGGAGAGGCTGCG
>DATBMR010000228.1:0-11193 GCA_036554745.1 Binatia bacterium
GCCCAGCCGCTAGGTTATTGTCACCACGGAGAGGATGGGGCGGTGGCCCATCAAGGCACAGACCCATTGACCGCGATTGGAAGGGTCGGCCCGCGGTCGTAACGCAGCCGCATGGTCTCTAAATAACGCACTCATTAGTAACGTGCATCGTTAGCGAATGCCTCATGGCCTTATAGAACCAATGGCAAGCTTGGCCATACATGGAAGATTCGGAAAATTGCTGGCCAGGAGTTGAATGCTGGGTCGAAGTCCTATAAAAACGGGCCAACATTTTCGATCAACTCGGACACCTCCATGGCTAGGCTTTTCCCCGACGACGGATTTCCTACCCGGTTGTTCTGTGCTTCACTGGCTCGCATGTTTATGCTGTTTCTCTTGTTACTCGGGTGCTTGTTTCGCAGTACTGTTCCGGTGACTTTGACTGCGCAGCCGAGCGCCGATTTTAACGAGAGCGGGGAGGATCGCCATCAACGAGTGAAGTTGCGTTTAGAGTCAGGGGAGAGTTTGGCGAGCTTGTTGGTTCGGCGCGGCTTGGATCGCACATCGGCGCAAAATTTGATCCAAAAGCTTCGTCCCTTTGTCAACCCGCGGGCGCTGCCGGTCGGACAGGAGGTCGATCTCGTGATCGACACAGAGGACGATCGTGTGCATGCGTTCGAAGTCGTGTTGGCGAAGCGAGTGGTGCGGGCGGATGCCACCGCCGACGGCTGGCTGGTTAATCAATGGGCATTGCCCTTCTCGTCTTGGCTCAAGGTGGTTCGCGGCAGGGTAACCGATGACTTTGCTCGCAGCCTGGTGCGCGCCGGTCTCGGGTCGGAACACGTTACGCAGCTGCAAGAAATTTTTGTGTCCGATCTCGATGTGCTACGAGATAGTCAATCCGGCGACGCTTTCGCCGTTATCGTGACCGAGCGGTTTGATGCGGAGGGACGGCGGACGCTCGGACCCGTCAGTGCCGCATCGCTAAGGATTGGCAGTGAAAATTACAGCGCGTTTGAATACGGCGACGCGAACGGACAGCCGCGATATTTTGACAACGCGGGCATCCGATTGCCGCGGCGATTCTTGGCCGCGCCGCTGCAATATGATCGCATATCATCGACCTTTGATCTTGCGAGACCGGATCCACTGACGGGTAACATTCGACGGCACGAAGCGATCGATTATGTGGCAGCTGATGGTACGCCGGTGATCGCGGTTGGGCAAGGTGTTGTCGAATTCGCCGATTGGCACGGCGGTTACGGTTATCGCGTCGAAATAAATCACGGCAACGGTTACGTCTCGTCCTATGGCCACCTCTCGGCTTTTGGCCCTAACATTGCGGTTGGGAAACCAGTCAAAACCGGCGAGGTGATCGGTTACGTTGGCGGCACAGGTTACAGCACCGGGCCGCACCTTCACTTTGAATTTTCCCATGACCGTGAAAAACTGGACTATCTCATCGCGCGCATTGGCTCCGGTGAAAGGCTGTCCGGCAGCGAATTGCGTCGCTTCCGCATCGCTCGCGATGAAAAAATCGCCGCCATGCAAGACAGAAACTTCCAAACGGCTCAACTTCGCAAACCGGCATCCTACTGACGGCTCTTGGTTTGACTTGTCACACAGTGGTTGCGAGGGGCTGAATGTCGGAGGTCCAAGCGCCACGCATGGCGATCGAGCCTTCGGCTCTTCCACGGCTGGCCGACAAAGTGTCGTAAATCTGTCTCGTGAGTGGGCGATCCGCGCTGGCAAGCCAAGCATTGGCGGGAGGTTCGAACATGAGGAGCGCATATGGTCTGAAGATCCCCGAACCCGATCCGACGCTCACGCAGGTCGGGCCGGGTACGCCTTGCGGCGAGTTAATGCGCCGCTATTGGCAGCCGATATGTTTATCGGCTGATCTCGGCGATTTGCCAAAAACAGTGCGTATCCTAGGCGAGGACCTGATCGCATTTCGCGACGGTCGCGGTCGAGCGGGGCTACTGTTCTTTCGCTGCAGCCATCGCGGCACCTCACTGGAATACGGCCGCGTCGAAGAACGCGGTCTTCGTTGCTGCTATCACGGCTGGCTCTACGATATCGAAGGCAACGTCCTGGAGATGCCGCTCGAGCCGTCGAGCAACCCTTTCCTGAAACAGATCCAGCACCCGTGTTATCCGGTGCGCGAGTTCGGCGGATTGGTGTTCGCTTACATGGGACCTCTCGAGAAAATGCCGGAATTTCCGCTCTACGATGTCTGGCAAAGAGCCGGCGGGCAACTCAAGGCGCGCATGGGGCCGCGAGTGGGCGGTCCGGTTAATTGCAACTGGCTTCAGGCCGAAGAAAACTTGATGGATGCGCTACACACGTTTTGGCTGCACACGCTGCACAGCGGGCCGCAGTTTCCGTCGCCGACCTATGGCATCCGTCCTGATTCTTTGCGTTACGAAGAAACCGAAATGGGCATGCGCTTCGTCTTAAGTCGTAAGTTGGAAAACGGTAAGTGGTGGGAGCTTATCTGGGAGATGATCATGCCGCTGAACGTCCACCTCGTCTATACCGATGAGCCGAAGACGGAGCGCGTCCGCGCGGTCACCTACTGCGTGCCGCTCGACGATACGCATCAACTCGGCGCGAGCCTCCGTTGGCTGCCGGACGGCGAGGGCGGGACGCTTTCGGGGCGAGAGCAGCTTGCGCCCGGCGGACGGAAAAACACGACCTATGAATTCACCCAGCGTCACCCCGATGATAAGGAAGCGGTCGAGGGCCAAGGCCCGATCGCGCTGCATGGCTTGGAACACCTGGTCACCTCCGACAAGGGTGTGGTGATGTTCCGTAACATACTCAGAAAGGCGATCCAGGCGGCGCTGCGCGGGGATGATCCCAAGGGAATTCTTCGCGACCCGGCGAACGCGGCGTTTGTCGTGACCACCGCCGGTAGCATCGTGCGAGATTGAACGCGGCGGCTTTGTGCCAGACCCGCACGCGCTCGCGCCACCTTCCTCTTGACGGGAAGGCAAGGCAAGGTCGGGTGATTATCGCGATCGGTCCCGCGCACCCCTATCCCGGGTTACCCATCTGAGCCGCGTTTGCACCTTTTCGTTCTCGACAAACGAGCATAAGCTGATCAATCAATTCGTTGAAGCTGGCGAAGATTCAGGCACGATCCGCTCGACGCCCGGGCTTGTCGATAGCTTCGCCCCAGCGCGACAGAAACGTGAGCACAAACTGGCTGTGCTGGGCTGGCTCTACCGCGAGCGGAGCGAGCGCAAGGGCCACGGTAAGCGCGATATGATAACCCAGCGAACGCGAAGCCAGCGCGCGGCGGTAGGCGGGATGGGCGCGGTTGACCCAGACCGTGGATTCAATCAACCGTCCTAGATTGAGATCATCCGGCCGATCGTCGAACTGAATATCGAGGCTATAGTGCGCCGGACGGCGCGTGCCACCGGTTGCTGGCAGGATCGAAGCGCCTTTGGTCGCCTGTTGGGGTGACTCGAAACCGTTCGATGGGGGATGTTCTTCACCCGCTGAAATCGATGGGCCGACAGTCTGCTCTCCAGTCGGCTGCTCGGCTGTTACGGCCGCGGTGATTGCTGCCGCAAGAAAAGATCGTCCGTCGCCGGCCATGCCGCGGCCACCGAACGGCAGTCGCTTTTGCCCACCGGCACGCTGTTCGACCAAGCTGGATAGTAGCGGAAACTCGACAGCCAAATCTTCCAACAGATGGGCCAAATCGCGCTGCAGCGGCCGCACCTCGCGCGGCGGCGCTTGCTCGCTAGCGGATTGGATGTCACCCCACTGGGTGAGTTGTTGGGCGACCGCCTGCTGAATCGCTCTGCGAAAAGCCAAATAGGTTGCTCCACGCGCACCGGTGCGAATAAAGTCGCCTTTGTTAAGCGTCAAACACGCTGCCAGCTCCGGCACTTCGATCAAGCCACCGATCCGTTCCGGCATACTCGGTGTCATACCCAACCAATCCCAACCGCGCCGGATCACCTTGCCGTAGGTGCTGATCGCCAGGCCGCGGCGGTCTTCCGGTTGCGTGCTCTCTTGGCGAAACAAATAACCCAGCGCTGAAGGCTTGCGCTTGCGCAGCAGACGGATTTCCAGGGAAGCGTGGAGCGGTGCGCTCAAACGGCGCCGCTCCAGTCGGCGACCATTGATTTGAATTGCAACACCCTTCGGATAATGCGGCGCGAGCAACTCATCGAAAGTGGGATCGAGTAGCGGCTCAAAATGACGGCGCAGCGTGACCTCGACAAATCCAGGATCGAGCAACGGGGAGAGCGGGTTGCGCAACTTGAGACGTACAGCCGTGCCGCGTTCACTGACTAGGCCGGGAGGTGGCGTCCACTTCCACGGTGCCCGATGGCGTGACGCCATGTGCCAGGACGTCGCCACGTGGTTTTTTGAACGACGGGTCTCGGCCAGAACTTCGTCACAGACCAACAGGCCGAGCTTGATGCCGACGCCGGCGAAGCCGATGCCTTGGCCGCGAATCTTAGTACTTGCCGCAATGTCATGAAAACGCGCCAGTTCGCGACGCTGCATCCCCGAGCCATTATCCACCGCGGTTAGCGTGCTTTGCGTCGGATCGGACGCAAAGGAAATGAGCGACGCGCCTGAATCGAGCGCGTTGGCCATAATTTCTGTGAGAATGGATTCCTCGAGGGAGCCCGGGTAGGCATCCCGCAGGTCTTCCAGCAGATGTAACAGATCGACGCGAGTTTCGCCCATTAGCGATGGATCGGGAGCGCAGAGCGGCTGTCTCGGCGCTGCCCCTAAGTTTATTTCAGATGCTTGGCGAGAAAATTCGTTGTGCGCTCCCAGGCCGACTTCGCCGCATCGGCTGTGTAATACGGGCCGGTTTCGTTGCCGAAGGCATGACCGGCTTTATACCAATAAGATTCGAAAGGCACCTTCCCTTCGCGCAACTTTGCTTCGAGAGCCTTGGCCTTGTCGGGAGTAAAAAACCCGTCCTCTTCGGCAAAATGAAGCTGCAAAGGTTTCCGGATGGCCTTCACATCGCCGGCTTCGTCGGGGGGAAAGCCGTACCATGAGGAGTATGCGTCGCCTTCCGGCACGTACATGGCGGCCAGGACGGTGAGGGCGCCGCCCATGCAAAAACCGACGACTCCGGCCTTCGCGCTCTTCTGTTTCAGATATTGCGTCGCACCACGAATATCCTGGGTGGCCGCCTCGGCGAAATTCAGATTGGTCATCAGATGATTCGCCTCGGCCGCATCGACAGTGACTTTGCCTTTATAGAGGTCGGGCACCAGAGCGCGATAGCCAAGGGCGGCGAGACGGTCCGCCACGCCTTTGATTTGATCATTTAAACCCCACCATTCTTGAATCACGACGAGTCCGGGTCCATCGTCGGGACCGGCTAGATAACCGCGGCAATCGGTGCCGTCAGGCCGTTTAAAAGCAATCATCTGTCCCATGATTCCCTCCCTGATATGCGTGGATTCGCTGTAGCTAACGAAACAACCACGATCGAGTCAAGCGACTATTGTTCTGAAATGATTGCGTACATCGCTCTGCGCAAGTCGTTTTCATCTGGCCGCCGCAGAGCCGTCGTTAACCGTACGTCTTAGCACAGAGCCATTGGCCGGCGATCATCGCGGCAACGAACAAGAACACACTCGGATTACCAGACGCGAGCCCCGCCACTGCCGGACCGGGGCAAAATCCGGCGAGCCCCCAACCGATGCCAAAAATAGCGGCGCCGATCATGAGCGGGGGATCGATTTGTGACTTAGCCGGGAGATAAAAATGACGATCCAATATCGGACAGGGTCGGCGAAAAATGAAACGGAATAGTGGCAGCGTTACGGCTAACGCCCCGGCCATCACAAAAGCGAGCGTCGGATCCAATCGCCCGGTGATATCGAGAAAGCCGATGACTCTGGCCGGGTTGATCATTTCGGATAGCGCAAGCCCGAAACCGAACACGACAGCGACCGCGAAACTTGTAACAACGCGTAGCATCAGAATAAATTTTTAACGATATAGACGGTCGCGATTCCAAAGCTCATAAAAGTGAGTGTCGCCGCCAAGGAGCGGGGTGATAACCGCGCGAGTCCGCAAACTCCATGGCCGGACGTGCAGCCAGAACCTAGCCGAGTACCGAAGCCGACCAACAATCCGGCCGCAAGGAGCACCGGCCCATCGGCTTCCATTTGAAGCGGCAGCTCGCCATAAACCAGCCGATAAAGGGTGGGCCCGGTGATCAGGCCCAATAAAAACGCCAGACGCCAAGATCGTTCACCGCGTTCACGCGACGTGATCAAGCCGCCAACAATTCCTGAAATGCCGGCAATGCGCCCGTTAATTGCCAACAGCAGAGCGGCGGCCGTACCGATTAAAGCTCCACCGAGCAAGCCACCGAGGATATTCGCTTCGGCCATTTGCGTCTGTTCGTCTCACCCTATTTTCGGGCTTCTTTCACTTTCATCCGGGCTTCGTCGATGATCGGTTGAATCTTCCTTTTCAACCCCGGGTCGAGCTGGAAAGCCTTGGCAAAATCGGCGTCGGCATCTTTTTGCTGGTCCTGATAGACGCGAATAAGGCCGCGATACACGTAGGCATCAGCGTTCTTTGGTTGCATGCTGATCACTTCGGTGAAGTCCCGCGCCGCATATTCGTACTTGTCGGTGCGCAGATAGGCCAAACCGCGGTTGAACGGCGCTTCGGGATCTTTCGGATTCAGGCGCATCGCTTCACTGTAATCGTCAATCGACTCCGCGAATTTTCCGAGTCTCATTTTCGCCAGCCCACGATTGTAAAACGCTTCAGCCGATTGCGGATCGAGCCGCAACACTTCATCGAAATCGCGGATCGCTTCTTCGTATTTTTCCGCGTCTGCATAGGCGATCCCCCGGTTGTAATACGCGTCGGCCAATTTCGAGTCGCGGTTCAGCGCAGCATCAAAATCGCGGATGGCTTCGTCGCGCTTGTTCAATGCCAAATAGGCGTTGCCGCGATTGTAGTGGCTTTGCGCGTCCTTGGGGTCGATGCGGATCGCTTCGCTGAAATCTTTGACTGCGGCTTCGTAGTTCCGCGCGTCGAAATGCAAGCTGCCGCGATTGATGTAGCTCCGAATGTCCTCGGGATTGAGTTTGATCGCGGCACTGTAATCTTTGAGCGCTGCCTGCGGCTGCTTCAGCCGGCGATGGGAGTTGCCACGATTGTAGTATGCCTCGGCATCTTTCGGGTGCAAACGCAGGACCTGGTTGTAATCTCGGAGCGCTTGTCGAGCTTGGCCGAGATCATAGTACGCATTGCCGCGGTTGAAGTAGGCTTCGGCGAGTTTGGGATAGACTTTTATGACCTTATCGTATTCGGCGATCGCTTCTTTCAGCTTGCCGGCATCGTGTAGCTCAAGGGCGGCCTTCAACGGCTCCCGAACTTCGCCCGCCGGGCACGGCGCCGCCAAAGCGCCGAGCGTCGCCATCATCAGGCCGAGTATGAAAAGAATAACGGTCATGGATTATCGCTGTGGCGCATCGAGCGTCATCAATGGTTCAAGTTTCGTTTTCAGACTGGGGTCCAAGTCCATCGCTTTCTGTAAATCTTTACGAGCTTCGGCGGTTTTCCGCTGGCGCAATTTAATCGCACCCCGGTTGGCATAGATCCTCGCGTTTTTCGAATCCAGCTTGATTGCTTCATCGTAATCTTTGACAGCCTCGTCATATTTTCCGAGCAGCGAATAAGCGTTGGCGCGGTTGTTGTAAGTTTCCGGGTTTTTGGGATTCAGCTTGATCGCTTCGCTGTAATCTGCAACCGCCCGTTCCGGGTTGCCGAGACGGCGCTGGGCGAGACCCCGCTGGGCGTAGATCTCAGGGTCCTTCGGGTTGAGCTGCTGCGCCTGGTTGAAATCTTGCAGTGATTTTTCGAGCTGACCCAGGCGGTAAAACGCTACGCCTCGATTGAAGTAGGCGTCCGCAAATTTAGGGTTGCGGCGCAGCGCCTCGTCATAATTTTTCACCGCCTCGTCATACTGTTTCATCTCATTGTGGGAGTTGCCGCGGAGATAGTAGGCATCCGCGAGATTGGGATTTAGGCGGAGCGCGTCATCGTAGTCTTTGAGCGCGTGCTCATGCATTGCCATTTTGGCAAGCGCGCTGCCGCGACCGATGTAAGCCTCCGCGCTTTTGGGATTGGCCTTGATGGCCAGGTCGTAGGCGGCGACGGCTTCTTTGTGCTTGCCTGCACGCTGCAGTTTGACGGCGTTGCGAAAGGCATTTTCAGCTTCAGCGGCTTCTACAGGCAGCGCGAGCGCGAGCAAAAACAAGCAGCGAATTATAATACGTGCGGCGGCCGTCATTGCATTTACCGGTTTAACGTATGGGCACAGCAATGTCTACCTACACCGCCGCTATACGACGATGGCACAAGCCGATGCTTCGCTCGCCGCTCAAAGTAAAACTGATCCTACTATCCGGGGAAACGCGAGAAGGATTCGCGTGTGCAACAAATCACTGCCTCCTCTAGGCAACTCGCTCCACGGCCTGGACAAAAATGGGAAAAAGGCATAATGATTAAAGAAAATTGAGTTCTAGGATAGGAGGAAAAAATATGAGCGTTGCTGCCGTCAAGCGCCCCGCGGAAGAAGTGCTCGCCGGTCAGAAGATCGTGTCGGCCGATTCGCACATCATGGAGCCGGTCGATCTCTGGGAGAACAATCTGACGCCGAGTCTCCTCGCCAAATACCCGAAGTTCCCGCAGCGTAATTCCGCCGGCGAAAAACCGGGAGGTTGGGATCCCAGAGCGCGGCTTGGCGAAATGGAGGTCGACGGCGTCTCGGCCGAGGTACTCTATCCTACCTTCGGACTGCGGTTGTTCGCTCTTGAAGATGCCGAATTGCAGGAGGCCTGTTTCAGGATCGCCAACGATTGGCTGATCGATTACTGCAACGTCGCTCCGGGCCGGTTGGTCGGCATCCCGATGATCTCCCTCTATAATATCAAGAACGCCATCAAGGAGCTCGAGCGCTGTAAAAAAGCCGGCTTGGTCGGTTCGCTGATCTGGCAAGTGCCGCCAGAACACTTGCCGTTCACCAGCGATTACTATGATCCGTTCTGGGAGGCGTCGGAAGCGCTCAACATGCCGCCGAACCTCCACATCCTGACGGGATTCAACTACAGCCGCTTCGAGCGCAAAGGCCTCGATACCTACAGGATGACGGTCAATCAGAAGCTGGCGGATGCCGCCAACACGCTGTTCGATCTCGTCTTCAGCGGTGTCATGGCGCGATTCCCCAAGCTGAAATTCGTCTACGTCGAAAACGAAGTCGGGTGGATCCCGTTCTTCGTGCACGAATGGGACAAATATTTCATTCGCCATAGCCCCAAGGCGCCGCTCCCGTACATGAAAAAGCTTCCTGGCGAGTATGTCGCCGAGCAGGTCTACGCCACATTCTTCAGCGATCCGGCGGGAGGCCGCCTAATGGAGGATTTCGGCCAGGACACCTTCATGTGGTCCAATGACTACCCGCATGCGGCCTCGACTTGGCCGCATTCCCGCGACGTCATCGCACGCGAGTTGGGTCATCTGCCCAAAGACATCCTCGGCAAAGTCGTACGGGAAAACGTCATCAGGCTTTACGATCTCAGGCTCGATGGCATCAACAACTAAAAACAACGGCTCGAAAGGAGTATTCGTAAATGCAAGCAGCGAGGAAACTGGACCCGACGGAAAAACCCAAGACGCAAAAGTTCTCGCTTCGAACTCCATACATGAAGCAAGGACGGATCACGCAGTTGGTCGCCGAAGCCGAGAACATGTGGATTCACACCAAGATCAATTACGAGGGCGGAGAGAATGAGATTCATACTCACCTCGATGAAGATCATGCCTTCATCGTGCTCGAAGGCCAGATGAGCGTGTTCGACGAAAAGGGCAACGAGATCAAAGTCGAAAAACATCAGGGAGTCATGATCCCCAAGGGGGCCTATTATCGTTATCTTAACACCGGTAAAGAAAACCTGGTGGTGATCCGCGTTGGCGCCGGCATCAAGGGCAAACCCGAGGGCGCTGTTGAGATGCGGGTGCGTCCGGATGGCAAGCCGCTGCTCGCGGAGTCAGCGGAGAACAAGACCGTGGAGCCGATTTACGACACGAAGTTCTTTGCCGACTCGGCGGGATAATTTCTGCAGGTTCCAAATGATTGTGGTCATGCGCCGGCCACTGAGATATCTCAGTGGCCGGCGTCGTTTTGAGGAGGAATTATGGCGCAAGCTGTTCGTCCGATGCCCGAAGAAATGCCGG
Organism: Binatia bacterium; assembly: GCA_036554745.1. Taxonomy (GTDB): domain Bacteria; phylum Desulfobacterota; class Binatia; order UBA9968; family UBA9968; genus DP-20. The sequence goes on from DATBMR010000228.1 coordinate 10,237, forward strand.
TCGGATTGTGGCGCGGCTTCAAACCGGGTGCCGCTGCGTGGCGAGGAACCGTGGTTGGGATTTTCGTCGCTCCGGAACCCGCGGCGGACATGGTTTCGCTACCCGAAGTGCGCGCCTTAGCCGACCGCGGCTTGGTAGGTGATCGCTTCCTGCGGGACTCATGGAGTGTCGTCAATCGCTCCGACAAAGCCGTCAGTCTGATTGAAAGCGAGGTGCTCGAGCTCGCCGCCAAGGAGCTGGGGGTTGAATCCATCGCCGACAAAACCCGTCGCAACATCGTCACGCGCGGCGTGCCGCTGGTCGAATTGCTTCACCGGGAATTCACTGTCGGTGGCGTGCGCATGCGGGGTATCCGCCTGTTCGAGCCTTGCGGTCATCTGGTCAAAGTAACGAAAATGCCGGGAATCTTTTCGGCGTTGCATCACCGCAGCGGCTTGAAAGCGGCTATTCTCGCCGACGGCATGATCAGCGTCGGCGACAACATTGCGCTCCAGCCGACCGCGAGGCTGGCAAGTGCTTCGCCGTAGGTATACAGACGTTCACCACGAAGGTCGCGAAGCACACGTAGGAATTCGCTGACGGCATTTCACGCGCCGCTCGGACAGTTGGATTTTTGCTGTTTTGTCTCGTGCTGAAAGAAGTAAGAAGCGCGTGTTTTTGCTAGATTCTCTGGCTGCAGATTTTGGTCGCCGCTCCTCGGAACAACGGTAGAAGCCAAACGTTCGTGCGCTCCGACTGCTTCGTGGTCAGCTCGCATTGGATCGAAGGTTCGACTTGCTCCCATTACAGAACGGATGAACAATCATGAATTTTGGACTTCATCTACCCGCATCCACGGCCACCGTTAAGGCGGAAGATCTGGTGCGCTTCGCCCAGCAAGCGGAGGCGTTGGGGTTTTACTGCTTGACGGTTGCCGACCATGTCATCGTGCCGAAAAATATTTCGGTTCCCTATCCC